>CATPBP010000170.1 GCA_955652675.1 Candidatus Dormiibacterota bacterium
GCACGCGATCACCTACGCCCAGACGCGCCCCGACGTCGACGCCAACCGAATCGGCGTGTGGGGCTCGAGCTACTCCGCCGCGCACGCCTACGTAGTCGGAGCGATCGACCGCCGCGTCAAGGCGGTCTGCGGCCAGGTGCCAACCGTTGCCGGGCGGCTCGGCTTCGAGATGCTCGTGCGCATCGATTCATGGTCGCAGATTTGGCAGCTGCTCACCGATGACCGCCTGGCCCGCGCGCGCGGCGAGGCGCCCGGCATGGTTCCGGTCGTCGACGCCGACCCGATGGCGGTGTCGGCGCTGCCGACGCCCGACTCCTACGAGTTCTTCCACGCCTACGAGGGGACCTCCTGGAAGAACGAGGTCACGCTGCGCACGCTGGAGTTCTTTCAAGGCTATGAGCCGGGTGAATACCTCAAGCGCATCTCCCCGACGCCCGTTCTCATGGTCGTCGCGCCGAACGACCGCCTCGTCGCCGGCGAGATCGCGTGCGAGGCATACGAGACCGCCTTGCACCCGAAGAAGCTCGTCCTGGTGCCCGGCGGCCACTTCGACGCCTACGTCGGACGTGGCTTCGAGATCTCGTCCGGCGCCGCGCGCGACTGGTTCGTCGAGCACCTGATCACCAACGCGGCGGTGCCTGCGCGGGAGACGGCCACGGCCTGATCGCCCGCGCGTCTCGAGCGACGCTGATGCTACCCCGCGACCTGCTTGATGCTGCTACCGAAAGAGGCTGGTCAAGCCCACCGGTCCCATGACCCACGGGCAAGCGCGCCGGCACCCGTCAACCGACTCCTCAGCAGCGCCAGCACCGTGGCGACCACGAGGAGAGACCCGGCGACGAGCCCGAAGACGAGGGCGAGCGAGGTCGCCTCGGCAAGCAGGAATGCCGCCAGCACGGCCGCAGTGGCCAGTGCCAGCGCGGCACAGGTCATCAAGCTGCGGGAGCGGGCGGCGATCGCCGCGGCCAGTCCGACCGCCGCCTCAACCGCCAGCCAGGCGACATGGGGCGCCTCGGGGCCGTTGGCCGCCTCTATCCCCGTCGTTCCGAACAGGAGGAGAGCGCCGGCGGCCGTGACACCCCGGCCCCAGGCGAGCCGCCGGCTCACCCGTCCGTCGTTGGACAACCGAACTCCCGTCCAGGTGACCGCCACAGCGGGGATCGCGACGTACCACTGGGGGTCGCCGAGATGGGCCGCGCGCGAGGCGAAGACGCCAAGCAGCGAGAGAGTGACCGGCGCCAGGTATTCCGCCAGCAGTTCCCGAGTCCGCCACCACTCCGCTCCGAGCAGCGCGCTCCCGAGCAAGACAGAGAAGGAGCACGCAGCGATCTCCTCACCGTTGTTGCCAAGCGCCAGGCCGCCGGCCGCGGCCGCCAGCACCTCCCCGCGGGCGACCCACAGCTGAAATTGCTGGGCGGCTCTGAGCCGGTCAAAGCGGCTGGAGACGAGCGTCGCGCCATAGGACAGCAGACCGCTAAGGGACAGAGCTACCAGATACTCCCAGGCGGGGGCCTGGACGCTCGTCAACAGCGCGGCAACGCCTCCCGCGACCCCCAGCAGAGCCGCCGTGACCGCCCACCACCAGCCTTCGAGCATGCCGATGCCATAGGTGAGCGCGGCATAGAGGAGCAGCCATAGGCCGGCCAGGGTCCAGGCGGCGTCGGTAAGGCTCAGGAAGACCACGCCAACCGCGACCGCCGCCGCAGAAGCGTACAGCGGCCAGGCCCAACTCCGGCCTCTCACCCAGCGAGCGACCAGTCCGGCACCCAGCATCAGGACTGGGAGCGGACCGTAGACGCGGGCCAGATCCGTGGAGCTCGCGCTGGCAGGCGGCGGGATCAGGCTTTTGGCCAGCCAGTACCAGGCCAGGGTGAACGTGACGGCAGGTAGGAAAAGCGAAGCATCTCGACCGGAGCTGAGAGCGAGCACCACCCCGACCGCCGTTATGGCGCAGAGGAGGGCCGCCTGGAGCGGCGCCCGCTCGTCGACGAGGATGGCCGCGCTGATCAGGAGCATGGCCGCCAGAGCTTGCAGAAAGGCTCGGTTTCGCGCGTCCAGAGGCGAACGCCGAGGCCACGCAGCTCCGATCGCCAGCAGAGCCAGCAGCGTTGTCAGCACGCGCCCTTGCATCTGGCTCAGCGACAGGTCTCGCGCCAGGCTCAGGAGCAGCGCCGGGACCAGGGCAGCGGGGAGGGCCCTGGGCAATGGCAGGCTCCAGCTGCGGGGCAGCACGACCCGCAGCGTGCCCGCGAAGAGCGCGCAGGCCAGTGCAGCCGTCAGGTGCCAGTGGTCGTCTATGGATAGGTCGGACGAACTCCAGATGAGTCCAGCCCCGCCTACCAGGTAGGTCGCAACTTCGGCGCTCAGCGCGTAGGTCCGCTGCCCACGCCGCGAGCGCTCCGCCGCCACGACAAGGGCCGGCGCCAGGGCGGCCAGGCCGACGCCCGCCCACTCTTCCCGACCGGCCCAGACCAGGCCAGCCGCCACGGAAACGGGCAAGGCGGTCACGCTCAGCGCCGCATATAGCCTGGAGCGAAGGCTCAAGGCGAGAGCTGCGTAGGCAAACGCGCAGGCCGCCGCGGCGGCCGCCACGGCGAGGCTGACGGAAACGCCCAGCGGGCCGAGATCCAGGAAGATGTAGGCGGCCAGCCCCGTGAGCGGCAGCAGTAGAGCGGCCAGCGCCAGATAGGACTGGGCCACGACCCGCAGCTCGGGACGGCGGAACGCTGCCCAACCGCCTATCGCGAACGCCAGGTTCAGCGCGGCGACGGCGTAGAAGCGCCCTGACGAACTGCCGCTGAGATCGAAGAGCAAAACCGCGACCGCGGCGAGGAAGGCTCCCGAGTAGGCGAGCAGCTGAATTGAATGGTCGGCCAGGAACTCTCTGGAGCTGAACTGCCTGGGCCGCGTGGCGAGTGGCGCCGGTGGGGGCACCGTGGCCGGGGCGGCCGTCCCGGGCGCTGGCGGCCCGAGCGCCTCCCGCCTGGCGCTCAGCTGCGCCTTAAGCGCTGTGAGGGCCTCGGGCGTCAGCTCGCTTTCGACTCGCGCGGAGGCCAGGACCTGCAGAGCTGACTCGATCTCGGCTCGCGCCCGGCGCAGCTCCTCGAGCTCGGCGGGGCTAGCCCGCCCCGAGGCCAGGCGGCCGGCCGCCGCTGCCTCGGTCGCGGCGGCGCCGGCTCGCAATGCTCGCAGAGCCGTCCCGGCGGCCAGTTCGGCGTCCGGTTCTCCTACTGTGGCGCGCGCCCAACGGCGCCATTCCTCTTCCCACGGGCCGCCCACCATCGCACTCACCCGGGCTCCTTCTCTCGCACCGCTCGCCGAGCTGGCGGATCCAATTGCTGAACCGCCCGGTGACCTGTCCGCGGCGTCGCGAGATGGGCGGAATTCATCGACGAAATCATGACGTCGTCCTGGAGCCGGCGGATAAGCGCGTACTCGCCGGACGATCAATCAATTCTTCGACGCCGGCCCGGTCGAGAAGCCGCCGGGCGGCGAGGAGCCGGCGGGCATGGAGCCCTAGAATCCGCTCAGGGAGAGAGGCACGCCATGGGATTGACCACGCTGAGGATGCCCCAGCTCGGGGAGTCGGTCACGGAAGGGACCGTCGACCGCTGGCTGAAGAAAGAGGGCGAGTTCGTCCGCCGCGACGAGCCGCTGGTCGAGGTCGTCACCGACAAGGTGAACGCCGAGGTGCCTTCGCCCTTCGAAGGCCGGCTGGTTCGAATCGAGGTCGGTGAAGGTCAGACCGTCCCCGTGGGCACAGCCCTGGCTGAGCTCGACGTGGGAGGGTCGGAGCAGGCGGAGGCCGCCGCGACCGCCGCGCCGGCGGTGGAGCAAGCCCCCGGCGTCCCGGGGACTGTCGAGGCCGCCGAGCCCCCGCCGCCGCCGCCGGGGCAGACGGACGGACGGTCCCGCTTCAGCCCGGCGGTCCGCCGCCTCTCCGAGGAGCACGGAGTGGATCTTGCTCAGCTGAGGGGCTCTGGCGCAGGCGGGCGGGTCACGCGGGAGGACGTCCTCGCATTCGTTGGCGCGCGCGACGCGGCGCCGGCCGCCCCCGGCCCGACCCCTGCGCCGCGCGCGGGGCAGCCGGTGGCGGACCCAGAGGACGAGCTCGTCCGCGTCGGCGCGGTTCGAAGGCAGATCGCAGAGCACATGGTGCGCAGCGTGCAGACGGCGCCCCACGCCTGGGGGATGCGCGAGGTCGACATGTCGGCGCTCGTCGCCTACAGGGAGGCGAACAAGGAAAGGTTCCGGGAGAGGCACGGCATCAACATCACCTACCTGCCCTTCGTGATCCAGGTCGTCTGCGACGCGCTGCGGGCCAACCCCTACCTAAACTCGAGCTGGACCGACGAAGGCATCCTGTTGCGCGGCAACCTGAACATCGGCGTCGCGGTGGCGCTGCCCAACGCGCTGATCGTGCCCGTGGTGAAAAACGCCGATCGCCTCGGTCTGCTCGACCTGGCGCGGACCCTCCACGACCTCTCCGCCCGCGCCCGGACCAGGTCCCTGCGGCCGGAGGACGTGCGAGGTGGGACCTTCACCGTCAACAACACCGGCGCCATCGGGTCAGTGCAGGGCATGGCGATCATCAATCAGCCGCAGTCGGCCATCCTCAGCACCGAGTCGATAATCAAGCGGCCCGTGGTCCGGGAGGACGAGATCGTGGTCCGGCCCATCATGTACCTGACGATGTCCTTCGACCACCGCGTGGTCGACGGCCTCCAGGCCGGTCATTTCCTGTCCGCGGTGCAGGAAGGACTGGAGACCTGGACCCCCGCCAAGATCAAGCTCTAGCGAGCAGTCTTATTGGCGGTAGGCGGGCCACGGGCTTAGCCATTTGGCTACGAACTCGGATTGCGCTTGTTTGAGCGGCTCTCCCGAGCAGACCCTGTGGCGGAAGACGTTCTCATCCTGGTCCTTACCGGATGACGAGGAGTGGGGCTCCGGAGTGAGGTTGTGAGGCGCTCGGGGATCGCCGCCCAGCTCCAGCGGCAACCGGTGATCCTCCTCATAGTCGGCCGGGCTGCCGACCAGGCCCAGCTGCGCCATCTGCTCGCGCTTCAGGCGATCGGTGTACTGAACCGGCGGGCGTACCGTACGCGTCCAACCGGTGGCGCAGATGGTGGCACCGAGGTTGGCCTCCGTCACTTGCGGGTTGATCACGCACTCTTCCTGGCCGCCCTGATGGCAGGGGTCCACCACCACCGCGGTTGCGGAGGAGGGAGCCGAGGAGCGAGCCGCCGAGGCGCCCCCCGGCTCCAGCCTCTCGGAGGCTCCGCCCGCCGGGCTGGCGCCAGCGCAAGCGGCAACACCACGGCCGCGATCAGCCTCGGCCACACACCAACGCCGGCGCCCCCGCTCACCCCCCGCTGCTCGGCCTCCCGGACCTCAGCGCTAGTGCACCATGTTGTCCGGCCCCAGCACGGCGGCAGACTCTGGGGCGATTGCGTAAGCGTCGCTGACTATCGGGTCCCCGTCCCGGAAGCGGCCCAGCCGGAACGCGTGCACGGGAGAGGTCCTCGCCCCGCCCTCCACGATCATCTCCGCGACGCAGGCGCCGATCGCGGGGCCCTTCTTGAACCCCGAACCGCTCATGCCGACGGCGAGCAATAGCCCTTCGGGGCCGGCTCGATCGATGATCGCGCAGCCGTCGGGCGTCATGTCGATGGGGCCGCTGTGGGCCCGCGCCACACTGGCCCCGGCGAAGCCCGGAAAGCGCACCGCAACCTGGCCGATGGCCTGCCGCTCGAAGCCGGGGTCGCGGCCGACGTCGTACGCGCCCGGGTCCGCGATCGGGTCCCGGAAGGCGACCAGCCCGACCAGGCTGAGGTCGTCCTCCTCCGGCCGCGTGTAGGCGCCGTGCGCGCGATCGAGGACGACCGCGTGGCCGGCCCGGCCCGCCCGCATCGTCGAAGGCCGGGGCACGAAGGCCAGGCGGATGGCGAGCGCTCGGATGGGGAGCTCCAGGCCCACGGCGCCCGCCAGCGGGACCGACCAGGCGCCGTTGGCCAGGACCACGTGCGAAGTCTCGACGGGGCCGGCCGAGGTCTCGACGCCCGCCACTCTGTCTCCCCTGGTCCTGATGGCGGTCACCTCGACGCCCTCCCGCAGCTCTGCGCCCAGCCGGCGGGCGGCGTCGGCCATTGCATGTGTGGTCGCCGCCGGGTCCGCGTACCCGCTCCGCGGCTCGTAGGCCGCCAGCTCGTCCTCGGCGACCCGGATGTCCGGCTCCAGCTCCACCAGTTCCTCAGGCCCCACCAGGTGAGTGTCGATGCCGACCTCCTTCAGGACCGCGACGTTGCGCCGGAGCTTCTCGTGGTCGGAGCGGGTGACCAGGTTGATGAGCCCCGTCCGCACGAAGCCGCAGTCGCCCCCGACCATCTCCGACCAGTTCTCGAACCACCTGGTCCCGGCCAGGGCGAGGCGAGCCTCCGGCGCGTTGCTGTAGTGAGTCCGGACCAGCCCGGCCGAGAGGCGTGAGGCATGGGCCGCGACGCCGTCCCGCTCGAGGAGGAGAACGTCGCGGACGCCCAGCCGGGCCAGGTTGTAGGCGACGCTGCTGCCGATGATGCCCGCCCCGACCACCACCACGTCCGCGGAGTTCCTCACCGGCTTGCGGCCCCCCCGCTGATTCCGGCCTGCTCCAGGTACTCCGCGGTGGCGGAGAGATAGGCCTGCACCACCTCGGGCTGCGCCGCCCGCCCCATGTGGCCGATCCGGAAGACGCGCCCGGCGAACTCGTTGAATCCGCCGCCGATGCGCATACCGTGCTCGTCGAGGAGCCAGCGGAGATAGTGGACGACGTCCATCCCGGGCATGCCGAGGACGGCGGTCGCGACCGGCGAGGCGACCTCGTCCGCGACCAGCATTTCGAAGCCCATCTCGCGCAGTCCCTCGCGCACCGTGTCGCGGGCGGCCGTCTGCCGCCGCATGTGCTCTTCAAGCCCCCGCTCGAGCACCCTGCCGACGGCCACGTCGACCGCCTCGATGACGTTAGTGGGCACCGTGACGGGGTGCGGATGCCATCCCTTCCAGAGCTCCGTGTAGTGATGCCAGGTGGCCACGTTGAGGTACCACCCGGCAGCCTTCCGATTGCCGTCTTGAACCGCCGCCATTGCGCGGGGCCCGACTGCCACCGGGGCCACGCCGATCGGACCGCCCAGGCACTTGTTCCCCACCCCGACGCAGAGGTCGATCCCCCAGGCATCCATCTCCAGCTCAACCCCGGCCAGAGAGGAGATGGCGTCGACGATGGTGAGCAGGCCCCGCTCCCGAGCCAGCGCCGCGATCCCGCGCACCTCGTTGATGATGCCGATCGAGGTCTCGTGATGGACTACCGCGACGGCGCGCACCTCCGGGTGCCGGTCGAGCTCGGCGGCCACCGCCGACGCTGTGATCGGCTCCCGCGGGGCAGGCTTCAGCGTCACCACCTCAAGTTGGAGAGCCCGCGCCACGTCCCCCATGCGGTCGCCGAAGAGCCCGTTGCTCGCGATCAGGACGGCATCGCCGGGCGAGAGGACGCTTCCCAGGCACATCTCCACGCCGGCCATGCCTGATCCGAAGAGGAGATGCACCTCGCCAGAGGTTCGGAAAATCGTCTTCAGGTTCCCCACCACGCGCTTGTACAGCTCCGTCCACTCGCTGCCGTAGTGGGCGCGCACGGGATGCGCGAGAGCCTCCAGCACCTCGTCATCGACCGAGACCGGGCCTGGAATCAGCAGGAGCTCCCGCCTCGTTGCGTGACGGTCCGAGTTGCCGCTCACCGTGCTCATCGTCCCTCCGCGAGGATCTCGGAGGTCACCCGATAGGCCGACTTGATGGCCCCCTCCATGCCGCCCGGTCCGACGCGGTCGTCGGTGTGCTCACCGGCGAAGAAGACGGTGCTGTCGAGCGGCGCGGCGATCACAGGCAGCACAGTGCGGCGCTGGTCGCCCATCGGCGCCCTCACGACGGCCCTGGAGAATGGGTCTTTCGTCCAGTTCTTCACGTGGCCAAAGATGCGTGTCAGCGGCCGCCCGACCACCGTCGTCAGCGTCTCGTCGAATTCATCCAGGATCTGCTCCTCGGTCTTCAGCGCCGGCTCGGCGTCGCCGGCCGCCATGCCGCTGATCACGATGGCGTCGCCCGGCTGCTGCATGCTCTGCTCCATCACGTAGCCGGGTCCCCGATCGGTGAAGCAGCCGAGGCCGATCGCCGCGTGGACGGCCTCCCGCTCGGCGTACTGCGCCACCAACCTGGCGCCGTTGCCGTAGCGGAGCTGCAGAAGCGCCTGGACCTTCTCGGGGGGAAGAGGCGGACCGAATCCCAGTTCACTCAGTAGGGGTCCGGGGACGGTTACCACGACGCGGTCGGCCCGGAAGGTCTCGCGCTCGGTCTCCACGGCGACGCCGCCGGCCTCCCAGCCGACCAGCCGCGCGACCTGGTTCAGCCGCACGTCCAGGCCCTCCGCCAGCCGCTGCGGCAGACGGTCGTTGCCGCCACGGATCTTGCGATAGCCCTTGCCCCATGAGAGCTCGACGTTTAGCTCCTGGGCATCGGCCACGCGCAGCGGCGAGGCCGGGGTGCCTTGCGCGATCGCCGCCAGGAGCAGCTCGGCAGGCTCGGAAAGCCGCGCCCTCCGCAGCCACTGGGCGACCGTCTCGAAGGCGGCTGGCGGGACCCGGCGGATCGCCTCCCGAAGCTCGCCGGCGACTTCCGCGCTCGCCTGCGGCGACAGCCTCTGGCCGTGGAAGATCATGTCAGGCGCCTCGGTACCGAGGCTGAACTCGGTAGTCAGCTCCAGCCCCTGCTTCTCGCAGAGGGCCGCTATGTTCGTCTGCCCGTGATAGACGATCTCCGCCCCGACGTCCGCGTACTGCCCATCGCGCAGCCCGTCGCGCACGGTGAGGACGCGGCCGCCGACCCGGTCCCGTGCCTCGAGCACCACCACCTCGTGCCCGGCCGACTGCACCTCGCTCGCAGTCACCAGGCCGGAGAGGCCGGCGCCGATCACCAGCAGCTTCATCGCAGCCTTTCGGCGGCCGCCAGCACGCTCTCCAGCGGCCGCGAGCCCCAGGCGGCGTCCTGCTCCTGAAGGTCCAGAGAGGACTGCGCCAGCTGGACCAGGACCTTCCGACCGTGCAGCCGCAGCATCGTGAACGCCTCCATCCAGGTGGGGTTCTCGTAGTTCTCGTCGAAGACCTCCTGCCCGAGCTCCCGCAGGTGCAGTACGTCGGAGCGGAGATCGTCGCTCAAGAAGGTCATGTGGTGGAATCCCTCACCCTGGCGGTCCAGGAAGCGGCGCACGAAGCCGGACTTGTCGGTGCCCGGCGAGATGAGCTCAACCCGTCCGCCCGACGGCCAGCCGAACTGGATGAAGCTGAAGCCGCTCCAGTCCTCCATCCCCTGCACGAACCTGCCGCCCAGCAGCCGCGTCCAGGGCTGCGACGACTCGCGAAGGTCCTCGACGGCGAAGGCGACGTGGTCGAGCCGGTAGATCATGGCGGTACTTCATGTTGGACTGCAGCGCGTACTCGCCGCAGAAGCGGGGCCTCGGCAGCCCGGCGGTGCCGATGAGACCGGCGCCCAGGATCTACAGCTCCCGCCGCTTCAATGCGACGGTCCTCAGATGCCCGCCCAGGCCAGCCAGCCTCCGTCCACCCTCAGCGTCTCCCCGGTCACGTAGCTCGACTCGTCCGAGGCCAGGAAGACGACCGCGCGCCCGATCTCATCCGGCGTTCCCAACCTGCCCAGCGGCGTCCGCCTGGAGAGAACCTCCGAATCCAGCCGGCCCTGCTCGACGAGGCCCGCGATCAGCGGCGTGGCGATGTAGCCAGGGGCGACGGCGTTGACGCGTATGGTCGGTGCCCACTCGACCGCCAGGGACTGCGTGAGCGCGATCACGCCGCCTTTGGAGGCGGCGTAGGCGGCCCGCCCGGGAACGGCGGCGTAGGCCTGTAGGGAGGCGATGTTCACGATCGAGCCGCCATTCGCGCCGAGCATGTGCCGCGCCGCCTCCTGGCAGCAGAAGAAGACGCTGCCCAGGTTGAGCGTCAGCGTGCGCTCCCACTCCTGTGGGGTGAACTCGAGCGAGTCCTTCGCGATCGCCGTCCCCGCGTTGTTGACCAGCACGTCCAGGCGTCCGCAGGCCTCCAGCGCTGCCCTCACCAGCTCACGTGCGCTCCCGGCGCGAGAGAGGTCCGCGGGAAGTCCGACGGCGCTCTCGCCGAGCTCGCTGACAGCGGCGTCCACGGCGCTCCTGTCGCGGGCACTGACCACGACGCGCGCGCCGGCAGCGACCAGGCGACCCGCGATCGCCCTGCCGATTCCACGCGTCGAGCCGGTGACCAGGGCGACCTTGCCCCGCAGTGATTCGGACATCTCGCTCACTCCCCTCCCCGCGCCCGCCCGGCCTGCGTGGGAGTATGACAGCCGTCCGAGGCGGATCGTATAGCCCGGATCCACCCGTTCGCGGCGAGCGAGTTGGTGTCCAGGGC
>CATPBP010000171.1 GCA_955652675.1 Candidatus Dormiibacterota bacterium
TCAGGGGGCCCGGCCCGTCGTCGTCACGCATCTCAGATGCGCTCCTCCTAGTGCCACCCCTTCCTTCGCCTCGGCGCCCGGACCGGCAGCCTGCGGCTGCCTGCCACAATCTGCTCGACGAACTTCCGAAGCAGGACACTAAGCGTCCAGCCGTTCGCGAAACAGTACGACCCGGCATGGGGCGTTCTTCAGGACGTAGGGCGTCGTCTTCCCCAGATTGAACTCACCGAAGCGGCGCTTGTAGGGAAGCCCCATCACGATCATGTCCGCGTGCCAGTCGTCGGCCTCGCCGACGATGGCCGGCCCGGTATCCCGCGCCTGGACCATCTCCGTCTGTATCTCGAGCCCGTACTCCGCCGCGATGCGCTCCGCCGTGTCGAGAATCTGCTCCCCCTGCTCGACCTGCTGATGAACGGGCGCGCTGAGCGGAAGCGCGCGTGTCACCTCGATCACGTGCACCGCGTAGAGCCAGGGCGTGACGTTGCTCTGCTTCAGCTCACGCGCCATTCGACAGGCCAGCCGCAGCGTCTCCTCATCGACCGGGTGGCCCGCGACGGTGACCAGGATGCGCGCGCTCTGCCCCGTCGTGCGCGCCTCGCCCCGACCCAGCCGGGCCATGGCTAGCACCCCACCTCGCACACTCCTAGGCCCTCTCGCGTCCGGTCAGCCGCCGCCATACAACCCAGGAGCCGAAGGCGATCATGACGAACGCGGTCGCCACCTCGATGCCGCCGCTCACTGGCCCATCCGGTTTTCGGATCAGGAAATAGACCATGATCCAGATGCCGAGCAACAGGGAGAGGATGCCCATCAACGTGAAGGGGAAACGCACGTTGCTGACGATCGTATCAAGCCGTTGAGGCGCCACCCTAGAATGGGGCATCGTGAAGGTGCTTATCGTTGGCTGCGGCCGCGTGGGCTCGCGGCTGGCGAGTGAGCTCGACGAGGAGGGGCACGAGGTCACCATAGTGGACCGCGATCCGGGCTCTTTCAGCCGTGCCGCCTCCCGCGAGGCGCTGAGCCAGGACTTCAAAGGCAATTTCCTGGTCGGCGACGGCACGGAGGCGGATCTCCTGCGGAGAGCCGGGATCGAGGAGGCAGACTCCTTCGTGGCGGTGACCGAGGGGGACAACCGCAACATCATGGCGGCCCAGATCGCCAAGCAGATCTACAAGGTGCCGCGCGTCGTCTGTCGTATCTACGACCCGATCAGAGAGGAGGCGTACCGAAAGCTAGGTCTCGAAGTGTTCTGTCCGACTATCGAGGGTTCACGCCGCGTGCGGCAGATGTTGATGGCCCGGAAATAGTGTCAGGAGGCTCCATGTCGACAGTGACGCACTCATTGCCGCGCCGCTTGCGCGCGGCCTCTGACTGAGTCAAATGACCTGCCATATAGTCACCGGTAAGCACACGCTTGCAACCGCCGCAACCGCTGAATTGATCGATGGCGGCCGCCCATGTACGCGATAGTCATCGGCGGCGGCAAGGTTGGATATTTCCTTTCGCGCGACCTGCTGGAGCGGGGTGACGAGGTCACCTTGGTGGAGAAGGACGGGTCCCGTGCCGACTGGCTGGAGGGACAGCTGGGAAGCATCGTGATGCGCGGCGACGGCGACGAGATGGCATTCCTGCGCAGCACCGGAATCGAGCGCGCGGATGCGGTGCTGGCGGTGACCGGAGACGATGAGGACAACCTGGTCGCGCTTCAGCTGGCCAAGAAGGAATTCAATGTGCCGCTGACCATTGCGCGCGTCAACAACCCGGCCAACGTAGAGATATTCAAAGCGCTCGGTGTGGACCAGGCGGTGTCCGCGACTGAGGTGCTGCTCAGCGCTCTGGAGCAGACCGTTACAGAGCGCGAATAGAAAAGGGTCGCGCCATCAGCGCGACCCTTGTACCGCTGTCGCTGTCAGAGGTTCAGGTGGACTTGCCGATCTTGAAGATCGTGGTGCCGCAGATGGGGCAAACCCCCTTGGTCGCCTGTTTGCCATTCTTCATGGTGTAGGGCTTGGGGTCTTTCATCTCGACCTTCTTCTTGTCTTTCAGACAGTATCCTTCCACTTCGATTACCTCACTGTACTAGTGCTATGAAATGTGCGTCATCGCAGCCCAACCCGCCGTATTGTATCGGCCAACCTCCCCCAATTCAACCCCAATTCAGACGAGCGGTCTGTCGGGGGCCGCACCGCGGGCTGGTAGACTGACGCTCGAGACAACTTTATAGCGCTTCTTCGTTAGGCCAGGCTCCAGCGCGGACACAGGCCATTGCCCGGAAAGGTCGAGAGACGCCAACGGGTAGAGCAGGTGTCGCCGGCTTAAGGCGCCACCCGAGATGGCTGAGCAGCCGCTCTACGCCGCGTTGTGCCAAAGCTGAACGAGTGGGGGAGCCCGCTGCACGCGCGTCCTTGGCGACCTCCCCCCAGCGCTGGAGGCGGAATGCTGTTCCTGACCGAGATTCTGGGGGCGGAGGTGATCGACGTGCGGCAGCGCCGAGCTGGCACTGTCCGTGACGTCACCGTGCGCGTCCAGGAGCCCTATCCGGTCGTGACCGGATTGGTCACCTCGCGGCGCGGAGAGCTGGTAATCCCCTGGTCGCGCGTCCGAAGTTTCGCGGCCGCCACCCGTGAGGTCGCCCTGCGCGCCAGCCGCGAGGAGGTCGAGCATTACCAGGCCGACCCTCGCGATGTCTGGCTGGCGCGAGACGTTCTGGACAAACAGGTGGTGGACACCGACGGCCGTCGCGTCGTGCGCGTCAACGACCTTCAACTGGCGGAGAGCGGCGGCTCGATGCTGCTGGTCGGCGCCGACATCGGCTTGCGCGGCATCCTTCGCCGTCTGGGCATGGAGGGTATCGGCAAGTCCCTGGCTCGGCTCTTCGGCCGTGATCTGCCGATGGTGCTCGTCTCCTGGGACGTGGTCGACCCCATCGCCCAGGGCACGACGGACGGGGGCGCGCCGCCCGGCGATGACGCCGTCCGCCTGCGCATCTCAGGCAGCCGGATCGCCAAGCTGCACCCGGCGGACATCGCCGACATCGTGGAGGAGCTGGGCGCCAAAGAGCGGCGCGCGGTCTTCGATACGCTGACCGAGGAGGTGGCCGCAGACACCCTCGAGGAGATGGAGCTCGAGGACCAGGTCTCGGTCATCGAGCACATGGACGCCGAGCGGGCCAGCGACATCCTGGAGGAGATGCCGCCGGACGAGGTCGCCGACATCCTGACCGAGCTGCCCGAGGACCGCGCGCAGCAGATCCTGGGGCTGATGGAGAAAGAGGAGGCCGAGGACGTCCAGGAGCTGCTGGCCTACGAAGAGGACACCGCGGGCGGCCTCATGACTACCGAGTACGTGGCCGTGCCCGACTCGCTGACCGCGCAGGAAACCATCGAGACTCTTCGGCGCATGGAGCCGGAAGCAGAACAGATCTATTACGTCTTCGTGGTGGACCCCGAAGAGCACCTCCAGGGTGTGCTGTCGCTTCGCGACCTGATCGTGGCGCCGCCCGAGAAACCGATCCGCGACATCATGATCCGGAACGTCGTCACGGTTCGCGTGGAGGACGGTCAGAAGGAGGTCGCCGCCGTGCTCTCGAAATACAACCTGCTGGCGGTGCCGGTGGTGGACCAGGAGTACCGGCTGCAGGGGGTGGTGACCGTGGATGACGCGCTCGACGCGGTGCTTCCCGAGTCAGTCAAGCGCAAGCTTCCAAGAGTTTTCTAGTGTCCTGCTCCAGAAATTCGCCGGCATATTGCGGCTCCGGACGCCGATGCGGGCGTCAGGGGGCCCGGCCCGTCGTCGTCACGCATCTCAGATGCGCTCCTCCTAGTGCCACCCCTTCCTTCGCCTCGGCGCCCGGA
>CATPBP010000172.1 GCA_955652675.1 Candidatus Dormiibacterota bacterium
ACACCTTCGGCAGGGACGCCCGCCAGCAACTGATCGATGACGTCCGGAGCGGGCTGACCAGGCCTCGGAAGTCACTCAGGCCGCGGTGGTTCTACGACGACCGCGGCTCAAGCCTGTTCGACGCCATCACCCAGCTGCCGGAGTACTACCTGACCCGGACCGAGGACGCGATTCTTCGAAGCGTGGCGGCCGAGGTAGTCGCGGCGACTCGACCGGAGACCATTGTCGAGCTGGGCGCGGGCTCGGCGGAGAAGACGCGAGTGCTGATCCAGGCGGGCATGCGTGACCGCCTCTCATGCTTCGTGCCCTTCGACGTCAGCGAAACCACGCTGCAGCAGACCGCCCGCCGGTTGGCTTCGGAGTTTCGCAGCCTCGCCGTCTACGCGGTGGTGGGAAGCTTTGGCGAGCACCTCGATCGGCTCCCGCGCCACGGGCGGCAGCTCGTGGTCTTTCTGGGCAGCACGATCGGAAACTTCGAGGACCAGGAGATGGTCGATTTCCTGGGCTCGGTTCGCCGCTTGCTTCAGCCAGGCGACGCATTCCTCCTCGGCGTCGACCTTGTCAAAGACGAGTCGCTGTTGATGGCCGCCTACAACGACGCCCAGGGCGTGACGGCCGAGTTCAACCTCAACGTGCTCCAGGTCCTCAACAAGGAGCTGGGCGCCGGATTCCGGCTGGATGCGTTCGATCACGTCGCGGTCTTCAACCGTGAGCAGTCGCGAATGGAGATGTATCTGCGGGCCCGAGAGCGACAGCGAGTAGCCATACCCGGAGCCGGGCTCACGGTCGACTTCGAGAGCGGCGAGCTGCTGATGACGGAGATCTGCGCCAAGTTCAGCCGCCAGTCGATCGAGCACCGGCTGGGCGCGAGCGGTCTCTTCGTCGCGCGCTGGTACACCGACCCACGGGAATGGTTCGCGGTCTGTCTTTGCTTCTCGCACTCAGAGCCGACTGATTTGAGTAGTTCCTGAACGACCCGGAACGGTGTAGTTTCTCTTTCACCAGGCCTTCCATGACCTCTCCCCACAGGACCGGCGAACCAGCGCAGGCGCCGTGAGCCGGCGGCAGCTGCTCGCCATCGGGGCGGTGCTTGTAGCCCTGGCGGGCATCGTCTGGTACGCCCTGGGGGCGCCCTCCCGCGGTCCCGCAGTAGAGCCGGGCGCCGCCACGGACGTCCAGCTCGACGTCACGGCGGCCGGCACAGGGAACTGGGTTCGCTACCTGGTCACCGTTCAAAACGTGGGGACTCTGGCCTTCAAGGGCGACGTGCTACTCCTCGACACCCAGGACCGGACAAACACGCCGAGCGGAACACCCATATCCAGCTTGACTCAGAATCCTCGCCTGCCCACTCCACCCGAGGTGGCCGCCCAGCCGGGCTACCGGGTTCATCTCACAGTGCCCGGCGGCAAGACGCGCACAGTGGCGGTGACAGCGCCCGAGTCATTCAACTACGCACAGATCCTGAACGGCGCCCAGGTCATCACGGAGGCGGAGGTGCAGAGGTCTGTCCTCCTTCCGGTGGCCGTTTTGAGTGACGTGGAGACGGCCGCTCAGGCGATCGGCGGCCTCCAGTTCGACCGCATCACTCCCCGAGTGGCGGCATTCAGCTCCGCCCACAGTTTCCCCTCTAACCCACTCCAGCTCGCAACGTACGCCGCGGTGGTGATCACCCAGACCGACACCGCGGCGCTCAGCGCCGTGCAGCTCCACGCGCTGCGCGACTTCGTGGGCCTGGGTGGAACGCTGGTGCTGACAGGCGGAGCCGACTGGCGGCGAACGCTGGCGCCGATGCCCACGGACCTGCTACCGCTCGCCCCTCGCTCCACCGCCTTCGCCTCCCTGCAGCCGCTGGCCATCCTGGCGGGCGCGGACGCCGCCGACCTGCAGGCGCCGGTGGCGGCGGGGACCCTGAGGCAGGGCGCTCGCAACCTTCTTGTAGGCGGCGACGGGGCGTCTCTTGCTGCCGAGCTTGACTACGGTTCCGGCCGCGTCATCGAGCTGGCCTTCGACCCCGGCGGCGCCCCGGTGTCGGGCTCCGCCTACGCGGAGCCCGGCTGGAAGCAGGCACTGGCTCGGAGCCTCTCCGGCCTCCCCGGCACGGTGCCCGCCGGCCCCACGATGCTCGCCCCCGATCCTCAGTTCACGGCCTTCCTGCCGGTCGCGGCCGCCGCGCCTCTTCCCTGGCCGCCGCTCGTCGCCCTGGTCGTGATCGTCTACGTGCTCCTCGCGGGTCCTCTCAACTACCTGCTGGTCTACCGGCGGCTGGGCCAGCCCGCGCTCCTCTGGCTGACCGCCCCGCTATCGGCAGTGGCCTTCACGGCCATGTTCTATGCCGTGGGCTCCAGCCTTCAGACCGGCCTCCAGGACCACGAGATCCAGCTCGTCAAAGTGGGCGCGGGTCAGGCCGTCAATCAGCTCGAGTACCACCGCATCCTGTTCCTCCAACGCGGGAACCACAGGATCAGCCCCAGCCCGGACACCCTTGTGGCGCCACTCAGCATGGACACCTACCGGACCACGGGTTCCACCTGCGAGCGCTGCACCAATCAGCTCCAGGGGCTGGCCAGGGGCTCCGAGAACGTCTCACCAGGACAGCAACCAGTGGTGCAAGAGGACGGGGTCGTGTACGGCAGCGTCCGGGTCGTGGCCAGCTCCGGCGTGGCCCACATGCCGGCTGGCGTGGAGGCCCACCTCTCCTTCAAGGGTGGCCGCCTGCAGGGCACCGTCAGGAATCGGAGTCAGGCCCCGATAGAGAACCTGACGCTTTTCGCTACCGACGGGGACGTGCTGCGCAAGGCGACCGTTGCCTCGTCGATTCGACCGGGGCGCACGATCCAGGTCGACGTCGCCATCCCGGCTGAGACCGCGCCGGCCGCGACGGCTGCCGACCGGGTGCTGCGCTCCGTCGCTCTCACTGAGATCGCCGCGGGCCAAGGGCCTGTGCTGACCGGCCTGACCGCGGCGAGCCCCAGCAGCCTCACGGTCGATGGACAGCCTCCACAGCTGACGAGCATGGCCGTCCTCGATCAGCCGGTGAGGCTGGAGGCGGCGGAGGACCTGCTCAGCTATTTCGAGCGGAAGCGGCTGGCCGGCTCGGACGGACAGTCAGGCGCGGGTTACCACGACGTCTACGATGTCCTGCTGCCCGACACGTCGAAACCCCTGCAGCTGACCTTCAACCGAGACCTGAGCAGCCAGCTCGAGATCTACGACTTTGCGCAGGGCCGCTTCACGAGCGTAAGCGCCCCAGCCACCGACGTTATGGCGACCGTGGCTCTCTCGCCCGAGCAGGTCTCGGGCGGCATGGTCAGGGTTCGCTTCCGGGAAGCCCGCCTCTTCCAGGGCTCCGGCTTCCAGGTCGAGGTCGCCGGCCAACAAGGATAAGTTCCCTCCCGCTGGTGTGAGGGAATTCTGGCGGCGGGGGTGAAATAATCGAGGCGGCCCGGAACGACCGGACCGCCTCTTGCCTGGGGGAGTGGGGCGTCTTTGGTGGCCGCCTGAGGTTCTATACCCGCGGCCATCTCGTAGCTACGAAGCTGACCCCGGACTAGATCACCTGCGGGGGCTGTTTCGGTGCCGGGCGCCCCCAAGCAGTGCGCAGCGGCCAAGCGGTGACCGACCGCCGCTGGCAAACTGGTAGCGATGACTGCTTCCGCTGTCTTCCGCGTCCCCCTCCCCGCAAACGAGCCGGTTCGGTCCTATGAGGCCGGCTCCCCCGAGCGCGCCTCACTTCAAGACCGCCTGGCCGAGATGGCCCGAACGACCGTGGAGATGCCGCTCGTGATCGGCGGACGCGACGTGGCCACGGGCCGCACCTTCCAGGCCGTGATGCCACACGACACCGATCACGTCCTGGGCACCGTGCAATGGGCGACCTCCGGGGAGATGGAGCAAGCCATCGAGGCGGCCCGCCGGGCATGGCCCGACTGGTCTCGACTCCCCTGGACGGAGAGGGCCGCCGTCTTCCTTCGCGCCGCCGACCTCCTGTCAGGCCCCTGGCGGGACACCATCAACGCGGCCACCATGCTGGGCCAGTCCAAGACCGCCCACCAGGCGGAAATCGACGCGGCCGCCGAGCTGTGCGACTTCCTTCGCTTCAACGTCGCCTACATGACGCGCATCTACCAAGAGCAACCGGAGTCATCGCCCGGTGTCTGGAATCGCATGGAGTACCGGCCGCTGGAGGGCTTCGTGCTCGCGGTCACGCCGTTCAACTTCACTTCCATCGCCGGCAACCTCCCCTCCAGCGCGGCGCTGATGGGCAACACGGTGATCTGGAAGCCGTCCGAATCGGCCGCTTACTCGGGTCATCACCTGATGCGGCTGTTTCAGGCCGCGGGACTACCCGAGGGCGTGATCAACCTGGTGCACGGGCCGGGCAGCGAGCTGGTGCCCGTCGCTCTCGCCAGCCCGGAGCTGGCCGGCGTTCACTTCACCGGCTCCACCGCCGTCTTTCGGGGCATCTGGAGCCAGGTCGGCGAGAACATCGACGCCTACCGGAACTATCCCCGCCTGGTGGGCGAGACGGGCGGCAAGGACTTCATCGTCGCCCACCCCTCCGCGGAGGTCGAGGCGCTCGGCACGGCCATCCTTCGCGGCTCCTTCGAGTTCCAGGGCCAGAAGTGCTCGGCGGCCTCACGGGTGTTCGTCGCCGACAGCCTCTGGCCGCGGCTCCGGGAACAGCTCGCGGACGAGGTGGCGGCCATCCCCATGGGAGACGTGGCCGACTTCCACAACTTCATGGGTGCGGTGATCAACGAATCCTCCTTCAAGCGGCAGGCCGAGGCGATCGAGGAGGCGCGAAGCCGAAGCGGCCACTCCATCTTGGTGGGCGGAGGGACGGACCGCTCGGAGGGGTGGTTCGTGCAGCCGACGGTGGTCGTGACCGAGGACACGGGCTCGCGGCTCCTGCGCGAAGAGCTCTTCGGCCCCGTGGTGACGGTCTATGTCTATCCCGATCGCGAATACGAGTCGACGCTGGACATGATCGACCGCTCGGTGCCCTACGCGCTCACTGGCGCCGTCTTTGCGAACGACCGGATGGCGATCGAGACCGCGCACCGGCACCTGCGCTACGCCGCCGGCAACTTCTACGTCAACGACAAACCCACGGGCGCGGTTGTAGGCCAGCAACCCTTCGGTGGCGCGCGGGCCTCCGGCACCAACGACAAGGCCGGTTCCATGTGGAACCTCATCCGCTGGGTCAGCCCCCGGGTGATCAAGGAGACTTTCACGCCGGCCCGCAACTACCGCTACCCCTACATGGACGAACCGCTCTAGCGACTGAGTGGTTGCGTAAGCGATCGCCCCTCCCGAGGGTTCCCGCGCGGCGCGCTAGCCCCGAGGCGGAGCCAGCGAGGAGAGATTGCCGTCGTGACGCGCGCGCTGCCTCAGCGGTGAGCGGTCGCCTATCCACTGTCCGGGAGGGCAGGCCCAGTAGATGGCGATGGAGTTGATGCGGCCGGCGTACTCCGAACGATAGCGGCGAAAGGCGTCCCAGGCCTCCGTTTCGGGCCGGAGCCGGTAGCCCACCTTGGCCAGCCGGTGCCGCGCCTGGCGGAACTCGTCGAACTCGACTCCCACGTCCCGCACGTCGGGAAGGTCGTAGTACAGGACGAGGTCCTCGATGCAGTGCCCGCCGACTGAGCGCGCCAGCTTGGCCCAGCCCCTTGCTCGCCGTGTCAGCAGAGGTCCGCCGGGCGATTCGTTTCCGTCGTCCATTTCGAGTGTCGTCAGGACCAGGGAGGCAGCGTCCATCACTGCGCCGAGGGAGCCTATCCAGGAGTCGTTGTCGTGACTGGACCGGAAGTAGGCCAGGGGCGTGTAGGCCAGATGCGTGTCCAGCACCTCGGCGGCCCAGTCCTGCCAGCGCCGGAAGACCTCCGCCAGGTCGCCGTCCAGCCCGGCGAGGGCGTAGGTCTCGAGCAGCGTCACTCCGGACGGCGGCGCGCCGGCGCCCGCCTCCAGGCTCACGACCGCCACTTCCCGCCGCTGGAAGGCCTGGGTCACGCTGTAGAGAAAGGTGATGACGAGGGCGAACATGCCGAGGCCGGTGGCGCCCGCCAGGATGGACACGATCCGGGCCGGCGCCGAGGTCGCCACGTAGTCCCCGAAGCCGATCGTGAACATTGACGTGGCCGCGAAGTAGAGGGAGGTGCCGAAGCCGGGCGGCGACGGCCGAATCTGGTCGCGCATGGCGTCCAGCAGCAGCCCGTAGCCAAGGAGCAGCAGCACGACCCAGTTGAACAGCATCGCCAGCACCGAGAAGGGGCCGAAGCTGCCCAGCAGAGCGTCGCGCCGGCGAGTGCTTTTCAGCCGGTATGAGAGCCACCGGCATACGTACCAGAGGTAGCGCACGAGGTAGCGGCTGGACCGCAGCCGGCCGGCCGTCGGCCTCGGGGTGACGATCGACTGGAACACGTCGATCAGGACCACCAGCACGATCGCCGCGCCCACCAGGGCTTCGAGGATGGAAAAGGCCACGCTCAATGATGCAGCCATTCGACGTCTTTACGGACGCCCGCTGGCCCTTGAACGCCGAGACGCTTCCTACTCCGCCGGAAAAGAGACCCCGCCCTCAGCTCTCCTGCCTGGGTGCGGCCTGAGCCAGGACGAAGCCGTTGCCGTCCGGGTCCGTGAACGTGGTGAAGGTTCCCCACGGCTCCTTCCTGGGCTCGTGCGCGAAATGCACTCCCCTGGACATGAGCTCCGTGTAGGCCCCCCGCACGTCCGGCGTATCGATGACCAGGCCCTGGAGAGAGCCGGCGGGCATGGAGGGAAACCAGGTGACCAGCGTCAGGGAGGTCGGCGAACCGGCGGGCCGCACCTCGACCCAGCGCCTGCCCTCGCCGTAGGGGGCGTCGCTCACCTCCTCGAATCCGAGGTTCTCCAGGTAGAAGGCCTTGGCCCGGTCCTGGTCGCTGACCGGTACCGAGACGACCTGGATGCGGAGCTCCGGGATGGCAAAGACCCCCTCGTCAGGCGGTGAAGAGCGTCACGGCACCGGTGGTCAGCAAGACGACGCTCCAGGCAAGATCCAGGTTGAACCAACTCCGGCGGAGCAATCCCAGACCCAGCTTCTCGTACACCACGACCGCGACCAGGCCCATGGTGGTCGCCATCGCCGTCACGTGGACGGTTGCCGCCAGGGCGGCGGTCGCTCCCAGCTGGCGAAGGTCGGTGAACTGGCTTGCAACAGGAAGCCCCAGCAGCACGGGGGCCAGCATGAGCCCGGCCCCGTGCGCGGAGGACATCAGGAACGACCACAGAGCGAGACCGAACACCCCCACCCGCATGCCGAAGCCGCGAGGATGAGAGCGGGGCCGCGCCAGTGTGTAGACGCCGAAAGCGACGAGCAGCAGGGCCGCCATAAGGCGGACCGTGTGCGGCGGCAGCAGCGACTGCGTCACCGCCACCACGATCACAACCACGACGATGGATAGCTCGTGCCCGAGGGCGATGGGCACGAGCGAGCTGAGGACGGCGCGGCGGCTCCGTTCCTGGAGACCGCGGCTGACGGCGAACAGCCATCCCATCCCCGGGTTGATCCCGTGGTACACGCCCAGCCCAGCCAGGGCCAGCCAGGGCCAGAGCGTCTGGGTCACGGGTAGCAGTAAGAGTCGGACGAGGCGTCACCGCCTTCCAGGTGGATCTGATGCGCCCGCTGCTCCGTCTCGAGGAAGAATCCCTCCTCGGCCTTCAGCCCGCCGTCCGCGCCGGACTCCAGCTTCACAAACCAGCTCTTGAGGCCCTCTGGGTAGAACTGCTCGTCCCAGGCTGCGTACAGCGAGTTCGTGAGGTATACCCGCTTGCCGTCGCGGCTCAGCTCAACCATCTGGGGGCCGCCGTTCAAGGGACCGGAGCCGTCGAGGCCCTGGCGGCGGACGATTCCGCCCAACCGCACGGATCCGGTCTCCCGAGGCTGGAAGGGGTCGCTGACGTCGTAGCGCTTGAGCTCGCCGGTCCCCCAGCAGGAGACGTAGAGCCACTGGTCGTCGAGAGACAGGTTGATGTCCGTGACAAGGGGCGGCACCGCCTTGAAAGGCTGGATGACAGGCGGCAGCTGGTCCGCTTCGGCCGGCTCGGCCGGGATCTCGATGACTTTCTTTACCGCCCATTGGCCGCCTTCCAGGTACCAGACCCAGACCGAGGCGCTGAGGTCGGCCAGGCTGGTCACGACCCCGACGAAGCCATAGGCCTTCGTCGGATCGTGGGCGGGCCTCAGCTCGAGGACCATCTGCTGCTCCTTGCCGAGGTCGATCGCCTGCTTGTGCCGGCGGCGGGGCAGGTCCCAGATGTGCAGGTGATGGCCGTACTGGCCGGCGAGCAGGATGTCCGCTTGCACCCCGTTCTCGACCATGGCGGGGGTCCCCCACTCGCTGGTGATGGCGGTGTCGTAGCCGAGATGCCACCAGAAGTCGTAAGCCAGCTCTTGAGGTCCCCGATCGAGCTCGAAGCGGCCCTTCACACTGAAGTTGTCGTGGTCGAGGATGAAGACCCCGCCTGGCCCACCGCCGTCCGGCGCTCCCAGGGCGCTGACGTAGACGCCGTCGGGCCCGCAGTGGATGGTGTGTGGGCGGCTGTACCCCGCTTTGCGGGCGATCTCCTCCGGCGTGATGGTGTGGACGACCTTGGGCTGCCTCGGATCTGGCTTGGTGTCGATCACATAGATCCGGCTTGAGCGAAGACCCGGCACCAGGAGGTAGCGGCGCTCGATATGCGGATGAGGCGCATAGGGGCAGAGCGCGGAGCTGCAGGCGTTCCAGCCGAAATGATGCAGCTCGTCACCGACGTTGGGCATCTCCACCTTCCCGACCACCTGCCTGTAGCTGGCCGAGTTCGGGTCCACGTCCACGGTGAGCAGCGCGTCGGGTGACTGCCGGGCCGGGTCGAACGTGACCATGTACGCCAGCGTCTCGGGGGGCGAGTCGATCGCCAGCCGAGGCGACGGGTAGAACGTGGGATCTGGCCTCAAAAGTGTGGCCATCAGGTACCTCCTCCTTACAACTCAGACTGCCGGGTTCATTCCAGCCGGCCCCACGGGCCAGTGCGCTCGCCTAGAGCGCCCCTCCACAGAACACGGCAGGGGCGTGAACCAGCCGCTGAGCAGGCCACCTGAAACCGATCCCCACGTCCCCCGATTCTAGTTACGATCCCTCCCGCCTGCGGGGAGGGTCAGCACTCGTCTAAAGAGACGTCCCATGACAGGCCGGATTCACTCCGGCCGGATGAGTCCCGCCCCAGAGGCCAAAACTTGACTCCCGCGGGAGGGGGCCCATGGGGGAGGCCTGCCTCCCCCATGACGTTAAGAGAGGGATGGGCCCCGCCAGGCCCATCCCTCTTGTTTGATACGCAATCCGGCCGCGGATTGCCTATTTCAATTCGAGCGGCACCACCGTCACGCGGATCAACCGCCCGTCCCGAAGCAGCTCGATCTCCAGCGGCCGGCCGATCGACGCCCCGACCATGTGGCCCTGAAGCTCCTTGGCCTTGGAGATTGGTTGGCCGCCGACCTCCACTATGAGGTCCCCAGGGCGCAGGCCGGCCCGCGCCGCCGGGCTGTCCTCGACAACCTCGATCACGCCGATCGCGCCCTTTCGGCCCAGCCGTTCAGCAGCGGGCGGGGGCAGCGGCTGGGTGCCGCCGGCGATGCCCAGGTAGCCACGCCTGACGCGCCCTTCCCGGTTGAGGGCGTTCAGGATGCGCCGGGTGGTGCCGTCCAGCGGCACGGCGAGACCGAGTCCCACTCCGGCCACCGCAGTGTTGATGCCGACCAGCCGGGCGCGGCTGTCAGCGAGCGCCCCTCCCGAGTTGCCGGGATTGAGCGCCGCATCCGTCTGAATCACGTTCTCCACGATGCGGCGGCCGCCACCTCCGCGCGTGGGGAGAGAGCGGCCGAGGCCGCTCACGACGCCGGCCGTGACCGACCCGGCGTACCCGAGAGGGTTGCCTACGGCCACCACCAGCTGTCCGACCCTCAGGTGGTCGGCGTCGCCCGTCTCGACCGGTTCGAGCCTGGCCGAGCGGGCCCGGACCAGCGCCAGGTCGGAGAGGGGGTCGGTACCCACCACCTCCAGGTCGTACTCGCCGCCGTCGGCGAAGGCCGCCACCCCCCGGGTGGCGCCGTCCACCACGTGCGCCGAGGTGATCATGAGGCCCTCACGAGTGAGGGCCACGGCGGAGCCGGCGCCCTCTGGCCGCCGGCCCTCTGTGCGCCCGACGCGCAGGCTGGAAACGGCCGGCAGCAGCCGCTCCGCCACCCCGCTGACCGTGGCCGAGTAGGCGTCGAGCGCCTCTTCCTCTGATGGAAGAGGTTCAACCGGTCCTACGAAAAGCTCCGCGACCGCCATCTCCAGTCTCCCTGAATTGTTCTGGACGCTAGAAGTTCTGGAAGTCGGCGCCGCCAGCGCCTGGGCCGCGCCTCCAGTTGCCGGGCGAGGCCCAGGGGCCGCGACGCCAGGCTGGTGGGCCGCCGAAGGCGAAGCGCCTCCCCCAGGCGCGCATGGCACGCCGGCGGGCCGCGATCATCACCTTCTTCGCCTCTTCGGACTCGCCTCCGCCCTCGCCGCGACCGGAGCCGCCAGGAGTGAAGGTCGTCGTGGTGCCCCCGCTGGTTGCTCCCCAGGTGACCGGAAGCTTGAACTGCCGCTCTGCCTCGCGAGCGATCTCGATCCTCCAGCCGCGGGTGCCCTCGCGGAACCGCGCTATCCGCCCGGCTTCGGCACCGGCCTTCTCCTCGGGGGACGCTCCCTCTCCCAGCTGTGGGTCGCTGACGACGCCCACCACCAGGATCTGCTTGTCATCGGTCGTGACCGATGGTGCTCCCAGGAACCAGCCGTCTGGGAGCCTTCCGGCAAACCAACCCGAGATCTTGTCGAGCTCTGCCTTTTCCATGATTACAACATTACACCGTCAGGGGAGGCGACCTCCCCCGACTCCCCCCTCCCCGATGTGCGGCCGGAATCTGACCAGACCTGATCCGAAATTTGACCGGGGGGTGGTGACACCAAACGTCCTGATTCGTTGTGGCGGGGACATCAGGCATCCTTTGCTACGTGGTTCCCACCTGGACGCTGTTGGCGGCCCTGGCCGCCGGGCTCATCCTGGGAGCGCTTGGCTCGCGGCTGTTCTTCCGCCCACCC
>CATPBP010000173.1 GCA_955652675.1 Candidatus Dormiibacterota bacterium
GAAGCCGGGACGGCCGCGGCGAACTCGTAACGTTTCGAGCGGTGACGGCCGCTGAGCGGCTCCAGCCAACTCAACGAGGGGGGTAACGGCATGGTCGATTTCGATGGACGCTTGGCCATCGTCTCGCCTTCATCACGATCCTGATGGTCGCCGCACTTGAGCTTGTGCCCACGCAATCCCCGACCGCGTTCGGGATCTAGTTGGTCGTCGGCGGCCTCGGCGGCGTCCTGGCCTCAGCGTTGATCCAGCTCGCCGCCAGGAAGGGACTGCTCGGATACCGCCAGGGCTACTTACGAATCGGCGTGGCCTACAACCTGGTGCTGATGGTGATTGCGGTGTCTGGCCTTCTGATCGCGTTCGGCGCCGTCGAGACCGGCCTCCTGCTGCTGGCACCCGCCGTCATCGTGCTCGGGGTGCTGGCCATCACAAATTCCTACATTCTCGTGATGCACGTGCAGCCGCTCGCGGACTAGTCCGTTGTGCGCGACGGCAGGTGGGTCTGCCGCCTCAACTCTGCCGCGTGATGGCGTTATAGGAGCACGGATACCGCGTTTTGGGGTTGGCCGGAGCGACGGCTGACTGCAGAGCAGGCCTCCACAGTCAGTCCGCGCTCACCCGGCAGTGCCCCGGGCTTATCGCCCTCCGGTCACCGGAGCGCCGGGTGGGGATTGACCTCCAGTTCCCCCGGACCCCGCCGGCCACTGCGCTCCGGGCGACCCCGGAGGACCCTGAGGACCGGCAGGACCGGCAGGACCAGAGGGACCGGCCGGACCTGACGGGCCAGGGGAGGCCACTGTCCCGATCGGACTGGGTTGAGGTGTATTCGTCGTACTGGCTGCGCATTTACCGGTCACCGCCCCGGCTCCGGCTCCCAACAAGAGCGCCGCGATCAGTATGGCGATGATGTTTCGCCAGCCCTCACGCTCTCGCCCGCGGGGCCGGGAAGGTGGCGGCTGCTGTCCGTAGCCCTCTCCTTGCGGCCGGGATGGCGTCGGCTCCTGGCCGCCATACCCCTGTTCCCCGCTGGCTGGCGGCGGCGACTGCCCGCCATAGCCTTGCCCCCCAGATGGCGACGACGGAGGTTTCTCCTGACCTTGACCTGGACCCTCGTAAGCCATCCGTACCCTCCCTTCGAGGGACGCTGTGTCTCAGCGCCCGCTCTTCGTGCCCTACAGAAAGTCGAGGCGAGGACGATCAGAGCAACAGTCTCGTCCCAGCTTCGCTCCAATAGTAAGCGTCTTAGACAACAGTAAGCGTCTTAGACGCTTTGTAAGATCGCGTTGGCGAGCCGACTGAAGTCCCGGAGCTGTCAAGTGGGCATCACGCTGCGGTGACGGCAAGGCCTTCAGACTCGCGGTACTATCCCCTCTCTGCGGTTCCCGATCGACCTGTCGTGGCCGGTCGGGGGCCGTTCTTCGGTGGGCAGAAGTCAGCGCCAAGAACCTGGAGGATGTCATGCCGTCGCTGCCGAGCGAATCATCCGGACCACACTCAGCGGGCACTCGGGCGAGCGCATTACCCACCGCGCGTTCAAAGTGACCGCGAAGAGCCGGCACGGCGTGGGCGGTAGTTGGCGATAAGCAGGTTCCGGCTTTCCCGGCCTCCGCCGGTTGATTCTTACAGGAGGGATTCACACGGTGAGCACGAGCACAATCACTACGAAGGACGGCACTCAGATCTTTTACAAGGACTGGGGCACGGGACAGCCTGTCGTCTTCAGCCACGGCTGGCCGCTCAATGCCGACGCCTGGGACGACCAACTGTTCTTCGTGGCTTCCAATGGCTACCGCGCGATCGCCCATGACCGCCGGGGCCATGGACGCTCAGGCCAGCCCTGGGACGGCAACGACATGAACACCTATGCCGACGACCTCGCGGCGCTCATGGAGGCGCTCGATCTCAGAGACGCCGTCCTGGTCGGTCATTCAACCGGCGGCGGGGAGGTCACTCGTTACATCGGCCGTCACGGCACCTCGCGCCTCTCCAAGGTCGCGCTGGTGGGCGCCGTGCCGCCACTGATGCTGAAGACCGCGGCCAATCCGGGCGGCCTGCCAATCGAGGCCTTCAACGACATCCGGGCCGGGGTGACTGCGAACCGCTCTCAGTTCTACAAGGATCTGAGCGCGCCCTTCTATGGCGCCAACCGACCCGGCACGCAGGTCTCTCAGGGCGTTCGGGATGCGTTCTGGCTCTGGGGGATGCAGGTCGGGCTCAAGGGCGCACTCGACTGCATCAAGGCCTTCTCCGAGACGGACATGACTGAAGACCTCAAGAGGTTCGACAGACCGACCCTGATCGTCCACGGCGACGACGATCAGATCGTGCCGATCGGGGCCTCTGCCCTCCTCTCATCGAAGATCGTCAAGGACGCGACCCTGAAGGTCTACCCGGGCGCGCCCCACGGCCTCATGAGCACCCACAAGGACCAGCTCAACGCCGACCTACTGTCCTTCCTGAGATCACCTGCAAGCGTCTCCGCCGGGAACGGATCGGGCTAGGAGCTCGAAGGTGAAGTCACTGGCGAACACACGCCCGCTTACCACCGGCCGACAGCAGCATCATCGACGCGGGCCTGGTCTTTGCACCGCGATCAGGCCGCAGCCGCCTGATCGGTCCCGAGGTCCGACAGAAGTCGACGCCCCAACCAGAAGGCCCAGATGGGAAAGCCGACATACGACGCCCCAATGATGCTCATCAGCAAGCTGCCGGGCAGCTTCCCGGTGAACCGCCCCAGATAGCCCGTAACCACCAGCCAAACCGCGACCGCGAGGAGGGCCACCGAGACAGCCCCGACCTGCTGCTCGAACGTCAACACCCCAGCAATCAACAGATACTGCAGAACGATGATGGCGATCATCCCGACGATGCCGATCATCATTGCGACACGGCTAAGGACTGGCGATCGACCCTGCACGAGCTTGTGGAGCGTGAAGGGAGTGGGAAGGGCTAGAAGATACTGGATAAGCACGGCAGCGTCGTTGATGCTGCCAAACCTCTCACCGGTAGTCATCATTCCAGCGAAGAACAGCACGTACATTCCAACTATGAACACCACTCCAACGGCTGCCACGACGCCACTGGAGTAAGCCAACCAGCCAACGATTCGCCTCACGGGCAAGCCAGAGATCGGGGAGGGCGCCACCTGATGGCCGGCGGGTCTACCGGCCATGGCTGGCGACGACCTCGAGGGCAAGAAACCGCCCATAGCGCTCGCAGAATCAGAGACACGCCATGGCGGTCCTCATGCAAGACGCCCCGCGACCTCTTCGACGAACAGCCCGAGCTGGGCAACTTCGTCACGCAATGGCCACACAAAGATCTCGCTGATCCCAGCTGCCTCTAGCCGCCGGAGACGGCCAACGCATTCGTCCGCTGTGCCGATGAGCAAGCGGTCGCGAAGGTCGGCCGACGTTGCCGCGGGGCTTCGAACCAGATCCCATACCGAGCGCAGTTCTGCCCGATCCTCACTGATGTAGAGGTACATGGTCGCCAGCGCCAGCGGGAACCGAGCTGGATCCTTCCCGACGGCCACCAGCCTGTCGCGCAAGTACATCCTGCAGCCTGAGATGTGCTCTGGCGTCCCGTGATGCGGAGCCCAACCAACCGTCACCGAACCGCGCCACGCGCCGCAGCCCGGCTTTGGATCCCCAACTGGCAATCCATATTGGCGGGGCGGCGTCAGCAAGGACTCGGTCCAAGAGCTCACGCAGTCGCGGTATCTCGTGGTCGAAGCGCGACCAGCGGGTGTCGAAATCGGCCTCCACGGCCTCGTAATCGGCCCGCGTAGACCCAGGCGTCACGGCGGCCGTCAGCCGTCCATCGCTGAGGTGCTGGAGAGCCGCGAGGGCGGAGCCCAAGGGACCGGCTCCTCGCACCGCGAGGAGGGCTGCCGTCGTCATCAGCCGAATGCGACTGGTCCCGCCAGCGGCGACAGCGAGAGCGATCAACCCATCCAGCCAGGGAACCGAGAAGAGAAGGTGGTCATTGGCGTAAATCGTCGTGAAGCCGAGAGCCTCGGCCGCCTCGGCATACTCTGCGATGGCACTCGGCTCGGGCAGCGGAGGGAAAAGCCTGCGATCGGCAGATGCGCTCCGAACCGCACTCTCGGAGTTTAAGCCCATCGACAAGCGGTTCCGGCTCCGATCCGGTATGCGTTCAAGGACGGCGACTCGAAGGAGTTTGGTATGGGAGGCGGGATTTGAAACCCGCGACCCATTGGCCCCCAGTGAAGACGTGGCCCCGACTACACTTGCTACGGCCAATTCACTTTTTTGTTGGATGAAGGTTGAGGTACGCGAATGCTTGACAATTCGATGATCGTCGCCACAGTTCCTGTGACTGACCTCGACCGCGCAAAGCGCTTCTATGGAGAGACACTCGGGCTTACGTTCCTGTGGGAGAACCCGGCGTCGGTGCGTTTCGGTTGTGGTGGCGGAACACAACTCTCGATCTTCCGGCGAGCACCCAGCACCGCGGATCACACTCTCGCCCACTTCGAGGTGTCTGACATCGAGGCGGTGGTTCGCGAACTTGAAGACCGCGAAGTGAGCTTCATCGACTATGCCGAAGGGCCGCTGCAAACCACTGGCCACATCGCGCAGGTCGGCCCAGCGCGGGCAGCGTGGTTCCACGACCCCGACGGCAACACACTTGGGCTTCGTCAGGCCTAGCTCGCCCTGCGCTGCCCGGCAGCAGGCGGCGACCGCCATCGGCTGGCTTATTCGCGCGGGCGCATCTGCATACGCAGGGCCTCGAAGTCCATGTGGGTCCAGTGCTCCACGAGCTTGCCGTCCCGGACGCGGAAGATGTCGATGAACTCCCATACGACCCTGTTGCCGGTCGGCGGCAGTCCCCACACCTCGCCGCGGTGCGTCCCTCGAAGGGTCTTCCGGGTGGCCACCAGGTCCCGTTCCCCGAGCTGCTCGTTGATCTCCATCGTGGCATCCGGAAACGCTCGCAGCAGCATCCCGTAGAACGCCTGGAACTCACTCGCCACGCCGGGCGCTGGCGCCATCGGGCGCCCCTCGGGAGCGTAGTGGTTCACCATGTCGGGGTGGAAGATCTCATCCGCTGCCGCCAGGTTGTGCTGGTTCTGGCACACCTCCACGAAATTCGCCACTACCTGCTTGTTGTCCTCGATCGACATGGCTGCCCCCTTTGGTGTCCAGGGTACTGGCAACCCAATCCTCATCCTGTTCGCAGTCTCAGTGGGCGCGGAGGACCGCAACGGATCATCACGTCGAGTCGCAACCGTTCTTCACGTCGAGTCGGCATGAGCTGCATCGACGCGCAGGATGAGGCTGGCGATCCGCGAAGTGATCTCGGGCCACAGCGCACGGGGCATGTCGTGGCCCATTCCCTCGATAATCATGAGCTCGGCACCCGGGATGGCCTCTGCCGTTGCTCGCCCACCGCTGACGTCGCACATGGCATCGTCGGCACCATGGATCACCAGGGTGGGTACGTCCACCGACCGAAGTCGCTCCGTCCGGTCTCCTGAGGCAACGGACGCGACGGCCTGGCGGGCAATGCCGAGCGGATCATGGGCTCGGTCGTAGGCGCGCCCGGCACGGTCGCGCACCCCGGCTTCGTCGAACTCGAAGCCGGGTGACCCAACCACTCGAACGGCCCTGATCATCTGGTCGACCACGTCCTGGCGGCTCTGGGCAAGCGGCCCAGCAAACACGGCGGCCACCGTGTCGGGCCTCGGCTGCCCCACGGAAAGATCACCCGTCGTAGACATCATCGACGTCAGCGACTGCACCCGGCCGGGATGTTCGATCGCGATCGTCTGCGCGATCATCCCCCCCATGGAGGCGCCGACGATGTGCGCGCTATCCAGCCCGAGCGCGTCGAGCAGGCCGACAGCGTCGGCCGCCATGTCGGACAGGGTGTAGGACGCCGAGGACGTATCGCCGGCCAGCGCCGCCGGCAGGTCGGGCGGCGGCGCGTCGGGGAAGTGCGACGACAGGCCAACGTCGCGATTGTCGAACCGAATCACCTGGATGCCGTGGGCGACGAACTCGGCGCAGAAGCCCTCTGGCCAGTTGATCATCTGCGCACCGATGCCCATGACCAGCAGCACGGGCGGCGCTTGGACGTCACCGAAGCGCTCGTATGCCACCTCAATACCCGACGGACCAACCTTCAGGATCTTCTCTGCGCTCACTGTCGCACCATCCCACCTATCCCCCGGCTTGCCGCAAGCCCCACCTCGAATGCGATGATGAGGTTGAGGGAGCGGAGGGACGGTCGGGTCTCCCGCTCGGTGCCTCGTGGCGACTTAGGACGGACCGATGACCGGGCTCGGTTGACCGCGGCAGGCCTGGGCGACGCCGAATCCTGGTGGCACCATGAGCGAGAGGACAGCAAGTGGAGAAGCCAAACGTGCCGGCAGCTGTTGTCGCCCAGGCCACAGGACAGCCCCTGCGTCTGGTCTGGCAAAACCAGCTGGGGGGCCTGACGTTCGCCGTCGGCAAGGGCTCCTCACGTCGCTTCGTGAAGTGGCTGCCACGTTTCGGGCCGCTCGACCTAAGTCGAGAGGCTGTCCGCCTGACCTGGGCGGCCCCGTACACGGCGGTTCCGCTGCCCATCGACCAGGGCGTTGACGATGACGGGTCTTGGCTAGTCACAACCGCCTTGCGCGGTGATAACGCCGTGAGCGACCGCTGGCGCGCCAATCCGGCCGCCGCCGTGGCGGCCATTGGTCGCGGTCTCAGGAACCTCCACGACGTGCTGCCCGTCGCCCCCTGTCCGTTCTCATGGTCAATCGAGGATCGGCTTGCCGACGGCCGGCGCGGAGCCGCCAGAGGTGTGATCGACACTGCAGCATGGCATCCCGACCATCGGCATCTTGGTCTCGATCAGGCCTTGGAGCTCCTGGCCGACCCTCCTCCCATCGAGCGACTGGTGGTCTGCCACGGAGACGCTTGCGCACCCAACACGCTCATCGGAGAGGACGGCGAATGCTCGGGTCACGTCGACATGGGACAGTTGGGCGTTGCTGACCGGTGGGCAGACATCGCGATCGCCACCTGGAGTACCACGTGGAACTACGGTCCTGGCTGGCAGGACCTTCTGCTCGACGCCTACGGGATTGCTCCGGACTTGGAGCGCACGGCCTACTACCGCCTGCTGTGGGATCTCGGCACATGACCTGGACGCGTTGGCTCGACGCCTGGCACCCGCTCTTCCGGGGCCTGTGCCGGCCCGGGCGGCCGTGACGGCGAATCTCCGAAGCGGCTAGCTCGACTGGCGCATCGCGCGCTCCCGGGTCCGCCGCGCGAGCGTTCCGAGATTGACTTCGCCCAGCAGACCGGAATTGATCAGGGCGGTGACGTGCTTTAGCGCTTTCACCTCCTCGGGCGTCAGCACGTCGAACACGAGTCGGCGAACCTCCCGGAGGTGGATCGGCCCCGTCGCCATCAGCTTCTCATAGCCCTCGTCGGTCAGTTCGGCGTACATTGCGCGACCTCTGGTCCCCCGGCTTCGGCGCACCCAACCCCGGCGCTCCAGCCGGGAGATCACATGCGACAGCCGAGACAGGGAGCCGTTGGCGACGATGGCCAGGTCTTTGAGTTGAAGGCTCCGGTCCGGCTGCCGGGAAAGCGCCACCATGACTTCGAACTCGAAGTGACTCATGCCGGCGTCTCGTTGCAGCTGGGAGTCGAGGGCTGCCGGCAGCAGGGTGAAGGTGCTGACCAGCTGAAGCCAAGCGCTCCACTCGTGATGGTTCAGCGATCGGAGCGACTGGGCTGACTGGGGGCTCGGATCCTGTCGCGGAATAACTTGACGGTTCAAGTGCTTGTAGGATAACAACTTGAAGCTTCAACTTCGAGATTGAACGCAGGAGCGTATTGAAATGAACCTGGTAGTCCTCGGAGCCACAGGCCGCACCGGACGTCTCGTGGTCGAGCAGGCGCTCGCCGCAGGTCACACCGTCACCGCTCTCGTCCGCTCGCCTGAGAAGCTGACCGCAGGCCACTCCAACCTTCGCGTGGTCAGGGGTGAGGCGACGGAAACGGCGGCCGTCTCCAGCGCGCTGGAGGGTGCCGACGCCGTCATCAGCACCCTCGGCGGCAAAGGATCGGTGATCGCGGATTCAACCCGGGCAATCGTCACTGCTGCCCGCAAGGCCGGAGTCAGCCGGGTCGTCGTGCTCTCAACGTTTGCCGCCGAGCGTGATCGCCTGGATGCCGGGACACGGCTGCTCACCGGCATTGGCATGGGCGCGATGCTGAAGGACAAGAGCGTCGGCGAGGAGATGCTCCGCCGAAGCGACCTCGAATGGACCATCGTGTACGCGAGCCTGCTCAGCAACGGCCCGGTCAGTGGATCTGTGGTGGTACTTCCCGAGGGGGCCAAGCGGGGCCTGTCGCAGAAGATCTCGCGCGCGGACGTGGCGGCGTGGATGGTCCAGGCCGCCACCGGTGTTCAACACAGCCGCCACAGCGTCGGGATCACCGGCTGACGACGGATCGCTTCCGCCGAGTTCAAAAAGGGCAGCTCGAAGGAGGTTGGTCGCGGAGGCGGGATTTGATGCGAGCAGTTCCCCATTCGTAAGAGCCTCTCTTGGACCTTCACAGGCTTTTTATGTTTCCTCACAGGCTTTTTAACGTTGTCTCACAGGGAGGTCTCAGGGCCTCGTCGCATAGTGGGATCAACGAGCAACTCACAAATGCCAAGGATGAATCACCATGACCCTCATGCAGAAGATTTTGAGCAGGCGGAAGCTCACCACGTCCATCGCTGGCGGCGTCGCGGCGATCGCGGTTGCGACCGGTGGCTACGCGATCGCCAACTCGGGTTCCAGCAATAGTGCGCAGGCGGCGACGGGGAAAGTCATCCCGTTTCAACGCGGTCAACCGAGCGCCGCCACGCCGGTCGGTCAGGTCCCGGCCAACTTCACTCCCGGGACGGGCACGATTGTCACCGGAACAGCGGCGGATAAGGCCAAGGCCGCTGCGCTGGCCGCCTACCCAGGAGGCACCGTCAACCGTGTTGTGCTGTTGAGCAACGGCGAGTACAACGTCCACATGATCGGCGTCAACTGGCCGCACCACGTCTTCGTCAGCCAGGACTTCAAGGTCGTCGGCGCTGAATAGGCGCGCCCATGTTGCTAGCCCAGTGACCGGGGTTGCCCACGGTCACTGGGCAATCAATCGGGTCAGATAATCGACGCCGAGGCCCAGCTCCCTCGGCCAGGTCGCGGTACCGCTGGTTGTGATAGCGGCCACGTCGGCTGTCGCTGACATTGCGGCCTCACTGCCGACCGGTGGCGGGCGGGCTTGGAAGTACCTCGGTCACCGACTGAGAAAGGACATTAGAGTTGCTCGGCTCAAAGTCGAGGCCACCGTTGAAGGTCACATTGATGCTGTGGCTACCGCCGCTGCGGTACGTCACCGTGCCGTTCGCTGTGCCACCACTCACCATCACTGCATCACATCCGGCTGGACGAGCAGCTCGCCGCCCTAGCTTGACGCGACCCAGTTGGCTGACAACCTGGGCCATCAGCTCTGGCAGCTGGCTCAGAGGCTTGGTTCCCAGTAGGCGTGACGAAATGCCTCCTCCTCCGCCTCCTTGCAGTTCGGGGGGCAGGTCACCTCACTGGAGCCCGAGTCCGGTACCGCCCAGTAGTAGAGGTGCAGATCCGCCTCAACGTCCGGGTTCCACACGCGCAGACGCCAGCAGGCGGCTGAGGCCAACCGAGGGGATAGCGAGGCAATATCCTCCAGTACCCGTCGAGGAGCTCCGTCGATCATGATCGATACCTTGGCTGGGTCCTCTTGACCCCACTCGTGAATCTCGCAGGTCCAGCCTCGGCTCTTCATCTCCCCGACGAGGTCGGCAGCCTCGTCGAGCACGCCCTGGAGCTGGTGTCCGATCTCGCGTAGGTTGGAGCCGTCCTGCATGAGCTCCTTTCGGATGATCGGGTCCATCGTCTGGCCTAGCCTCCATTCGAGGCTGAACTGGTACACGCGGTCACCGTCCAACTCGAGGGGCCGACCACGGTACTCAGTGAACACCGCGTCCCCGGGACGCCCGCGTACATCTCCCCCTTCTTGACGCCGTCGACCTCGCCGATTCGCGCTGCGACCGCCAGCGTCACCCAGGGTCATGGCGTCACCTTACGCACGATAGCCAGCTGTCCCCCTCGTTTGCGACGGGCAGTCAGCAGCTCCCTCGCGACCGAGGCATTAGTCAGCCTGGTCGATAAGAGCGGCCGGACGGTACGCGACGGCTCAGATGGGCGCCGTGCAGGGGCCCGACTACCGACTGGTGCGCGAGGGTCGGGCCCAGGTGCTGAGCAAGATCCAAAGCGCCTCGGCGGCCGTGCTGGCCGGCAGCCGGGTAACCGAGGGCCCAGGTCACGCAGGGCAGTTTTGTAAGGATCTCGAGGAACCGGCGCGCGCTCTCGACCGGCCGCATCCAACGGCTGCGACTCCGAGGGGGTGCCAGCCGAGGTGCCAGCTGGGCGGCCGTCGGCCAGGAGTGCGTGATCGCGTTTGACGGATTCAATGATGTCCAGCCCGGGGATGTGCTGGAAGCCTTCCAGCTGGAGCCGACCACCTGATCGTCGAGCCGCGCCCAGCGGACGTACCCGATGTGGGAGAACCCAGCCAACGATGGGTCGGTAAGAAAGCCGCCTGAGCAACTCCTCGACTTACTCGAGTTCGAGAGCGACCAGCTGCCCATGCTTGGGGATCTGAACCACCCCGTCGTCGCCTACCTGAACGGCCTCGCGCCCTCCTCGCAGCGACCGCAGCTGGCCGCCCTGGAGGCGAACGCCCGCCGCTCAACCCAGCTCACTCGGCCGAAACGATGACCTGAAGCGGACAGGTCTTGAGCAGGGCACCTCCGGCCTAGAGTGCTGGGGGTCACGCCCCCTGTCCGGGAC
>CATPBP010000174.1 GCA_955652675.1 Candidatus Dormiibacterota bacterium
ATCGAGGTCTACCTGGAGCCCTACCTGCGCCGGCCGCTCCTGGTCGTCCTGGGCGACACGCCGGTGGCCGCGGCGCTCCGGACCTGGGCGCCAGAGGTCGGCTTCGACGTCGCCGCCAGCCAGCCGGAGGGGTCCTCAGCCGCCGACCTCTACGTCGTCTACACGGACCACGACGCCCCCGACCTGGTGCCGGCGCTGGAGCGGCTCTTCGCGCGCCGGCCCCGCTTCGTCGGCCTCATGGGCAGCCGCCGGCACACCGGGCACCACCTGGAGGCCCTGCGCGAGCGCGGACTGCCGGAGGCGGAGATCGCGCAGATCCAGTCGCCGGTGGGTCTCGACCTGGGGGCCCAGACGCCTCCGGAGATCGCCCTTAGCATCCTGGCCGGACTGGTGACGCTCCGTCGGGGTGGCGCCGGCGGCTGGAAGGACGCCCCGCCCCGCGCCGGCGCTCAGCCCTAGAGGATCTCGGCCGCCAGCAGGTCGTCGAAGGTCTCCCGCCGCCTGATCAGCCGGGCCTCGCCTTCGCTCACCATCACGACCGCAGGTCGCGGCATCCCGTTGTAGTTGCTCGCCATGGAGAGGCAGTAGGCGCCCGCTGCGGGGATGCAGAGCACGTCTCCGGTCTGGACCGGAGGCAGGGGGACGTCGGTGGCCAGGATGTCGGTCGACTCACAGTACTTCCCCGCGATGGTGACGGGTGGCGCGGCGACTCCCTCGGGGTCGCGGGCCAGGAAGGCCTCGTAGCGCGCGCCGTAGAGCTTGGGCCGGATGTTGTCGCCCATGCCCCCGTCCACGGCGACGTAGCGGCGGACACCGGGGATGTCCTTGATGGCTCCGACTGTGTATAGCGCCACGCCGGCCGGACCGGCCACCGCCCGGCCGGGCTCCAGCACCAGCAGCGGTGTTCGCAGGCCCCGGCGCGCGATGCCCTGGTCGAGGGCCGTCAGCAGCGCGGTCACGAACTCGGCCGGGGACGGCGGACGGTCCTCCCGCGTGTAGGCGATGCCGAGGCCGCCGCCGGCCCCCAGCCGCTCCGGCTCGAAGCCCAGGTCCCGGCGCAGCCCGGCGAGAAAGTCCAGCACGATCTCCATCGCCGCCAGGTGCCCGCGCAGATCGAAGACCTGGGAACCGATGTGGGAGTGGAGGCCGACCAGCTCGATCCGGTCGTGGGCCAGCGCCTGCTCGACGGCCGCCCGGGCCGCCCCGGACTCTATGGAGAATCCGAACTTGGAGTCCAGCTGGCCGGTGGCGATGAAATCATGGGTCTCCGGCCGGATCCCCGGGGAGAGGCGCAGCTCGCATCTGAGCCGGGACCCCTGGGGGACGACGGAATTCAGCAGGTCGAACTCCTGGAAGCCGTCGATGACGAGCGTGGCCCCGGCGTCGTAGGCCGCCGCCACGTCCTCCCGGCTCTTGTTGTTGCCGAGGAAGTGGATCCGATCGGTGGGGTAGCCGGCGGCGAGGGCGAGGTACAGCTCGCCCTCGGAGACAACGTCCAGGCCCAGGCCTTCGGCCGCGACCACCTGGAGGAAGCCGGGGCTGCCGAAGGCCTTGGCCGAGTAGAGCACTTCGCCACGCTCACCAAGCGCCTGGACGAACTCGCGGCAGCGGCAGCGCACGGTCTCCTCGTCGTAGACGTAGAGCGGAGTGCCGTAGGTCCGCGCCAGCTCCACCAGGTCGCAGCCGCCGACCTCCATGCGGCCAGCGTCGTTCACCCGGTACGTGACCGGGAGCAGCATCAGCGAGCGTGCAGCCGGGGCGCTAGTTCGGAGAGCCGCAGCCGCAGGCGCCGCCGCAGCAGCCGCCACCGGACGAGGCCATGGGCAGAGGCGAGAGCTCGCTTTCGCCGCCGACCGACGCGAAGCTGGAGACCAGCACGCGCGTCCGCGACGACTCGCACTCCGGGCAGACCTGCGCTCGGTCCCGCTGGGCGAAGGAGGTGAGGACCTCGAACTTCCGCTCGCAGGCGTCGCAGCGATACTCGTAGATCGGCATTGAAGAGCATTCTAGTGGTGGATGAGCCTTCCGATGGACCGGCCGCGACAAGAGCACGAAGCTGAGGCGGCGGCGGCCACCGGCGTTGGAGAACTCGCCGGCCTGGTGGCCGGTCAGCCGCGGTTCGCGGAGTACGCCCTCCTCCTGGAATCCTGGACCGGCCTGCTGAGCGGGCCGGCACTGCCGCTGATCGAGGACAGCCTGACCCTCCTGAGCCACCTGGAAGACGCCCGCACGGTCGTCGACGTCGGTTCCGGGGGCGGAATGCCCGGCCTGCCGCTGAAGCTGGCGCGGCCGGAGCTGCAGGTCACCCTGCTCGAGTCGGACCGCCGGAAGGCGGCCTTTTTGGTCCATGCCGCCGCCCGGCTGGATCTGGAGCTGGACGTCGTGGCCGAGCGGGCCGAGACCGCGGGCCGGGGCCCCCTCCGTGATTCCTTCGACCTCGCCGTCTCGCGGGCACTGGCCGGGCCGGTCTCGGTGCTGCTCGAGCTCTGCCTGCCCCTGGTGCGGCCGGGCGGCCGCCTGCTCGCCATGCGGACCGCCGGCGACGTGGGCCAGGACCGGGAGCTCGAAACGGCCGCGGCCGCCGCCGAGGCCCTGGGTGGAGGCCGGCCGGTGGTCCGGACAGCGCCCAGCGCCGCCCGCGAGCGCGGCGCCGTCCTGATCGTCCCCAAGCTTTCGCCCACGCCGAGTGCCTTTCCCCGACGGCCAGGCGTACCGAACAGACGTCCGCTGGGCGAGTAACCTCTAGGTCGTGGCTACGACAATGACCGCTGATCGGCTGGTGATCGGGGGCGTGGAGCTGCGTTCGAGGCTGTTCTTGGGCACAGGGAAGTACCGCAGCGACGAGGAGATGCTCGGGGCGCTCGAGGCCTCGGGCTGTGAGCTGGTCACGGTAGCACTCCGCCGGCTCGACCTCGACCAGCCCGACAAGAAGACCGTCCTGGACGTGATCGACTGGCAGCGATATCGCATTTTGCCCAACACCGCCGGCTGCCAGACCGCCGAGGAGGCGATCCGGATCGCCCGACTGGCCCGCTCCATGGGCCTCTCCGACTGGGTGAAGCTGGAGGTGATCCCGGACCCGCGCTACCTGCTGCCCGACCCGATCGAAACGCTGAAGGCGGCCGAGTCGCTGGTAGGTGAGGGCTTCACAGTGCTGCCCTACATCAACGCCGACCCCATCCTGGCCCGGCGTCTGGAGCAGGCTGGCTGTGCCACGGTGATGCCGCTCGGCTCCCCGATCGGCTCCGGCCAGGGACTGGTCACCCAGCGCCAGATCGAGCTGATCATCGAGCACGCGGGCGTGCCGGTGGTGGTCGACGCCGGGATCGGCGCGCCCAGTGACGCGGCCCTGGCCATGGAGCTTGGCGCCGACGCGGTCCTCGTGAACACGGCGATCGCGCTCGCCAAGGACCCGGCGCTGATGGCGGAGGGGATCCGGCAGGGGGTCGAGGGAGGCCGCAAGGGCTACCTTGCCGGACGCATCCCCCGCCTGCCTTACGCCTCGGCCAGCTCACCCACCTCCGGGGTTTCGCCGCGCAGCTGAGCGGGACGCCGCGACTCGCCCTGCCGGCGGCGATGGCGATCGTCACCGACGCCGCGGCGGGGAGGCGTGCCCTGGAGAGGGGAGCCAGCGTGCTGCAGCTCCGCGATCCCTCGGCCAGGGTCCGGCGGCTGGAGGAGGAAGCGATCTCGCTGGTGGCCGAGGCCGGCGTACCGGTGCTGGTAAGCTCGCGCGCCGACCTGGCGCTGGCGACCGGTGCGGCCGGCGTCCAGCTGCCCGAGAACGACCTGCCGGTGGAAGCCGCGCGCCGCCTTCTGGGGGCGTCCAGGCTGGTGGGCAGCTCGGTCCACTCCCTCGAGGGAGCCCGGCGGTCGGCGGACGAGGGGGCCGACTACCTGGTCTTCGGCCCCGTCTTCGCCACCGCCTCACATCCGGGCCGGCCCGCCGCGGGGCTGGAGGCTCTGCGCCAGGTGGCCGCGGCCGTGCGGGTCCCGGTGCTTGCCATCAGGGGCGTGGACCGGGAGCGCGCAGAGGCGTGCTTGCAGGCCGGCGCCTCCGGCTTCGCCGCCATCGGATACTTCGGGGGGTGATCAGCCTCCGGGTCAACGGCAAGCCGATCGAGCTGGAAAGCCCCACTCCGCTTCTCGAGTACGTGGCGATGCTCGGGGCCGACCCCCGCGCCATCGCGGTCGAGGTGAACGGCCAGATCCTCGAGCGCGACGGCTACGAGGGCTGCACCCTGCAAGACGGCGACACGGTCGAGATCGTTCGCATGGTGGGCGGCGGCGCTTCGCTCCTCGCTAGGGAATGGCCGTTGATTTAAGCCCTGGGGTCCCCTCCCTCGGCACGGCCGGGTACTCCCCCGACTTCGCGGACCGACTTCGCGGGGGAGAGACTCGGAGGGAGATCTAGACGGCGGTGGACAGACCCAGCTCGCGCAACGCCGCCTCGGCCTCGGCCCGTTCGTCCCAGGGCTCGCTTCCGCCGGCCAGGATCATGGTCCTCTCGTGGCCCTTGCCGGCCAGGAGCACCGCGTCCCCGGGTCGTGCCAGGGTGAGGACGCGCCGGATCGCCGCCCGGCGGTCCAGCTCGACCTCATAGTCGCGGCCGGGCTCCCGGCGTTCAACCCCGGCGGCCACCTGGCGAGCGATCTCGGCGGGGTCTTCGCCGACCGGGTCGTCAGTGGTTATGACGAAGAAGTCGGCGCCCCGGGCCGCCGCCCGCCCCATCCCCGGCCGGTCGTGGTCGGAGCGGCCGGTGGAGCCGAAGACGGCCAGCAGCCGGCCGGCCGAGAGCGAGCGGAGCTCGGCCAGCGCTGCCTCCAGCGCTCCCGCCGAGTGGGCGAAGTCGACGTAGACCCGGAAGGGCTGGCCCAGCTCGACGGGCTCCAGGCGTCCCCGGACGCCGGCAAAGCTGGAGAGCCCGGCGGCCACCTGCTCCAGGTTGAGTCCGAGGGCCAGGCCGATGCCGGCCGCGCAGAGGGCGTTGGCCACGTTGAAGCGAGCCGGCACCCGTAGGTGCACCCCCGCCTCCGCGTCCCCCATCTGAAGTTGGAACCGGGAGCCCTGCTCGTCCAGCCTCAGCGACCGAGCCCGGAGGTCGGCTGGCGCCGCGACCGCGTATCCCAGCCGCCGCTCGATAGGCACCCCAGCCAGACGGGGGTAGGACCGATCTCCGGTGTTGAGGACTGCCGTCTTGGCGACGCCCTTGGAATAGCCGGCGGCGCAGAGCTCGATCAGGCGCGCCTTGGCGGTCACGTACGCCTCCCAGCTGCCGTGGTAGTCGAGGTGGTCCATGCCGACGTTGGTCACCGCCGCGACGTCGAAGTCACAGGCGGCCACCCGCCCCTGGAGGAGGGCGTGCGAGGTCGTTTCGACCACCGCCACCCGGGCGCCGCTCTCGGCCATGCGGGCGAGCCAGGCCTGCACGTCGGGCGACTCCATGGTGGTCTGGCCCGAGCGGTTCTCCTCCGCCTCGTCCCCGGCCTGGTGCGCGACCGTGCTCAGGTAGCCGGTTCGCAGCCCGGCCTGCTCCAGGAGGTGGGCCGCCATGTGGGTCACCGTGGTCTTGCCGTCGGTGCCCGTGACGCCCGCCACCAACAGCCGCCGGGCCGGCCTCCCCTCCAGCTCGGCCGCCAGCTCTCCCAACCCCTGGCGGGTGTCCTCCAGGCGGAGCCAGGCGGTGTCGGCGGGCAGCGGAAGAGGGCGCTCCAGGGCCAGCGCGGCGCCCCGCGAGGCGGCGGCCGCGGCGTAGTCGTGGCCGTCGACCTGGAGACCCGGCACGGCCACGAAGAGGTCGCCGGGGCCGGCCTGGCGCGAGTCGTACACCACCCGCGCCACCTGGTAGTCGCCGCCGGCCTCGACCCGGGCCCCGGGGACGCCGGCAGCCAGGCGGGCAAGCCTGACGGAGTTCGCCATCCGGCTCAACATACTGACTGCATGGCCCGGGTCAGGATCATGGGGATCGTCAACGTCACGCCGGACTCCTTCAGCGGCGACGGCCTCACCGACCGGCGCGGCGCCGTCGAACGGGGCCTGGCCATGGCGCGGGCGGGCGCCGATATGGTGGACGTCGGGGGCGAGTCGACCCGGCCCGGACACAGCCCGGTCACGGTCGCAGAGGAGCTCGCCCGCGCGGTGCCGGTGGTGGCCGAGCTGGCCCGGGCCGGGCTGACCGTGTCCGTCGACACCAGCAAGCTGGAGGTGGCGGTGGCCGCGGCGGAAGCGGGCGCCACCATCGTCAACGACGTCTGGGGCCTTCAGCGCTCTCCGGGCATCGCGCGGCTGGCGGCAGATCGCGGGCTGAGCCTGGTCCTAATGCACAACCAGGAGGGCCACCAGTATTCCGCCGACCTCATGACGGCGATCAAGGGCGGCCTCCGGCGCTCGATCCTGATCGCGCTCGAAGCCGGCGTACCGGCCGAGCGCGTCATCGTCGACCCCGGGATCGGCTTCGGGAAGACCGCCGAGCACAACTTGATCGTCTTCCGCCGCCTGGCCGAGCTACTCGAGCTGGGCCACCCGCTGCTGGTCGGGCCCTCCCGCAAGTCGTTCCTGGGAAGGCTTTTCGGGCAGGAGATGGAGATGCGATCGTGGGGCACCGCCGCCGTGGTGACGGCCTGCGTGCTGCGCGGGGCCGACATCGTCAGGGTCCACGACGTGGCCGAGATGGCGGCGGTCGTGCGCGTGGCGGAAGCCCTGCGCGTCTCCGGCTCCGGTGTCGCCGGGTCGGGCGCCGCCGGAACGGAGGCGTGACGATGACTCTGGCCTACCTGGCCCTCGGCTCCAACCTGGGAGACCGGGACCGCCACCTGGCGAAGGCCCGCCACCTGCTCGCCGAGCACGGCGCTCGCCTCCTGCGCGAGAGCCGTGTGCGCGAGACCGAGCCGTTCGGCGTCACCGACCAGCCCCGCTTCCTGAACCAGGTGCTGGAGGTCGAGTGGGCAGGCAGCCCCCGGCAGCTCCTGGAGACGGCCAAGTCGGTGGAACGCCAGGTCGGCCGCCGGCCTGGACCCCGCTGGGGGCCGCGGGAGATCGACGTCGACATCCTGCTCTTCGGCGACCAGGCCGTCGAAGAGCCCGGGCTGACAATCCCTCATCCCGGCCTCGCTGAGCGCGAGTTCGTTCGGGAGCCGCTGAGGGAGCTGCGGCCGGACATACTGGCCGGGTGACTGCCGACGCCGAGAGGGCCGAGCGCCGCCATCTCCGCGTGGCCTGGCTGGGCCATCGCTCGACCACCGAAGCCGACGGCATCATCACCTACTCCCGGGAGATCACCAACGGCCTGCGCGAGCGGGGCGTCGAGGTGGTCTTCTTCCATCACGCTCGCGACCAGACCGACGACGACCAGTCGGTCGCGCTCGAGGCCCTCAGTCTCTCCCATCGACTGGTCCTCTCGGCCCCCGGCTCCAAAAAGAAGCTCATCGACCTGCTCCGCCGGCACGAGGTGGACCTGGTCCACGTCTCGCTCTCGTTCTCCAGCCTGGACTTCAACCTGCCCCGGCTCTGCCACCGGCTCGGCATCCCCATCGTGGCGACCTTCCACGTGCCCTACGACACCCGCTTCTCGGTCTGGCGAGGCATCTCGGCCGCCGTCTACCGCCTCTACGCGCAGGCGCTCGCCGAGTGCGACGCCGTGATCATCTTCGGCGAGGCACAGCGGGATATCCTGGTCAACCTCGGCGTGCCCCGCCAGGTGATCCACGTGCTCCCCAACGGCGTCGACGTCGACCGCTACACCCCGGGGCCTTCCTCGAAACGCGAGCAGCTGGGAGTCGATCGCCTCTTCACCTACATGGGGCGGCTCGACCCCGAGAAGAACGTCGACGTCCTCCTCAGCGCTTTCCTGGACGCCGCGCCGCCGCGAACCCTGCGCCTGGTCGTGGTGGGCGGGGGCATCGAGGCTCGCCGGCTGAAGCGCCGCTTCACCGACCGGCGGATCACCTTCACCGGCGTCATCACCGACGAGCTGGAGAGGATCGACATCCTGCGAGCTTCCGACGCCTTCTTCCTGCCCTCCACCGTCGAGGGCCTCTCCCTGGCCATGCTGGAGGCGATGGCCTGCGGGACCGCGACCGTCGCCACCGACGTCGGCTCGGACGGCGACGCTCTCCGGGGAGCCGGCATCGTGGTCGACCCGGGTCACCTCGACCACGAGCTGCGGCTCGCGGTCAGGCTGCTCCTGGAGTCGCCTGAGGTCTGCTCTCTACTGGGCGGCCTGGCGCGGCGGCGGGCCGAAGAGCGCTACTCGATCACCTCCAACCTGGACAGCCTGCTCGGCCTCTACCGCCAGCTGCTCGCCGTCAGCTATCCGGCCGAGCGTTCGTGAAGCGGTAGCCGATCCCGGGCACGGCCAGGATGTAGAAGGGCCGCGAGGGCTCCTCCTCGACCTTGCGGCGCAGGTTCCGGATGTGCACGTCGATCACCCTGGTCTCGATTTCGACCGGGTACTGGTAGCCCCAGACCGAGTGCAGCATCCGCTCCCGGGAGAGGACCTTGCCGGCGTTGACGGCGAGCAGCGCCAGCAGGTCGAACTCGGTGTGGGTGAGAGGAATCTCCTCGCCCTGGCGCAGCACCCGACGCTCGTTGACGTCGACCACCAGGTTCCTGAACTCGAGACGGCCGCCCCGCGGCTCGCCCGTCTCGGGCCGGACCCGGCGCAGGGTGGCCGCCATCCGCGCGGTCAGCTCCCTCAGCCGCAGCGGCTTGAGCATGTAGTCGTCCGCCCCCACCTCCAGACCGACCACCACGTCCACCTCGTCGGAGCGGGCGCTGATCATGATGATGGCCACGCTCGGGTCCAGCCGGCGCAGCTCCCGGCAGACCTCGAAGCCCGCCTGGTCGGGCAGCGCCAGCTCCAGGAGCACCACCGTAGGCCTGGCCGACTCGAAGCGGGAAACCGCCGCCTCTCCGGAATCCGACTCCACGACTTCGAAGCCGTCCTGCTCGCAGGCCTGCCGGATCTCCCGCCGGCTGCCCGGGTCGGGGTCGACTATGAGCACCCTGCGGACCGGTTGCTCGCTGCTGGAAGGGCTGTGGCCGTCGGTCATCGACGCAAGAATCTACAGGCCGCCGGGACGATTGTTAATGGAGCGCGCCGTTAAGACTCGGCGCAGGGACCGCGTCACCCGGGCCGGCGTCTCTCCGAGGCCGGCCGCCAGGGGCGAGAGAGCCAGCTCCCAGGCTCCGCCCAGCTCAACCAGGCAGCCGCCAAAACCGGTCTTGAACTGCCAGAGCCCGTGCCAGGGATGGCCGGGATCGGGGCGCGGCGGCACCCCCCAGAGGTCGTAGTCGCGGCAGCCCGCCTCGGCGGCGGCGCGCATCGCGCTCCACTGCAGGACGTAGGCCGGCATCACCTCCCGCGCCTCGCCGTTGGAGCCCCCGAAGAGGTAGTAGGCGCGCCCGTCGAAGCGGGCGACCATGATGGCCGCGACCGGCCGCCCCTGGTACCGGGCCACGTAGATGCGACACCATTCCAGCAGCTCGAGGCGGTGGCGGTAGATCGCAACCTGGGGGAGGGAGATGCCCTGCCGGCGGGCGGTGGCGTCGCTCTGCCGGCTCAGCTCCTCCGCCTCCGCCAGGCCCTGGCCCTCCTCGACGCTGACTCCTCGCTTCAGACCCAGGCGGATGTTGTAGCGATGCTTGGGCTTGAAGGAGGCCAGCATCTCCTCCGCCGAGGTGAGGGCCACCACTATCGTCTCCCGGGGATGGATCGGCCGGACCGGCTTGAAGCCGAGAGCGGCGAGCGCGTCGCCCAGCTCGGGGCCAGACTCGGGCTCGACCCGCAGCCGGGCCAGCCGCCGCTCCCTGGCCCAGGCGGCCAGCTCCGCTACCGCTTCGGAACCTGCCGGGACGGGGCCGCGCGGCACGTAGGCGCGCCGGAAGCGGCCGCGGCCCTGGAGGAGCACCGTGGCCCGGGCTCCGGAGGGGAGCTGGACCCGTTCCACCGTCCAGCCCTCGCGGGCCTGCGACTCCCCGTAGCCCCACGACTGCAGGAGCGGAGCGGGCGAGGCGAGCTCGCCCAGGCCGGCGTCCCAGCTGCGCTCCACCGCGACGCTCAAGACAGGTGGCAGGTGTCGTTGACCGCCGTGACCACGGTCCGGCTGCTGCTGCGCTGGAGCACGGTCAGAGAACAGTTCTCGATCACGAAGGGGAAGAGCCCGTCGCTGCTCCGGCTGGGCGCCACGACGCTGCCCAGGGCGACCTGTATCACACCACCATGGGTTACGCAGAGAACGTCACCGACGGTGTGCTGGGAGAGGATCCAGGCCAGCGTCTCACGAACCCGGCGCTCGAAGGGCCCGGCGCCCTCGCCGCTCGGCACCAGGTCCCAGGACGGCCTCTTGGACCAGGCCTCCCACTGCTCCGGAAACTCGCGCGCCAGCTCCTCGCGGGTTTTGCCCTCCCAGTCTCCGAGGGCGATCTCCCTCAGACCCTGAAGGGGAATCGGCTCCAGGCCGACGGCCTCGGCGATCGGCTCCGCCGTCTGCCAGCCGCGCCGGAGATCGCTGCTGTACAGGGCGACCAGGCGCCGCCCGGCCAGCCTGGCCGCCAGCTGGCCAGCCTGCCGCCGTCCGAGCTCGGAGAGCGGGGGGTCGTGCTGGCCCTGAACCCGTCTCTCGGCGTTCCAGGTGGACTCTCCGTGGCGCACGAGGAGGACGCGCGAAGGAAGCGGCCGGGGAGTCTCTTTGGTGTCCGGAGCTGGCGCGGGGGAGGAATCGCGGGAGGAAACGGGAGCGGCTGCCTCCGAAATCGGCGCCCGCTCCGGGCTCGACATCGAACGAAGTCTATACTAGCCTCTTATCTACTGAACTTGGGGTAGTTGGGCTGTGCCCCAGGACACAGGACTAAAGGCTTTGGGAGAAGCTTCTTGCAGGCCAGAGGCTCGCTGACTGATACAAATCTTCGTTCATTGTTGGAAGTGGCGCAGACAGAGCGCGCGACCGGCACGCTGACCCTGCGCCAGAACGGCGCGCGTTCGACCACGCTCTACTTCCTGTTCGGACACCTCTTCCACGCGATGGGAGACCCCGGGTCCGGCGATGATGCCGTCCTGCACGCGCTGGACTGGTCTGCGGGCGAATTCGACTTCGACGCCAAAGCGAAGCTGCCCGCGGACGAGACCGTGCGCTCGTCGATCCCCGAGCTTCTCGAGCGCTCGGGCGGTCCGGCGCCCCAGCCGCGGTCGTCGAACGCCTCCGCGCCCGAGCGTGGGGCGGAGCACGCCCCGCCTCAGCAGGCTCGCCAGCAGGAGCAGGCGCCTCCGCCTCCCGAGTCACAGCCGGAAGCCTGGAAGCCACCGGCCGAGACGCGTCCCCAAGACCGCTCGACAGACCGCTCGGCCGACGGCGCCGCCGAGCGAGATCGCGGCCAGCCGGCTCCCGTGAACCAGAACCGTTCGGAGCAGCGGTCGGAGCCGAGGACCGAGCAGCGCCAGGATCAGCGAGCCGCCTACCGGTCCGGCGACTCCCGGCGCAACTTCCGGCAGCGACCCCAAGCCCGCCACGGACGGGAGGCCATCCCGGTCCCCGCCGGGCAGGTCATGTACGACTCGCTGAAGACCTCCTTCGTGGACTTCCCGCGCCTCATCACCACCCTCGAGCGCGAAGGTCACACCGGCTATGTCCGGCTGCTGACCGACAGCGCGAACGGGCTCCTCTACTTCCGAGAGGGGACGGCGCTGGAGTGCGTCTTCGACGGGGGCGAGAACGACTTCGAGCGCGGCAAGGCGGCGCTTATGCGCTTCAACGACGAGGTCACCCGCGGCCAGGGCGTCCTCGACGTGGTCGGTCTGACCCCCGAGCTGGTGGATGGGCTCTACGAGCTCACGGTGGCCGAGCCGATCTACAGCGACCTCTATGCCGCCTGGGTCGACATGAACGCGCTTCTCAAGTTCCTGGAGGAGCGCAAGCTCAGCGGGAGCCTGATGGTGACGGCGAGCGCCGGCACCGGCGTGATCATCCTCACCGAGGGCAAGCTCTCCGGTGCCTACGCGAGCCAGTCGCGAGAGGTCTCCAACGACGCCAGCTCGGTTCTCATGCTCTGCCAGGACCCGAACGCCATGATCGAGGTCAAGGCAGCCTCCGAGGTGCGCGGCCAGCCCCTGGACGTGGCCGACGTGGTCAGCCGGCGGCCGGTTCAGCCGACCCCGACGGCGGCACCGAGCGCCCCCACTCCGATCAACAGCTCGGCTCCCGGGCCCACCTATCAGCCGGCTCAGCCGACCTACCAGTCTTCGCTCCAGCCGGCAGCCTCGGCCAATTCGGCTCCGGCGGAGGCGACCGCGCAGCGGCCCGCGGCCACGGCGGTGGCCGGCACGGATTGGGACCAGGTGGTGGCCGACCTGCAGCAGGTGACCGAGGAGCAGCTGGGCAACCGCTCGCGGAAGGTGAAGGACGTACTGGCCGCCGCGGATCGCTCGCAGGCGGGCATCGAGGCCGCCATCGACCAGATCCCCTCGATCTCGATCCTCTTCGTCGACGCCTCGCGCCTGGAGGCGCTGGCCAACGACCTTCGGGCGAGGCTGCAGACCCACTCCCGGTAGCCACCCTCGGGGGCGGGCGGAGCATCCGGTTGCTCTTAAGGCATTGGGCCATGCCCTCCTGCTGCTGACGGCGGCCGCCGGCTTGCTCGCCGGTTGCGCCAGCCCGCCGCAGGTCGTCCAGATCACCCCGGAGCGCAACGCCCGGGATGTCTCCAGTGCCCAGCCGGTGCAGGTCAGCTTCGACCGCGCCGTGGACCGGGCCTCGGTGGCGAGCCGCTTCCATCTGAAGCCCGGCGTCGAGGGCCAGATCCGCTGGGCCGGCGATAGCCAGCTGGTCTTCGAGCACCAGCCGCTGCGCCCCTCGACCAGCTATCAGGTGGTGCTCGATCCCGGCTACCGCGACCAGCAGGGGAACATGAACGCGCTGCGCCACAGCTGGAGCTTCGTCACCGAGGCGCCGCCGGCGCTGACCGGCTCCAGCCCCGGCAACGGCGACCAGGGTGTGGACCCCGCCGCCTATCTCTCGCTCACCTTCAGCCGCGAGATGGACCTGGCCAGCCTGGCCGGAACGATCAGCGTCTCGCCCTCCTTGAGCTTCTCGCTGCGCAAGGACCCGTCGGACCCTCGCCGCGTGATACTGGCGCCGGACTCCCTCCTCGACCCCGGCCTGACCTACGCCGTCGGGGTGACCCAGGACGCCAGGGACGTGGACGGCAACTCCCTGCGAGCCGGGAGCGTGGTCTCCTTCTCGACCGGCCAGCTCAGCTCCCTCAAGCACTGGGTCGGCTTCATCGCGGAGCCCACGCCCGGCGCCGGGGGCGAAGGCGTCTGGATAGTCGACGAGAACCGCTTTCCGCGCCGCGTGGTGAGCGCCTCTGTCGACCAGTTCTCCTGGTCACTGGACGGCACCCACCTGCTCATGCACAGCCCGGCCGGCGGCTGGTCGGACCAGCCGCTGAACGGGACGGCGACCACGCTCCCATTCCACGCCGAATGGGCTGCCTTCCTGGCCGGGAACCGCGGCTACGCATACCTCGAGAACGGGTCGCTGAAGGTGCTGACGGGCACCGGCGCGGTCCTGGACGTGGCAGCCGACGTGGGCCAGGCGACGGTCGCCCCGAGTGGCACTCGTCTGGCCTTCGCCGTCAGGGGCCGCCCCGGCTTCGAGATCGACGCCTACGACGTGGATCTCCACGCCCGCTACCGCCTCCAGGCCGAGACCGGCACGGTGGACCAGCTGGCCTGGTCGCCGGACGGGCTGGCCATCGCCTACCGGCTGCAGGGGACAACCCCCCAGAACTCGCAGATCCGGGCCCGCCAGCTGAGCGGCGCCGCCCGCACGCAGACGGTAGCCACGGGCGAGGTCTCCGGCCCCGCCTGGCAGGCGGACAGCCGGCACCTGGTCTTCACGGCCTCGGTGGCCACCTCCAGCGGGACGGTCGACAGGGCCTTCCGGCTGGCGGTGGGCGACCCGCCACCGCGTAGCCTGGCCGCCGGGCAGGGGCTTCCGACCGGCTCGGCCCTCAGCGTCGGCCAGATCAGCCTTTCGGCGGACGGCCATCAAATCGCCTTCCTGGCCGGCTACCAGGGGCGGGCGGCGGTCTGGTTGATGAATGCGGACGGGACCGGGCTGACCCGGCTCTCCGAGTTCGGGGGCGCCGGCGCCGGCTACTCAGCTCGGGCGGTGGCCTGGACCCCGAGCTGATCCCGCGCCAGGACCTGGAAGCGCGCCAGCAGCTCATCCGCCGTGCGCTGCCAGGAGAAGCGCTCTGCCAGCCGCCGGCCGCTCCGCCCCAGCCTCTCGCTCAGCCCCGCCTCCTCCAGGACCCGGCGCATCCGGTCGGCGTAGAGCTCCGGGTCCGGCCGCTCGACCAGGAACCCGCTGACGCCGTCGCGGACCACGGAAGCCAAGCCTGCCTCGCCGCTGGCGATGACACCCGTGCCGCAGGCCTGCGCCTCCAGACCGGCCAGCCCGAAGGACTCGTTGTAGGAGGGCATCAGCACCGCCTCGGCGGCCGCGTAGTAGCTTGCCAGCCGGTGCTGGGGGACCGAGCCCAGGAAGTCGACCTGATGGCCGATGCCGAGCTCCCTGGCCAGAGCCTGGAGGCGCGCCTTCTCGCTCACACCGCCGGCGCCGCTGTCCTCGCCCAGGACCAGCAGACGCAGCTCGGGATGGGCGCCGCCGGCGCTCAGCAGCGCCAGCGCCCGGAGGATCAGGTCGACTCCCTTCAAGCGCTCGAGGCGGCCGACGAAGACGAAGAGGCGCTGGTCCGGGTAGCCGAGCTGGCTGCGGGCCAGCTGGCGAGCCCGGGGCTGAAAAGCCAGCAGGTCGACCCCGGGGGAGATGGTGGAGATGCGGTCCGGCCGAACGCCGTAGGCACGCCTGAGCTCGTCCCCCTCGCCTGCGGTGCTGACCACCAGCAGGTCGGCGCAGCGTGCGATCTCACCCTCGCGGAGCAGGCGCAGCTCCGGCTCCGGCTGGTCGCCCGGCGCCAGCTTCCGGTTCTTCACCACTGCCAGCGTATGCGCCGTGTGCACCCAGGGAAGGTGGAGCCTGCCCCGCAGCCGGCAGGCGGCCAGGCCCGAGACCCAGTAGTGGGAGTAAATCAGTTCGTAGGAGATCCCGCAGCGCTCCACGAAGTCCTCCAGGGCCTCGGTGAAGGTCGGCACCTGGTCGGCCAGGTCGTACTTGCTCACATCTCCGCCGCCCGCGGGCAGGTAGACGACGCGGCTGAGGGGGGCGAGAGACTCGAAGGCGGGTCCTTTGTCGGAGAGCCGGCGGGTGAAGACGTCGGTGGCGATTCCTCGCCGGCTGAGCGCGGCGCACACCTCGCGAACGTAGACGTTGAGCCCCCCGTTGGCGCTCTGGCCGAGCGTCGCCGTGGGTGAGGTGTGGAGAGAGATGACGGCGACCCGCATGCGATCGCGGGTCGCTTTGAGGGTAAGCGGTTCTGTGGAGAGCGTGACCTCAGCCACGATAGGCCGATCTCCAGTCCAGCCAGCGCCGTCCATTCAACCTCCGCCCGGGAGCGGTGACCGAGGCTACATAGCTCATGCCTCAAAAAAGACCACTCGAGGTGGTGCTATTCCGCCGGTAGACGCCAGGCACCGGCCAGGCCTGCAGGGCCGGCCGTCTGCTATGTTGCTCGTCAGCCGATGCTTCGACGTCGTCGCTGGTTTCTGCCCGCCGTCATGGCCACGCTGGCGCCGCTGCTGCTCGTGGCCTGGACGCTGACCGCGGTCTCCGCGGCGGCACCTTCGCCGTCGGGCACGGCCGCCTCTCCCTCCAGCGCCGCCACCGGGCCCTCGGCCGCGGCGCCCTCCCCGTCGGGTGGCGCAGCAGCCGCCGGTCAGTCGCCCGCTCCCAGCGCGAGCGCCGGAGCGCTGCCGGGCGACCCGGCCAACGGCTCCACGCTCTACAACTCGGCCGGCTGCACCGCCTGCCACGGCGCCGGACTGGAGGGCGGCATCGGACCCAAGCTGGCGCCGATCGAGAAGCTTCCGGACACCAAGGATCCGCTCAACCCCGACTACCTGATCAGCACCATCAAGAACGGCAAGAGCGGGGTCGGCAGCTTCGGTCAGATGCCAGCGAAGGGCGGTGACCAGGCGCTGACCGACAAGGACATCGCCGACATCGCCGCCTTCATCATCCAGAGCAACCGCAACCCCGGTGCAACGCCGCTGGGGCCTGTCGAGCTGGCGCGCAGCAACGTCTTCTGGGTGAGCATCGCCGTCCTCGGCATGATCTTCATCACATATCTGCTCGCCCGCTACAACATGCGCTGGGTCGGTCGCCGCGCACGGGAGCGTCGGGAGGCCGAGCGGTCTGGATAGGGCCCCGTTCTGGGCCGATTGGAGGCTGATACGGAAGGCGCCCCCGGGCCCTCGGTGCTCATCCTCTTCTCCGACACGGGTGGTGGCCACCGAGCCGCCGCCGGGGCCCTGACCCGGGCGCTGCTGGAGATCGAGCCTACCGCCGTCGTAGAGAGCCTCGACCCGCTGATCAGCCAGGGACAGCCGCTAGTGCGGCGTCTGACCTCGCTCTATCCCAAGATCATCCAGCGCTCTGGGGCGGCCTGGGGCGTCATCTATCACACCTCCAACACCAGGGCCGCCTTCACGGCCCTGCGGGGCGTCTTCGGTCGCCAGGTGCGGGGGGTGATCGCGGGTCAGCTGAAATCCCAGGACCCCGACGTCGCCGTCTCCGTGCATCCGCTGCTCAACCACATCACCCTGGCCGCCATCCGGCGCTCCGGACGCGACCGCGGCCTCATGACCGTCGTCACCGACCTGGTCGACCTGCACCGAGGGTGGGCGCTGCCCGAGGCAGACCTGGTGGTGGTCCCGACCGAGCAGGCGCGCGAGGCAGTGCTCGGCCTCGGCGTGCCAGAGGAGCGGGTTCGCGCGCTGGGCCTACCGGTCGACCTTCGCTTCCGGCCACCGGCACCGGGAGAGAAGCAGGCGCTCCGCCGGCGCTTCAGCCTCGACGAGAACCGGCCGACGCTGCTCGTGCAGGGCGGCGGAGAGGGCTCCGGGAAGCTGCTCCGGGTCGTCCGCGCGCTGGCCTGGGGCGAGCACGAGTGGCAGGTGATCGCCGTCTGCGGCCGCAACGAGAAGCTGCGCCGACGGCTCTCCCGGGTCCGCTTCTCCACGCCCACCGCCATCCTCGGCTTCGTGGACTACATGCCGGCCCTGATGCGGGCCGCCGACCTGGTGGTTACCAAAGCCGGTCCCGGCGCCATCTCGGAAGCGTTGGCGACGGGCGTGCCCCTGGTCCTGACCGGCTACCTGCCCGGGCAGGAGACGGCCAACGTGCGCTTCGTGACGGAATCCGGGCTCGGGGTCTACGCGACCCGGCCGGAGGAGCTGCGCCAGGCGGTATCGCGCCTCCTCGAGGGCGGCGGCAGGGACGTCTCAGCGATGGCGTCACGGGCGGCGGCCATGGCTCGGCCCTACGCCTCTTTGGACATCGCGCGGGAGTGCCTGGCCATCGCCTCCCGCTACGCCGGAAGCCGGGAAGCCGGCGGACCGGGCGTGGACAGCGAGACGGTTCCTGTCGGTGAGAGCCAGGGGGAGGCGAGCGAGGTCGAGGAGGCGCACCGCAACGGCCCCGTGGTGGGGCGCCGACGGCGCTGGACCGGCTGGGGACGCCGCAACGCAGCGACCAGCGGTGAGGAGGCGGCGGGTGGGGCGGGCGCGGCGCAGGGGGCCGCGACGACCGGTGCCCCCGAGGGGGATGTCCGGACGGACGAGGCTGCTGGTGAGCGGAGCGCGGACGATTCCGTCGGCGGTGCCCCCACCCCTCCCCGCAGTCCCGAGGGGAGGGGCCGCAAGGGTTACAGAGCCTCCTCGCAGGCCAGGCGGTAGGCACACAGAGAGCACTTCCGGCGCTCTGGACGGGCCTCGAAGCGCCCGGCGCGGATGCCCTCGGCCACCTCGTCGCCGATCCGCCGAGCCTCGCCCAGGAGGTCCTCGGTGGCCAGCAGGCGCACCCGCTTGCCCTCTCTCAGGTAGACGATCTCCAGCTCCAGCGGATCGAGCCCCAGCGTCGCCCGCGCGCCGAGCGCGTAGAGCGCCACCTGGAGGTCGCGCCGCAGCCGGCTGGCCGGCACCGGCCGCCCCGTCTTGTAGTCGACGATCAGCCCGCCGGTCCCCTCTAAAAAGGTTGACCCTTCCAGAACCCGCCCCCCGCCCTCTTGGGTGGGGGGTGGGAGACCGTCTACCCGATCGATGATGCCGCGGAGGGTCCAGATGTCAAGGTCGGCTGTAAAGGGCGCCTCCACCAGCCGCGGCCGGCCGGCCAGGCCGCCTTCCGCCAAGAACCTCTTGAGCAGCCGCCAGCCCAGCGCCTCCAGCGCAGGACGCCGGCGGGGCTCAGCCAGCCCCATGCCCTCCCAGGCCTCGGCGTAGAGGTCCTGCAGGACCTCGATCCCGACCTCGCGGCCCTGCTGTCGCAGCCGACCAGCCTGCATCAGCGTCAGATGCACCACGGTCCCGAACTGCGCCTCCAGGGAGGGCACGGCGGGCAGCCGCAGCCGGTAGCGGTACCAGTGCTGGCGGGGGCACTCGCGATAGGAGCTGATGGCGCTGAAGGAGAGCGACGGCTTTTCCATCTGGTCCTGCGGAGACTGCTCGACAGGCGGCAGCTGTTGGTCCGCCGGAATTCCGATCTCGGACGCCTCGGCAGGTTGGCCCGGTGCCGGCGGGCTGCCCGCGCGAGAGTCACCCGGCTCAGCCGTCACCACCTCGGGTCCTCCGGACAGCTCCTCCAGGAAGCGGGAGGGCCGCCACCTGCGGGCACCCTCGTATCGCTCCGCGTAGGAGAGAACCAGCCGGCGCCGGGCCCTGGTCATCGCCACGTAGCAGAGCCGGCGCTCCTCGGCGACGTGGTCCTCGCGGGCACGGACCGCCGGTTCGAGCAGCTGCGCAGGAACCTCCAGGCCCTCCTTGCGCGACGCCTGAGGCAGCCGGCCTTCGACCAGCGCCGGTACGAACACCGAATCGAACTCGAGTCCCTTGGCCTGGTGGATCGTCATCACCTGGATGGCGTCCTGGGCCTCTTCCAGCTCCGCCTCCTCGACGCCCACTCCGGAGAGAAGCACCAGTTCCAGGTAGTCCACGAACCCGGACAGCGAGTGATCGCGGCGCCGGCCGCAATAGTCCGCGACGAGCTCGGCGAAGCGTCCGACGTTGGCCGCCACCCGCCGCCCCTCCTGCCGGTCGGCGCCGCAGGCGGCCACCAGCTGGTCCAGGTGCCGGGTCCGTTCGAGCAGCTCGAAGAGCAGGTCGTCCACGCCCAGGCGGGCGGCGGCGGCGGCCAGCTCTTCAACCGTGGCCGCCCAGGCCGCGGTCGCCGGCGAATCCTTGAGGGCCTGCAGCGGTGCCAGCGCCCCGCCGCTCCCAGCCTCGCCCGAGGCGGTCTCGCTGGCACCCTCTCGCCAGCTGCGCAGGACCACGGCCAGGTCCGCGTACAGCGGAGGCCGGACCAGCAGCCGGGCCAGCGCGAGGAGGTCGCTGGGGTCGCGGAGGAGCCGAAGATAGGCGACCAGGTCACGTATCTCGGGCCGCTGGAAGAGGCCCTGAGCCGCCCAGTGCCGGAAGGGCATGCCGGCCGCCGCCAGCGCCTCGCCCACCGGCCTGGCAAGGGCGTGCGTGCGGACGAGCACCGCTATCTCGCCGGGCCGCACTCCCGAGGCGACGATCTCCACCGCGGCCCGAGCGATGGCCGCCGCCTCTTCCTCTCTGCGCTCGAAGCGCCAGACCTCGACCGGCACCCCGGGAGCCAGATCGGGATCGGCGTGGAGGGGCTTGCTCAGGCGGTCAGGATTCTGCTCGATGAGCCGTCGTGAAGCCGAGACCACGGAGTGGACGCTGCGCCGGTTGCGGCCCAAAGCGCGCGTCTCCGCGCCGGGAAAGCAGGCCAGAAAGCGCTCCATGCTGGCTCTTGAAGCGCCCCTGAAGCGATAGATGCTCTGGTCGTCGTCGCCGACCACGCAGACATTGCCGTCCGGGCCTCCGAGCAGCTCCACGATCCGCTCCTGGGCCAGGTTGGTGTCCTGGTACTCGTCCACCATCAGCCAGGGGAAGCGCTCGGCGTAGCTGCCGCGCAGCTCGGGATGAGACTCGAAAAGGCGGACCACGTGGACCAGGAGGTCGTCGAAGTCCAGCAGCCGGTCCTCCCGGCAGCGTGCAGCGTAGGCCCCGAAGAGCCGGGCGGCTGCGCGCAGCTGGGCCCGGCGCTCCTCGTCCTCGACTCGTCCCGCCCAGGCGGCCAGGCGTGAGAGCGGGACCAGCTCCTGCTTCAACCGCTCCTGCAGCTTCAGGAGGGGGCCGACCAGGTCGTCAGGCCGCTCGACGCCGATCAGCGCGGGGTCCCCGAGCTCCCACATCAGCTCGCGGAGCAAGATCCAGCGGTCGGGCCCGCTCAGGATGTCGAAGCCAGGGTGCAGCCCGGCGCGGATTGCCTCTTCGCGGAGCCAGCGCAGCGCCAGGGAGTGGAAGGTGCCAACCTGGGGCGGTTCCAGCCCCCCAATCTCGTCAGTGATCCGCTGACGCATCTCCCCGGCCGCCCGCTCCGTGAAGGTCATCACCAGGATGGAGGCCGGAGACACGCCCGACTCCACCAGGCGCCGGAAGCGTTCGGCGATGACCGCCGTCTTCCCGGTGCCGGCGCCGGCCACCAGGCGCACCGGCCCCTCCAGCTGCTGGCTGGCCTCGACCTGCTCGGCGCTGAGCCGGAGCACCCGTTCCGGCTAGAGGGCGCGGCGGCCCGGCCCGCCGCCCACGCGAACCCGGATCGTCCTGATTCTCCCCGGCAACCGGGATTCCTGGTTCAGCCGCTGCATCAGCCGCTCTGAGTCGATCCGGAGCTGGTGCGCCAGCGCCGGGTTGCTCGTGGTGATGGAAACCGTGGTCCCGTGGACCTGGATCGACTCGCAGCCGGCGGCGAGCGCTTCCCCGATCACCTCCCGAAAGGCGATGCGCAGCCGGTACTCCGTGAGCTGCCCCGAACCGGGCTGTCGCTGGATAACCCTGCCGAGAAGATTCCCAAGCTTATCCACAGGCTTGAACTCGTCCGGCCTCGATGCACCTGACCACCGAGCTGCCGATCACGGCGGCCGGGAAGGGCTCTGCCTCGACCGAGGTGATGACCACCTGTCCCGGCTCGCCGAGTGACTCGAGGAGGGCGCGGCGGCGGTCGCCGTCCAGCTCCGAGAGCACGTCGTCGAGGAGGAGGACGGGGCGCTCGCCAGTCATGCTGGCCACCAGCTCCGCCTCCGCCAGCTTCACGCTGACCACCGCGGTTCGCTGCTGACCCTGGGAGGCGAAGCCGCGTGCGTCCCGGCCCCCCAGCCTCATGAGGATGTCGTCGCGGTGGGGCCCAACGCTCGTCGAGCCACGCCGGAGGTCTTCTCTGCGTGAGTTCTCCACAGCTGAGAGCAGATCAGCCGGCGGTCCCTGGTATTCGAGCTCAAGCACCTCGCCGCCCGAGATGACACCGTGGGCGGCGGCCGCTCCCTCGCGCAGGGCGGCCACGGCCCTGCCCCTGGCTCCGGCGATCTCGCCCCCGAGCTTCGCCAGCTCGAGGTCCCAGACCTCCAGGGCCGAGGGGGGCTGATCGCCTGACCAGACCTGCTTCAAAAGGCTGTTGCGCTGTTCCAGGACCCTGGCGTACCTGGCCAGCGCGCGGGCGTAGCCGGCCTCCACCTGCACCAGCATCTGGTTGAGCAACCGGCGGCGATGCTCCGGTCCCGACTTGACCAGGTTGAGGTCGTCGGGCCAGAAGAGCGCGACGCGGAAGAGACCAGGCAGGTCGACCGCCCGCCGGGGCCGCCCGTCGACCTCGATGCGACGCCGCGCTCGCTCGCCGTCGATGACGATCGAGATGCGTATCTCGGCACGCCGGGAGCCCGATTCTACGACCGCTGCGATCCTCGCCTCGGGAGCCAGCGGTCCCACCAGCTCGGCGTCGCGCCGGGCCCGCGGTGACGAGGAGAGCGCCAGCATGGCCACCGACTCCAGGAGGTTGGTCTTGCCCTGGCCGTTGGCGCCCAGGAAGAGATTGAGCCTGGGGCCGGGCTCCAGGTCGAGGTGGCCGTAGTTGCGATAGTTGCGAAGTTCGAGCCAGATCAGGTGCAAGTGTCAGGCGGCTACATCGCCACCCGGACGGGCATGATCACGTAGAGGTAGTCGTCCGAGCCCGGGGGCTTGATCAGGCCCGGGCTCAGCGGCCCGTCGAACTTGAATTCGACCTGTTCCGCCTCCATCACCGAGAGCGCGTCCAGGACGTAGCGCGCGTTGAAGGCGATCTGGATCTCCGAGCCGTCGACCTCGGCACCCAGCTCGGCGCGGCTGTCGCCGACCTCGTTGGTGGTGGCCGAAAGCATCACCGAGCCCTGCTGGGCGCGGATCCGGATCACGTTGGCGCTGTCCCGGGCGAAAAGTGAGACCGCCTTCACGGTCTGCATCAGGTCCCCGGTCGCCAGGCGGACGCTGGTTGAACTCTTGCTGGGGATAACTTGTGCGTAGTTGGGATAGTTGCCGTCGATCAGCCGAGAGGTCACCTCCGAAGTGCCGGCTCGGAAGAAGATCTGGTTGCGGGCCTTGGAGACCAGGACCTCGACGTCGCCCGACTCCCCCCGGAAGGCCCTCGGCAGCTCGCCCAGGGCCCGGGCCGGAACTATCAAGCTCGCCTCCAGCTCCTCGCTGGTGACCGCGGTCAGCCGGCGCTCGGCGAGGCGGTGGCCGTCGGTCGCGACCAGGATCAGGCGCGGCCCGGCGATCTGCAGGAGCTCACCGGTCAGCACCGGCCGCGCTTCGTCGGTGGAGGCAGCGATCTGCGTCTGCTCGATGGCGCCCAGCAGGCTCTCGAGCGGGATGGCGAGCCTGTCGCCCTCGTCGGGCCGGGGGCCCGGGGGGAACTCATCAGCCTCGATGCATTTGATGTGGGTGTCGAAGCGACCGCAGCGAACACTCAGCGTCTGGTTGCTGGTGTCCAGCTCCATCTCGAGGGGCGCCTCCGGCAAAGTGGCCACGAAGTCGGTCAGCAGCCTGGCCGGCGCGGTGGTGCTGCCTTCGTCGGCAACCTCGGCCGGGATCACCTTGCGGATGCCGATCTCGAGATTGGTGGCTGTGAGGGAAAGGCCCTCCGAGGTGGTCTCCAGCAGGATGTTGTTGAGGATCGGGAGCGTGGTCCTCGTGGAGATGGCCCGAGAAACAATCTGCAGTGCCTGGCTCAGGACGTGCGGTTGGCAGGTCAGTTTCAAGGTTGGCTCCTTATCCCCACTTGTTCTCGTCTGTTATTAGGTCTCTCGGCAGTCGCCGGACCAGTAGGCGCTGTGGATAGTGTGCAGTCGCTATTCGGCGTCATCTCGCCGCGGCGGGGGAAAAGCATAGGTGAAACCTCGGCCCAAGCCCGCGATGGGCTGGGACACTTTGGGGACGAGTGGCCCGCCGGCGGCGCCTGCACAGCGTTGAGGGCGGTCGTGCACAGGCTCTTGTGGAAGGTTTTCATCGCGCCGCATAGAGCTGCTCGCGGATGGACTGGACCTCGTAGCGCAGCCGCTCGTCCTCCTTGAGCTCGTTGATGATCTTCTCGATCGAGTGCAGGGCCGTGGTGTGGTCTCGACCGCCGAAGGCCTGGCCGATCACTGGCAGAGAGGAGGGCGTCTCCTCACGGACCACATACATCGCCACCTGCCGAGGGAAGACGATGTGCTTGTCGCGGCGCTTGCTTTTCATGTCGTCGACCGAGACCGAGTAGTACTCGGCGACTGTCTCCTGGATTCGATCTATGGTCAGCGGGCGCCGGTTGCCGGCCGGGATGATGTCCTCCAGCAGCCGGGCCGCCTCCTCCTCGTCGACCGGCCGCTGGTGGATGGCCGAGAAGGCGAGAACCCGGGTCAGGGCGCCCTCGAGCTCGCGGATGTTCTTCTGCACCTTGTGGGCGATGAAGGTCAGGACCGCTTCAGAGACCAGGCCGGCGTTGGCGCTCAACTTGGAGCGGAGGATGGCCAGCCGGGTCTCGAAGTCGGGGGGCTGGATGTCCGCCAATAGGCCTTGCTCGAATCGCGAGCGCAGGCGGTCCTCGAGGGTGGGGATCTCCTTGGGCGGGCGATCCGAGGAGATGACGATCTGCTTGTTGATCTCGTGGAGCGCGTTGAAGGTGTGGAAAAACTCTTCTTTGGTCCTGTCCTTGCCCGCCAGGAACTGGATGTCGTCGATCAGGAGGACGTCCACCGTCCGGTAGGTCACCCGGAACTCGCTCATCCGGGCGGTCTGGATGGACGCGATGACCTCGTTCATGAACTGCTCGGAGGTCAGGTAGAGGACCCGCTTCTTGGGGAAGCGGCGGCGGACCTCGTGCCCGATGGCGTGCATCAGGTGGGTCTTGCCCAGGCCCACCCCGCCGTAGAGGAAGAGCGGGTTGTAGGTCTCTCCAGGGGCGTCGGCCACGGCCTTGGCGGCCGCGTGGGCGAAGCGCGAGTTGTTGCCGACCACGAACGAGCTGAACTTGAACTTCTCGCTGAGCTCGCTCTGGCCGACCGCCGGCGATGGCTCCGGCATGTTGTCCTCGCCCACAAGCAGGTCGTCGTCGCCCGCCAGGGCGGCCCGGTTGCCGTTGCTGGAGACCACGAAGTCGACCTCGACCTCGGTGCCCGTGACGGCCTGCAGCGTCTCCTGGATCAGGCCCGCGAAGCGGTCCTCCAGCCAGTCTTTGGCCAACTTGCTGGGAACGCCCACCCGGTAGATGCTCCCGTCGGCGGAGAGCAAGGTGGTGTTCTTCAACCAGGTCTCGTAGCTCGGCTTTGCGAGCTGGAAGCGGAGTTCGTCTTGCACAGCAGTCCAGATCTGGTCCTGGTTCACGTAGCGATCAACTCCTTAGGTCCACACCGCTGTGGAAAATCTGACCCTCAGGCTTGGGAAGTTGTGGAGAACCTCCCGTGCACCGCTCCTCGCACGTTTCCCCTCTTTCGATCCCCCCGCCGACGAGCGATCAGCGCCCGGGCTGTGGACAAGCTGCGGAAAGCTACCCTCCCCATCCCCAGAAAAGGTGTGCGTGATCTGGGTAATGCTGTGGATAACTTTGCCTAGGCCGATCTCCTGCTCTTTTTCAACCCGCAACTCCAGACGGCCCGCCTGGCCGGGACCCGAAGCTGCGGCGCAGGAGTCCGACCTGAACCGCAAAGCGCTGGCTCTCCCTGTTGAGACGCTGTGGGAAAGAGTCGGAGACAGGCTTCAAGCTAGCAATGTGCTGGAAACCTGACGCTGGACCGTTCCCTGTTTCACCAAGCAGAACAATCAGCTTTTGCCACAGTGACGTGGTAGGAAACGTGTGCTAGATCGGCGCTGCGACGAGGGCAGTGGGAAGACCGTGGTTCCGCTTCGACGGGCAAGCTTAGCAGAGGGTTCAGGGGGTCGCAATCCACCGTTTGAAGACCATTTCCTGATATGGAGGAGGGCTGTGATGGGCCGCAGGCTATACTCTCCAATTCGGCGCGGCTCGTACGGCCGGCCGGAAGGCTACGTCTGGCAGCAGGGCGAGAAGCTGCAAGATTAAGAAGACAACGCCAAGGAGTATCTCACCATCAAACGGACCTACCAGCCGAAGAAGCGTTACCGCAGGCGCGTTCACGGCTTCCTCAAGAAGATGGCCTCGCCGGCCGGCCGGCGGATCCTTAGCAACCGAAGACGCAAGGGACGCCACCAGCTGACCCCGTCCTGAGGAGACGTCCGGCGCCGCCGGCGTGCTGGTGGTGCTCACCGGGCCGCCTCGGACCATGAAGAAGCGCCTTCGCCTGCGCCGGCAGGGCGATTTCCAGCGGATCCTGAAGGCGCGGCGGGTTTACGTGGGCCAGGCCCTGGTCGCCTTTGCCCTTCCCGCTGCGGAGGGGGGCTGGCGGGTCGGCGTCGCGGTCAGCCGCCAGTTGAAGGGCTCGGTGCGGCGCAATCGGGCTCGCCGGCGGGTCCGGGAGGCGGCCCGACTGGCCTTGCTGGGCAAGGATTCAGAAGCCGGCTTGGTGGGAATACCGTATGACGTAGTGCTGATAGCGCGCCCGGCGGCGCTGGAGTTGCCCGCCACAGCGATCGAAAGCGAGGCTGCCGCCGTCCGGGCCCGGCTTCAGGGAGTCCACGGCCGGTGACGGCCCTGCTTCTACGGCTGATCAGGCTCTACCAGCTCACGCTGTCCCAGCTCTTCGCAGGGAGTTGCCGCTACTACCCTTCCTGCTCCCAGTACACTTACGAAGCGGTTACGAGATACGGATGGGTCCGAGGATCCTGGATGGGAATCAAGCGGATCGGCCGCTGCCATCCTTTCGCGAGGGGTGGATACGATCCGGTCCCGTGACCGAAGTTAGGAGCCTTTAGCAATAGAATCCCTGCGCAAGCTTTTCGACCTCCTTCTCCCCATTCACCTGTTCTGGTGGGCGGTCTTCGGCAACTCCATCAGCTGGGGACTGAGTAATCTCTACCACCTGCTGGCCGCGAACCCACTGATCGCCGCCATCGGCGCCTATGGGCTGGCGATCGTCCTTCTCACCATCCTGATCAAAGTCCTGCTGGCGCCGCTCTTCCAGCTCCAGCTCATGCTCAGCCGCCGCTCCATGAGCCAGCAAAGGCGTCTCGCGCCCGAGCTCGCGGAGCTGAAGAAGAAGTACAAGAGCGACCCCCAGAAGCAGCAGGCCGCGATGATGCAGCTCTACAAGGAGCACGGGGTCAACCCCCTGGGGGGATTGAGCGGCTGCCTTCCGGCGGTCCTCCAGTTCCCCATCCTGACCGCGCTCTACTACGTCTTTTTCGGCAACGCGCAGCACAACACCTTCGCCGACCACTTCCTGTTCATCCCGCACCTGAACGACATGCCTTCGCACCACGCGCTGATTCCCGGGCTTCCCATCCCGACCCTGGTCTACCTGGTGATCCCGGTACTGGCCGCTGCGACCACCTTCGTGCAGTCCCGGATGATGCAGCAGCCGCCCAATCCTGCCGCCAGCGACCAGGAGCAGCAGGCTCAGCAGATGACTCAGACGATGCAGGTGATGATGCCGCTGATGATCATCTACTTCTCGTTGATCACCCCGGCCGGGCTTGGGCTCTACTGGTTCGTCTCGAACTGCTTCGCTATCATCCAGCAGTATCTCGTCAACGGCTGGGGCGGCGGGCGGCGGGCGCAGAATGACATGGCTCCTGCGCCCGCGCCTGTTCCCGCGCCGGCGAACGCGTCCCCCAAGAGGACAAGGAAACCGAGGAAATGAAGACTGCCGAAGGCCGTGGCCGCACCCTAGACGAGGCGGTCGACGCCGCACTGATACAGCTCGCCGAAAGCCGGCGGAACGTCGACGTCAAGGTGCTCAGCGAGAACTCCGATGAGACCGTCGTCGAGGTGACGGTGATCGGTGCCGGCGCTGCGGTGCCCGGATCCTCCGGCGCTGCGTCCGCCACCTCGGCCGGCGGCGATGTCGCGGCGGATGCGGGTAAGAGCCAGGCGGACAACGCTCGGGACATCGTCGACCAGCTCCTGAGCAAGATGGGAATCCGCTGCCAGGTGACCACGCGGGCGACGCCGGAGGCCATCGTCGTCGACGTCTCGGGCCGCGACCTGGGCGTCCTCATCGGCTGGCGCGGGGAGACCCTGAGAGCGCTGCAGACCATGACCAACCTGCTTGCCAGTCGCCGGCTGGGGCCGGATCAGCGCGTGATCGTGGACGTGGAGCGCTACCGGCAGCGCCGGGAACACACAGTCAGGGAGATCGCGTACCGCGCGGCCCGGCAGGTCAAGGTGACCGGGGATCCGATCACGCTGGATGCGATGCAGCCTTTCGAGCGGCGCGCCATCCACCTGGCCCTGGAAGCCGATCCGGAGGTGACGACCGTCAGCATTGGCGAGGAGCCCGAACGGCGTGTCGTCGTCGGACCCCGCCGGGCCGAGCAGCCAGCCTGAGCAGCGAACCCGGTCCGGCGCTGATCACGCGCGCCATCGCCCTGGCCAACGCTGCCGCCGACGGTGCTGGCGACGAGGAGGTGACCCCCAGCGAGATAGCGGAGGTCATACGCGACGCGCTTGAGTCTCCTGAGCTGCTCCGGGATCGGCAGGTGGTCAAATACCTGAACGAAGCGCTGGACGCAGTCTCCGACGGGATGCCCGCCGATTACACGGCGATGATTCTCTACTCAGCACTGGGAAGACTGCGAGAGGGCTGAGTCCTTCCCCGCAGGGAATGTTCCACGTTTTACAGCGCCAGCGACCGTGACCACGGCCCGGGCGCCGGACGCGGTGATGGGTCTCCTTATACTGGCGATTCGATGTCACTAGCTCCCAATCAGTCGAGGCACGAGTTGAAGGGAGGCGCCAGGCTTCTCACAGCCACCCTCCCCGATCGCGCCTCGGCGGCGCTGGTGATGATGTTCGCGGTGGGATCGCGGTTCGAGGATGACCGCATCGGCGGTGTCTCCCATTTCATCGAGCACCTCTTCTTCAAGGGGACCTCCCGGAGGCCGAGCGCCAAGGAGATCGCCGAAGCCATCGAGGGCGTCGGCGGCGTCATGAACGCTTCCACCGACAAGGAGATCACCGCCTACTGGACCCGGGTCCCTTCCGACCGGATGGAGCTGGCGGTCGACGTCCTCTTCGACATCATCTCGGACTCCCGACTGGCACCAGACGACGTGGAGCGGGAGCGGATGGTGATCCTGGAAGAGCTGAAGATGTACCTGGACCAGCCGCAGGACTATGTCCACAGCCTTTTCGAGGCGATAATGTGGCCCGGTCACCCTCTCGGCCGGGACATCATCGGCACTGTCGAGTCCATCTCGAGCACGAGCAGGGACGACCTGATCGCCTATGTAAAGGACCACTACAGGTTGCCGAACCTGGTGATGGGCGTGGCGGGCGGGGTCGACCCAAACCAAGTGGTCGAAGTCATCCAGTCCCGCCTGACGCTGCCGGAGGCGGTCAACGGCGGCGCTTACCAGGAGGCACCGGGGCCCCTCTCGAAGCCAACCGTGCTGTTGCACCGCAAGAAGACCGAGCAGGCTCATATGTGCCTGGGCACGCGAGCAATCTCCTACCTGGACCCGGATCGCTACGCGCTCGACCTGCTCAACACGGTCCTCGGCGAGGGCATGAGCTCGCGCCTCTTCTTGGAGATCCGCGAGAAGCGAGGCCTTGCCTACGACGTCCACAGCTATACCAGCAAGCACAAAGACGGCGGCTATTTCGCCGTCTACGTGGGCGTCGACCCGAACAAGGCCGAGGAGGCGCTGCAGGCCGTCCTCGGCGAGCTCCGGAAGGCGGCCGACGAGCTGATTCCAGAGGAAGAGCTGGTGAAGGCCAAGGAGTTCACGAAGGGCCGGCTCCGACTTGGCCTCGAGGGCACCAACTCGCTGGCGACCTGGCTATGTCAGCAGGAGCTGCTTACCCGCCGCGTGCGTACCGTCGAGGAAGTGATCGGCCTCTTCTCGGCCGTCACCCGGGAGGATGTCCAGCGCGTGGCGCAGCGAGTGCTGCGCCAGCCTATCCAGCTGGCCCTGATCGGGCCCTTCTCGAGCGACCGAGTCTTCCGCGCCGCCATCGAGGCCTAGCCCGAGCGGCCCCGGCAGGGGCCTGTGGTCGACTCAGGGGACCTTTTCGCACCGCAGTGATGCCCAGGCTGTGGAAAACATGGGCAGAACAGCGGCTTGCCTGTGCTCGGCCGGTGTAAGGGGGACGCTCAGGGAGTTGCTGGAACCAGAGCGGTCGTCGAGATGTGCGGCTTGGTGCCGTCGACGGCGCCCGCCTTGCCGACCGGCAGCACGCGAACCCAGGCACGCGCCTCTATCTGGCTGTGGTGAACGACCCCGAACAGCCGGGAGTCACTGGAATGGTTGCGGTTGTCCCCCATCACGAAGTAGTCGTCAGAGCCTAGAAGCTGGCCGTCGGGGTTCTGAGTACCGGTCGCCGGCCAGTTCGCGTTGGTGGTCCAGGGTTCGTCGTTGATGTACGGCTCGTCGAGTAGATGGCCGTTGATGTAAGTGTGACCGTCCCGGATCAGGAGGCGATCTCCCGGCACGCCGACGACTCGCTTGATGAAGTCGCGAGAGCTGTCGAAGGGGTCACGCATGATGATGATGTCGCCCCGCTGCGGGGTGTGGAACCGGTAGTCGATCTTGCTGGCGATCAGGTAGTCCTCGTTCTGGACGGTCGGCGACATGGAAAGGCCGATGACGTGGACTGTCTGGATGGCGAAGTTGATCACCACATAGAGCAGCAGCGCCAGGACGACCACCTCTGCAACTTCGGTCAGAACCATGACGCCGCCGCGTGAGGAACTCAAGGCAATGCAAAGGTACCCGGCTCAGAAGCCGGGCGTCGGTGAGCAGCCTGCAGGGCAGTCCTCGGCAGTGCTATGTAAAACGTGGAACATGGCCGGCGGACATCTCCGCTGCTGGCGTCCCGCTCACTGCAGCAGCAGGCCGATGAGACCGTCCAGCTCCTCGGTGCTCGAATATCTGATCGTCACCGCTCCTCGCCGGCGGGTACCGCTCAGGCGAACTGCGGCGCCAAACTTTTCCTGGAGCTGCTGCGCGACCGGCGCCAGCCCCCGCCCCGGCATCCTTGCCGCCGGTTCCTTCCGCCGGACATCCGCGGGCTGATAGGACCGCACCCAGCCTTCCGCCTGCCTGACAGAGAGGTGGCGGGCCAGGACTACCTTCAGTCCGAGCTCCTGGGCGTCTGCGGACGGGAGGCCGACCAGGGCCCGGGCATGGCCTGCGCTGATGGCTCCGGCGGCCGTGGCGGAGACCACCGCGGGACAGCCGTTGAGCAGCCGGAGTGCTTGGGTCACCGCAACCCGATTTTTTCCGAGGCGGGCTGCCGCCTCCTCATGGGTAAGCCCGAATTGCTCGATCAAGCGTTTGATGCCGCGTGCCTCTTCGATCGGGTCGAGATCCTCTCGCTGCAGGTTCTCGATGAGGCCCAGCAGCAAGCTCTCCTCTTCCACGGTCTCCCGGCGCACGATTGCCGGGATGCGCACCAGCCCGGCCATGCGGGCCGCGCGCCACCTACGCTCGCCCGCGATCAGCTGATAGCCGTCTGGCAGGCGGCTGACCATCACCGGTTGGAGAACCCCGTGCTGTTTGATCGATTCCGCCAGCTCCCGCAGCGATTCCTCCGGAAACCGCCTCCGGACCTGATCTGGAGAGGGCTTGACCTGGTCGACGTCTATGTAATCGGGTAGGGCGCTTTCGCCCTCGCTGTCCCCGCTCACCGAGACGGGGATCAATGCCTCCAGCCCGCGTCCCAGGACGCGGCCGCGCGGCCTGCTCATCGGGTCATCACCTCCTCCGCCAGCTGCCGGAATGCCTGGGAACCACGGCAGGTGGGATCGTAGACGGTCACCGGCATCCCATGGCTGGGCGCCTCGCTGATGCGGACGTTCCGCGGAATCAGGGTCCGGTAGATCTTGTCAGGGTAGGACCGCCGCACTTCTTCGAGCACCTCCCAGGCCAGAGTCGTCCGGCTGTCGAACTGAGTCATCACGATGCCGCCCAGCTCCAACTTCGGGTTCACGTTCATCCGCACTAGGCGCTGGGTGTAGAGAAGGTGGGCCAGACCCTCGAGAGCGAAGTATTCGCACTGCATCGGGACCAGCATCTCGTCCGCCGCCGCCAGGGCGTTCAGGGTCAGCAACCCGAGCGACGGTGGGCAGTCGATGAGGACGTAGCCGAAGCCGCCGCTGAGCTCGGTCAGCGCCCGGCGCAGGCGGCCTTCGCGGCTGTCCTGGGTGGCCAGCTCGATCTCGGCCCCGGCCAGGGCGACCTGGGAGGGGACCACGTAGAGGCCCGGCACGCTGGTCTTGGTGGCCACCTCGTCGATCTCGGCCTCACCCGAAAGCAGGTGGTAGACCGTAAGCCGAGCGCGAGCGGGATCGATGCCGAGGCCGCTCGTGCTGTTGGACTGAGGGTCGATGTCGATGATCAGGACCTGGGCCCCGCGCTCCGCCAGGGCCGCGCCAAGGTTCATGACCGTTGTGGTTTTGCCGACTCCGCCCTTCTGGTTGGCGACGGCGATCGTGCGTGGCGTCGTGGTCACCATGTTGAACCCCAGCTGCGAAAAGGTGGCTACGTCGGTGGTCAAGGCAGCCTGGATTCTATTTGGCAAGTCGCGAGCCGCCTACCCTGGTTGTGAAGAAGATGGTGGCAGTGAGTAGGATCAGGCCCGTTTCCACGGCTGCGGCCGGCACCAGCCAGCGCTGATCAAGTCCGATTCCGACCAGGGTGTTGTAGACCACGTGGCAGACGATGGCCGTGGTGGTGTTGGCGATCCGGCGCAAGGTCCCCAAGCCGAGGGAGAGCACGAAGACGGCCATGACGTCGAGCGACAGGCCGTACTGGGTGTGCACCGCGGCGAAGGTGATCGAGGTCAGCACGAGGCCCAGCCGTGGCTGCAGAGCACCCCTGAAGAAGATTTCCTCGCAGATGCCGGCCGACAGCGCAATGGTGGCGATCCCCACCGGATCGGCCAGCTGGCCGAAAAGGCGCTGGTTGGCCGTGTTGACCTTCCGGGCGATGTCGGGCGTCAGCGCCTGGCTCAGGGCGTCCACCCCGCTGCTGAAAGCCACGAAGAGCCCGGCAGCGGCGAGCGCCAGCCCGATCTGCCAGAGCGCCGGTCGCACCAGCCCGAGCCGCTCCATCGCCTGTCGGGGATCACGGCGGATGAATAGCCCGACACCGAGGAAGGCCGCCAGTAGAAAGGGAATCTCCTGAACGATCAGGTCGAGCGGTCGCAGAGCCGGCCCGAAACGCGCCTGGTCGGCGAGCACGTCGCTGCCCAGCTGACTGCCGAGCTGGAAGCCCAGCAGGATAGCGATGAGGATCAGCGCGGTGGCGTCCAGCGCGCTGCCCGGGTCGATCGGCAGCAGGCGCGCGACTGCCCGGCGAACGGCCGGAATCAGGATCGCCGCCGCCGCCAGACTCCCGAGCAGAATCGCCGCACCGTAGGCGTGGGAATGGGACTGCGGCGGGGCCAGAAATGACTCGAGGCCAAGTAGCCCCGTGAGGGCGATCGCCACGCCCAGGCCTGCCCAGGAGCCGGACCCGAGAGCGCGGCCCACCCTGGCCGCCGCCCCTTGACCAATGGGCGGCCGCACCTGCCAGTTGGCGGCAAGCACAAGAGGCAGCGGCAAGAGGAGGGGCAGCACGTCGCTCCAGCCGACCGCGGGCAGGGCTTAGCTCCTCAACCGCTCAGCCGCGCGCCAAGGCTGACAGGCTGGTGATGGGCCGCTCAGCTGGTTGGGGTAGGCGTCGGCCGGCTCCCGGGCCAATTCCGAGGATCAGCCGGGGCAAGCTGGCGGAGCCGCCTGAGCTCGTGGCCGAGGCGCTCCGCCTGCAGCCGCGCATCCGACGTCCAGATCCAGCCGCCTGACGGCCGTCAAAGGGGTGGCAGCACTCCGCGAGACGGTCAATCGGGGGGCAGCCCCGCTCGACCAACCGCCTCATGGCCGGAGTATACGGAGCGGCCGAAGGGGCGCCCCGCCGCCCCCCCTACAATTGACGTCCGAATGGCAAAGCCTCCCGAACGCGACGCGGGCGACCAGCCGTCGGACACCACCCGGCCCCCTTCGGGGCCAGGCGGGCCCGCTCGGCCGGAGGGGACCGGCGACGTTGTAAAACGTGGAACATCCCCTGAGGAGGCGCCGGAGGACGACTCCGGGCCGGACCCCTACGAAGCGCTGGCTGCCCAGGCTAAGCAAGCCGGCCCGCCGCCCCCGGCCGAACGCGAGCAGCTGATGGCCGCCGCCACAAACGGTGATCAAGGAGCCCGCCAGGCGCTCGCCAACGGCCACCTCGGCTGGGTGGCTCACGCGGCAGAAGAGCGCGCGGGCCGCGGATTGAGCCAGGGCGACCTCTTCCAGGAGGGCAGCATCGGCCTGATGCGGGCCATCGACGAGTTCGGCGGCAGTGGTCTGGCGGACTTCGAGGCGTTTGCTCGTGAGCGGGTCGTTGAAGAGATGGAGCGAGCCCTGAAGCAGGAGGAGAAGGCTCAGGAGGACGCTCGCCGTCTGATTCAGGCCGCAGAGGATTATCAGCGAGCAGAGTTCGGCCTTCGCACCGAGTTCGGTCGGGAGGCCACCCCGGCGGAGCTGGCGGCGAAGCTCGAGTGGTCGCAGGACCGGCTGGAGGCCATCGCCGCCATGGTCGAGGAGGCCCGGCGCCGGCACGACGAGGAGTTGCTGGTCTACCTGGATCCCGAAGAGCTGGATCTGGACCGTCTCCTGGAGAGCCAGGAAGACCCCGCGGGCCGGCCCGCCCAGTCCGGGCGGCTGGATCGCAGACCCTTTCCGCCGGCCGAAGGGCCCAGCCGCAACTGAAGGCGGACGAGAGTGCGCGAGAGGTCCGGCACGGCGGCCTCGCATTTGAGGCCAGACCAGGAGCCGGTCGTGAGCCAGCACAGCGGACGGCTACGGTGCTGACCTCCACCGAAAAGTTGGAGCCTGCGTGCCGGACCGGCGGGACTGAACTCCTGCCCCGGCGCGGCATCCGGAGTCGGCACCGCTAGCCCGTGCCGTCTCGGACCCCGCTGTACGAAAAACACCTGGCTGCCGGCGGCCGCATGGTGGACTTCGCGGGTTGGGAGATGCCGCAGCAATACACCAGCGTCAAGCAGGAGCAGGAGGCGGTTCGGACCGCAGCGGGTCTCTTCGACGTAAGCCACATGGGCCGCTTCGAGATTCGCGGCGACCAAGCCGGCAGCTTTCTGCAGCGGGTGGTGACCAACGACGTGGGCGGCCTCGCGGCCAACCGAGCGCAGTACAACCTGATCTGCAAGGAGGACGGGGGCATCCTCGACGACCTGGTGGTCTACCGCGGAGAGAACGCCTGGACGGTCGTCGTGAACGCGTCCAACCGGGAGAAGGACCTGGCCTGGCTCCGTCAATACCTGCCCGACGGGATCGAGATCGAAGATGCGAGCGAGGAGGTCAGCCTCCTCGCGCTGCAGGGCCCCGGCGCCCAGTCGATTCTCCCAGCCGAAGGCGTGGATCTGGACGCCATCCCCTATTTCGGACTGGCCCCGGGGCGCGTTGCCGGTACGGAGGCCACGATCTCGCGGACGGGCTACACCGGAGAGGACGGCTTCGAGCTGTTCGTGCCCTCGGCGGGTGTGGGAGCGGTCTGGGACGCCCTGCTCGCCGCCGGCGCGGTCCCCTGCGGCCTGGCGGCCCGGGACGTGTGCAGGCTCGAGGCGGGTCTGCGCCTCTACGGGAATGACATGGACGAGAGCGTCAATCCTTACGAGGCGGGACTTGGCTGGACGGTCCGTCTCAAGAAGGGCGACTTCGTCGGCCGCGCCGCCCTCGAGCAGATCAAGGCCGAGAGTCCCCAGCGGCTGATCATTGGCCTCGGGGGCGCCGAGCGCACCATTCCCCGCCACGGGCTGGAGGTGCGCCGGGAAGGCAGGACGATAGGCACCGTGACCAGCGGGACCTACTCGTTCTGGCTTCAAAAGGGCATCGGTATGGCGCTGGTTGAGGCCGGCGCGGCCCAATCCGGCGGTGCGGTGGAGATCTCAGGCCGCGGCGGCGACGGCCGGGCGGACATCGTGGCCCTACCCTTCTACCGGGGATCGGTTCGGCAGGCTTCGCGCGCCTAGCAGCAAGCAGGAGGACTGGAGTGGCAGAGCGGTACTACACGGAGAGCCACGAGTGGGTGCAGGCCGAGGGCGACGTCGCCACCGTGGGCATCACCGACTTTGCGCAATCGCAGCTCGGTGACGTGGTCTTTCTCGAGCTTCCCTCGGTCGGGCGGATGCTGGAAGCGGGCGACTCCTTCGGCGTGGTGGAGTCAGTCAAGGCCGCCTCCGATCTCTATTCGCCGGTGAGCGGCAGCGTGGTGGAAGTAAACGAGGCTCTGAGCGACAACCCGGAAACGGTGAACCGGGATCCTTTCGGGGCCGGATGGCTGATCAAGGTGCGATTGAACGGCGACCTCGGGGAGGGCCTGCTCGACGAGGCGGGCTACAAGGCCGTCACCGAGGGTCAGAGCCACTAACCCGCATGCCCTACCTGGTCCACTCGGAGGAGGACCGCCGGGAGATGCTGGCGGAGCTCGGCGCACGGTCGGCCGAAGAGCTTCTCGCCGACGTGCCGGGGCAGCTCCGCGTCCGGGGCCTGGAGCTGTCGCCAGGCCTCTCCGAGCTGGAGACCATGAGCAATCTCCGCCGTCTGGCCGCCCGCAACCGCACATACGAGGACCGCTTCTGGTTCCGGGGCGGAGGCGTCTACAAGAGGTTCATCCCGACGGCTGTCGACGCGGTCATCTCCAAGCCGGAGTTCTACACCGCCTATACCCCTTACCAGCCCGAGGCCAGCCAGGGCACGCTGCAGGCGATCTTCGAGTACCAGACGCTGATCGCCGAGCTGACCGGCCTGGACGTGGCCAACGCCTCGCTCTACGACGGCGCCACGGCGGTGGCGGAGGCGGCCATGATGGCCGTCGTCCACACCGGCCGGCCGGAGGTTGCGGTTCACCCCTACCTCCACCCGGAGTACCTGGAGGTCCTCCGCTGCTACGGTCAGGGCCGCGGCTTCGAGGTCCGTCAGGGCCTGGAGCAGGTCGGCGAGCGTACGGCCGCCGTCGTCTTCCAGCAGCCCACCTTCCTCGGGGTGCTCGAAGACCCTCAGGCCCTCACCGCCCACGCGCATCACCACGGCGCGCTGGCGGTCGCCTGCGTGGACCCGATCAGCCTGGCGCTCCTGGCACCGCCCGGCGAATACGGCGCCGACGTGGCCGTGGGTGAGGGCCAGCAGCTGGGCCTTGCTCCCAGCCTCGGTGGGCCGCACCTGGGCTTCATCGCCTGCCGCCAGGACCTCACCCGCCGTCTCCCCGGCCGCCTAGTGGGAGAGGCGTACGACGCCGCCGGCCGGCGCGGGTTCGTGCTCACCCTCACCGCCCGCGAGCAGCACATCCGGCGGGCGAAGGCGACCTCAAACATATGCACCAACCACTCTCTCTGCGCCCTGGCGGCCAGTGTCTACCTGACCTACATGGGTCCGGAGGGTCTGCGCCAGGTCGCCGAGGTCAGCTACCAGCGCGCGCACGCGCTGGCTGAGCGCCTGAGCCAGCTTCCCGGCGTGGAGCTGGCGCTCCCCGATCAGCCTTTCCTGAACGAGTTCCCGGTGAGGATGTTCCACGTGGAACAATCCCTGAAAAGGCTGGAGGCCGCCGGAATTCTAGGCGGGCTTCCAATAGCCCGCTGGTATCCGGAGATGGAGGACGTGGTCCTCTTCTGCTGCACCGAGGTCAACGACCTCGACGCGATCGATCGGCTGGTCGAAGTGCTGGGCCAGGCGTGACCGAAGAACTAACGTTCGAGAAAAGCCACCCGTCGGCTCCGCCGCCACGGCTGCCGGAAGCCGGCGTGGAGGCAGCGCCCAGGCTGCCCGCCAACCTGCTCAGGAAGCGTCCGCCGGCTCTACCCCGGCTCAGCGAGCCGGAGGTCATGCGCCACTACAGCCGGCTGGCCTCGCTGAACTACTCGATCAGCGAAAACTTCTACCCGCTGGGCAGCTGCACCATGAAGTACAACCCCGTCGCCAACGAGCAGGCGGCCCGGCTCCCCGGCTTCGCCGAGCTCCACCCTTACCAGGACCCGGAGACGATCCAGGGCGCCCTCGAGCTGATGTGGCGGCTGGAGCGGGCGCTCTGCGAGATCGCCGGCGTGGACAGGATCACCCTTCAGCCGGCCGCCGGCGCCCACGGCGAGTGGACGGCCCTGAGGATGATCCAGGCCTACCACCTGGCCCGCGGCGAGGAGCGGTCCGAGGTGATCGTTCCCGACGCCGCCCACGGCACCAACCCAGCCAGCGCGGCGCTCTGCGGATTCCGCGTGGTCGAGGTCAAATCGGCGCCCGACGGACGGGTCGACGTCGGCGATCTGGAGGCGAAGCTCTCCAACCGCGTCGCCGCGCTCATGCTGACCAACCCCAATACGCTCGGCCTCTTCGAGCGCCAGATCCTCGAGGTCTCGGAGATGGTCCACGCGACCGGCGCCAAGCTGTATTACGACGGCGCCAACCTGAACGCCCTGATGGGGATCTGCCGGCCCGGCGACATGGGCTTCGACGCCGTGCACATGAACCTGCACAAGACTTTCACCACGCCTCACGGCGGAGGCGGCCCGGGGTCGGGCCCGGTGGGCGTCAAGGCCGACCTGGTCCCATTCCTGCCCCGGCCCACGGTGGAGCGGGAGAACGGCCGGTTCTTCCTCGACAGCGAGCGGCCGCAGTCCATCGGTCGGGTCCGGAGCTTCTACGGCAACTTCGGAATGCTGGTGCGCGCCTTCACCTACATTCAGGCCATGGGGGGCGACGGGCTGACCCAGGCGTCCAAGGACGCCGTCCTGGCGGCCAACTACGTGCGCAAGCGGCTGGAGGGGGTGCTCGACCTGCCACACGAAGGGCCCTGCATGCACGAGTTCGTGGCCTCGGCGCGAAACCTGGCCCCGCAGGGCATCAAAGCCCTGGACCTCGCCAAAGGCCTGCTCGAGCGCGGCTTCTACGCGCCCACGGTGTATTTCCCGCTCATCGTGCCCGAGGCGGTGATGGTCGAGCCGACAGAGACCGAGAGCAAAGCCACCCTTGACGCTTTCGCCGAGGCCGTCAAGGAGATCGTGGAGCTTGCCAGGACTGATCCGGACGAGCTCCGTGCGGAGCCTCGCAGCCTGCCCGTGGGCCGGCTGGACGAGGTGCGGGCCGCCCGCAACCCGGTCCTGCGCTGGCGCCCTGACGGCGAGTCCGACTGAGCAACGCCCAGGCGCCGCCCCGACGCCGGCCGGAGGTACCATGAACCCGATCTACGCGCGCACACGCGCGCGCGATCGGTTTATGCGGCCCGGCCTTCGGGTAAAATAATCACATCCAGCATCCCAGTAGTCCTCGCCTCAATCTCTCTTCGCTGGGAGGGCACCGCTCGGCGTGACGAATCTCCAAAGCGGAGGCGTTCCGCCCGGCCGTAAGGCCAAAGCCCGCCCTCTCGGCGCTGACGTGGCCTATGGCGCCGAACAGATCCAGGTTCTCGAAGGCCTCGAACCTGTTCGCCGCCGTCCCGGCATGTACATCGGGTCCACGGACACCCGCGGGCTGCATCACCTCGTCTGGGAGATAGTCGACAACTCGGTCGATGAGGCGCTGGCCGGAGAAGCCGATCGCATCGTCGTCACCCTGCACACCGACGGAAGCGTCTCGGTGGCCGACAACGGCCGCGGCATCCCGGTCGGCCTGCACCGCACCGAACACCGCTCATCGCTGGAAGTGGTCCTCACCGTCCTGCATGCAGGCGGCAAGTTCGGTGGCGGCGGTTACAAGGTCTCCGGCGGACTGCACGGCGTCGGCATGTCGGTGGTCAACGCGCTCTCCGAGCGCCTCCAGGTCTGGGTCCATCTAGACGGCAAAGAGCACTTCCAGGAATACGAGCGGGGTGCACCCGTGGAGCCGGTGAAGGTGATCGGCAAGAGCCAGAAGAGGGGAACCATCGTCCGCTTCTGGCCCGATCCGAAGGTCTTCCCAGACACCGCATTCGACCGCGACGCCATCCTGCACCGCCTTCGCGAGATGGCCTTCCTCAACAAGAGGCTGGCCCTGGTCCTCTTCGACGAGCGGCTCGGCCACGCCCACACCTTCTATTTCGAGGGCGGCATCCTGTCCTTCGTCAAGCACCTGAACTCCGGCAAAGGTGTCGTCAATCAGGTGCCGTTCTACGTCGATCGCGAGATCGAGACGACTCAGATCGAGATCGCCCTGCAGTACAACCAGAGCTTCGTCGAGACGGTGCTCGCCTTCGCCAACAACATCCACACGGCAGAGGGCGGCAGCCACCTGACCGGCTTCCGCGCCGCTCTCACCAACGCGCTCAACCGCTACGCGCGCAAGGCGGGACTGCTCAAGGACTCGGATCCCAACCTCACCGGCGAGGACGTTCGAGAAGGCCTCACCGCCGTCATCAGCGTCAAGCTGCTGGAGCCTCAGTTCGAGGGTCAGACCAAGACCAAGCTGGGCAACGCCGAGGTGCAGGGCCACGTCTCCGCCGTGCTTGCCGAGTCCCTGAACCAGTACCTGGACGAGAACCCCGGCGAGGGTCGCAGGATCATCGAGAAGTCGCTGACGGCAGCCCGGGCACGTGAGGCCGCCCGCAAGGCGCGCGACCTGGTGCAGCGGAAGTCGCTCCTGGAAAGCTCGATGCTGCCAGGCAAGCTGGCCGACTGCTCCGAGCGAGATCCGGCCAAGTGTGAGCTGTACATCGTCGAGGGCGACTCGGCCGGTGGCACCGCCAAGGCGGGCCGCGACCGGCGGACGCAGGCGATCCTGCCGCTGCGCGGGAAGATCCTGAACGTGGAGAAAGCCCGCCTGGACAAGGTGTTGACGTCCGAGGAGATCCGCAACCTGATCACCGCGCTGGGCACCGGTATCGGCGAGCGCTTCGAGTACGAGAAGCTGCGCTACCACCGCGTCATAACGATGACCGACGCTGACGTCGACGGGTCCCACATCCGAACCCTGCTGCTCACGTTCTTCTACCGCTACTTCCCCTCTCTGATCGAGAACGGCCACGTCTACATGGCGCAGCCCCCGCTCTACAAGCTGACCAAGGGCAAGCAGACCAAGTGGGTCTACAGCGACGTGGAGCGCGACCGCGAGTCGAAGCGAATGGGTGGCAAGGTCGAGGTGAACCGGTTCAAGGGCCTGGGCGAGATGAACGCCGACCAGCTCTGGGAGACGACCATGAACCCCCAGACGCGAACGCTGCTCCGGGTCGAGGTCGAGGACGCCGCGCTGGTCAACGACATCTTCGAGAAGCTGATGGGTTCGGACGTCGAGCCGCGCAAGAAGTTCATCCAGGCCCACGCCAAAAACGTGCGCAATCTCGACATCTGAAGGCTTGAAGATCGCGGTCGACGGCATGGGTGGCGATCTCGCGCCGGCGGAGGCGGTGCTCGGGGCCTCGCAGGCGGCCAGGGAACTCGGTGTGGAGGTGGTGGTCGTCGGCCTGCCGGATCGGGTGCAGCCATTGCTCGACTCACACCCCGAGCTGAAGTTCGTTCCCGCCAGCCAGGTGATCGAGATGGACGACCATCCCGCCCAGGCGGTGCGGACCAAGACCGACTCCTCGATGAGCATCTGCGCCAGGCTCTGCAAGCAGGGTCAAGCCGACGCCTGGGTGTCCGCCGGCAACTCCGGCGCCATCCTGGCAGCCGCCCTCTTCATCCAGGGCCGGATCCGGGGCGTGGAGCGCCCGGCGCTGGGCTCCATCCTGCCCACGACGGGGGATCCTGCCTACTTTCTCGATGTCGGCGCCAACGTCGGCTCGCGGCCCGAATTCCTGGTCCAGTTCGCCCTCATGGGCGCGGTGTACGCCGAGCAGGTGTTGGGGCGGTCGCGGCCGCGAGTGGGACTCCTCAGCAACGGAGAAGAGGAGGGAAAGGGCGACGAGCTCGTGAAGGAGGCCTACGGCCGGATCAAGCGCCAGTCCGGCAACTCACGCTTCCAGTTCGTCGGGAACGTGGAGCCGAAGGACGTGCTGGCCGGCAAGGCCGACGTCGTGGTGGCGGACGGCTTCGTCGGCAACGTGGCCATCAAGATGGCGGAGGCGACAGCGGAATTCGTCTTCGGCGCGCTGCGCGAAGAGGTGCCGCGGGGCGCCGCCGGCAAGCTGGGCGGAATCCTGATCCGCCCGGGCGTGCGCCGCATCCGCCGGCGGCTCGACTGGCGCGAGTTCGGCGGAGCACCGCTGCTGGGTATCGACGGCGTGGCGGTGGTTGCCCACGGGCGCTCCGACGCCCTGGCCTTCCGCAACGCGATTCGAGTGGCCAGGGAAGCGGTTGAAGTCAACCTCGTGGGTAAGATTCGCGAGGCCGTCGGTCGTTGAAGATCCGTGGCCGTTCGAGGTGAAAGACGAAGTGAGTGAGAACGGTATGCGGCGAGTCGTGGTGACCGGAATGGGGACCATCAATCCGCTGGGCAAGACCGTGGACGAGTTCTGGCACGGCCTGGTTGAGGGCCGGAGCGGAGCCGCCCTGCTGGAGGGCATCGACTCCAGCCGGCTGACCACCAAGTTCGCGGCCCAGGTCCGAGGTTTCGATCCCGCCGCCTACATGGACCGCAAGCTGGCCCAGCGCTCCGCCCGCTTCACGCAGCTGGCGCTCGTGGCCTCCGAGCAGGCGGTGGCCGACGCCGGGCTGGTCGTGGAGGACGAGGACCCCTTCCGGGTCGGCGTCGAGATGGGAACCGGGATAGGTGGCTTCGAGGTCATGACGCGCGACGCCGCGATCTTCCTCAACGGCGGCCGCCTGCAGCCCCTCTACGCCACCATGGTGATTCCCAACATCGCCGCCGCGCAGGTCGCCATGCACCTGCACCTGAAGGGTCCCAACTCCACCACCGTCACCGCCTGCGCCGCTTCCACCCAGGCCCTCGGCAACGCGCTGCGCATAATCCAGCGCGGGGACGCGGACGTGATGCTGGCCGGCGGGACCGAGGCCTCGCTCTGCGAGGTCGGGATAGCCTCCTTCAACGCCATCAAGGCGCTCTCCACCCGCAACGACGACCCGGAGAGGGCGAGCCGGCCTTTCGACAGGAACCGCGACGGCTTCGTGCCCGGAGAAGGTGCGGGGATACTGGTCCTCGAGGATCTGGAGCACGCCCGCGCTCGGGGGGCCCGCGTCCACGGCGAGGTAATAGGGTTCGGCGTCACCAATGACGCATATCATTCGGTCGCTCCGGACGAGAGCGGCGAGGCGCCGGCGCAGTGCATGAGGAATGCTCTCGCAGACGCCGGGATGACGCCGGAGGACGTCGACTACGTCAACGCGCACGGCACCTCGACGCCCCTGAACGACGCAGCGGAGACCCGCGCGCTCAAGATGGCGCTGGGGGAGCGGGCGGCCGGCGTGCCGATCAGCAGCACCAAGTCGATGATCGGGCATCTCCTGGGCGCCGCCGGCGCGGTGGAGGCGATCGCGACGCTGCTCTGCATGAACCACGGCGTCATCCATCCCACCATCAACTACGAGACCCCGGATCCCGACTGCGACCTGGACTACGTCCCCAACGAGGCTCGCCGAGCCGAGGTGCGGGTCGCCATCTCGAACGGATTTGGCTTCGGCGGCCAGAACTGCACCGTGGTGCTGAAGAGGTTCGAGTAGATGACTGACGAGCTGACACCGCCGGGCGACATGGGGCCGGGCTCGGTGCTCGCCAAGTCCCTGCTGGAGGAGATGCAGACCTCCTACATGGACTACGCGATGTCGGTCATCATCAGCCGCGCGCTGCCCGACGTGCGCGACGGGCTGAAGCCGGTGCAGCGCCGGATTCTCTACGCCATGAACGGTGCCGGCGCCACCTCCGCCTCGCGTTATCGCAAGTGCGCCGCCTTCGTGGGCGACGTGCTCAAGCTCTACCACCCGCACAGCGACGCTTCCGTCTATGACGCGCTGGTCCGGATGGCGCAGCCCTTCTCGCTTCGCTACCCGCTCATCGACGGCCAGGGCAACTTCGGCTCGGTAGATGGCGATCCCCCGGCGGCCATGCGCTACACCGAGGCGCGGATGGCCGCCATCGCCAGCGAGTTGTTGGCGGACATCGAGAAGGACACCGTCGACATGGGGCCGAACTACGACGGCACCGAAGAGGAGCCGCTCGTCCTTCCGGCCCGGATCCCCAACCTGCTCATCAACGGCGCCACCGGTATCGCCGTGGGGATGACGACCAACATCCCTCCCCACAACCTGCGCGAGATCACCTCGGCTGTGACCTACCTGATCGAGAACCCGGAGGCCACCTCCGAGGACCTGCTTCACCTGGTCCAGGGTCCGGATTTCCCGACCGGCGGCATCATCATGGGCCGGGCGGGCATCAAGCAGGCCTACGCCACCGGCCACGGCAAGATCATCGTCCGCGCCCGGCACACCTTCGAGGAGGCCGCCAACGGGCGGGAGCGGATCATCGTCGACGAGCTGCCCTACGCGGTGAACAAGGCCAACCTGGTGGCCAAGATCGCGGAGCTGGTGGGCGATCGCAAGCTCGAGGGCATCGCCGACCTGAGAGACGAGTCCGACCGCTCGGGGATGCGCATGGTGATCGAGCTGAAGCGCGAGGCGCGGCCCTACACCGTCCTCAACAATCTCTACAAGCACACTGCGCTGCAGCAGACCTTCGGCGTGATCATGCTGGCGATCGTCGACAACCGGCCCCACGTGCTGGGGCTGAAGCAGATGCTGCAGCACTTCATCGACCACCGCCGGAACGTGATCATCCGGCGGACTCGCTTCGAGCTGAAGCGGGCCCAGGAGCGGGCGCACATCCTGGAGGGGCTGAAGATCTGCCTGGATCACCTCGACGAGGTGATCCAGACCATCCGCGGCGCCCGGGACACCGAGGACGCCAGGAACCAGCTGCAGGAGAAGTTCGGGCTCACCGAGCGCCAGGCCCAGGCGGTGCTCGACCTCACACTGCGCCGGCTGACCCAGCTGGAGCGGGCCAAGATCGACGACGAGTACGAGGAGGTGATCCGGACGATCGCCTACCTGGAGTCGATCCTGGCCTCCGACCAGAAGGTCCTCATGCTGATCACCGAGGAGATGGCCGAGATGGCCAGGAAGTACGGCGACGACCGCCGTACCGAGATCTCCGACCAGGACGCCACCGAGCTCTCCGCCGAGGACCTGATCCCCAAGGAAGAGGTGGTCGTCACCTTGACCCACCGCGGCTACGCCAAGCGCCAGCCCTCGCGCACCTTCCGGGCGCAGCAGCGGGGTGGCATTGGGCTCCGCGGCGCCAAGCCGACCGCGGGAGGAGACGCGCCGCGAGGCACCCGCGAGGAGGACTACACCGAGCACCTGGTCAGCACCCACACCCACGCCTCGCTGCTCTTCTTCACGCAGTCCGGCCGGGTCTTCCAGCTCCGCGTCCACGAGCTGCCGGAGCGCGACAGGACGGCCAAGGGGATCCCCATCAACAACCTGATCGAGATCGGGCCGCGGGAGCGGGTGACCGCCGTCTTCGTGCGGCCGGAGAACGACGACGACGGGGGCCGCTACATGCTCATGGTGACCCGCAAGGGGTTCATCAAGAAGACGCGGACACGCGAGTACGCCAACGTGCGCCGCAACGGCCTGATCGCCATCAACCTGCAGAGCGAGGACGAGCTGCTCTGGGTGGCGCCCACCAGTGGGGCCGACGAGATCCTGATCGCCTCCCAGCTGGGTAAGGCCATCCGATTCCCCGAGGAGGAGGTCCGGCCCATGGGCCGCGACACCCAGGGGGTGATCGGGATGCGGCTGGGACGCGGTGACCTGGTCGCCGGCATGGCGGTGATCGTCCCCGGCGGAGACCTTCTCGTGGTAACCGAACGCGGCTACGGCAAGCGCACTCCGCTGGACGACTACCCGCGCCACCACCGCGCCGGGCAGGGAGTCTTCACTCTGAAGGTCACCCCCAAGGTGGGGCGGCTGGCCGCCCTGCGCGTGACCAGCGATCCGGAAGACGAGATCCTGCTGATCACCGCCAGCGGAATGGTCCTGCGCACGGCCACCGGCTCCATCTCCGAGATCGGGCGCCAGACCCAGGGCGTGATCGTGATGCGGCTCGGCTCCGACGACCAGGTGGTGGCCCTGGCCCCGGTCGGCGTGGAGCTCGAGTAGGAGCCCCGCCGTGGACGCCGGCGGCTTGGCCGCCATCATCGGACAGGTCCTGCTGGTCGCCTCCGCGGTCGTGATGCTGGCCGGAGCGCTGACGATCCTTCCCCGCCTGTTCCGGGTAAGGCGTCGGGGGCTGGCGCTTTCTGCTGAGCTCGAGGCCGCCAGGCTTGAGCTGGAGAAAGGGCTGGAGCTCCTGGCGGAGCGGTCGGCGGAGACCGACGAGATTCTCAAACCCTTGCTCCGGCTGCGTAGGTGGGCCGGGCACCCGCTCTCCATCGCGCTCTTCCAGTCCTACCGCCGGCGGCGCCGGGCGCTCTAGCGATCAGAGCGGCTCGACCTCCGGCCAGAGCTCCGAGAGCTGACGCGGGGACCTCAGCGCAAGCTTCCTCAGCACCTGGGCGACCAGGCGCTGGGCGGCCGGCCGGTCGGTGTGCAGAGCCGCCGCGATCTCGGCTGAGGAGAGACCCTGGCTGAGCAGCTGGGCCGCGCGGCGCTCACTGCCTCGCAGGCGGTCGAGTGGGCCGCCCACCGAAAGCGCCATCGAGGTGAGGCTTATGCCGAGGGAGGCCACGTAGTCGATCTCCTCCTGCGCGTACCAGTGATCGTGCTGGCAGCCCAGGATCAGGAGACCGACCGGACGGCGCCCTGGCATGCCGACAGGGGCGTAGAGCAGGGCCGGCCAGTCGATCTCCCAGTTGGCCGTTTCGCCACTCCGGTGCTCGGTTGCTGCCAGCGCGGTGACCGCCACCGGCTTTCGCTCGTGCAGGCTGCGGCGCGCGAGGTGGGAGAGAGACCGGGTCCGCCGAAAAGGGCGATCGGGCTCGGGAGAGGAGTCGATAAGCACCCGCAGCTTGCCGTCGTGGACGCCTCCCAGGACCCAGCGATCGTGCGCCACCAGCTGCAGCGCCCGGTCGAGGTGGAAGCGGATCCGGGGAGCTTCCGCCGCTGTATCCATGCAACGAAGGATGGCGACCGCGGACGGACACGGAACGGACAGTACGGTCCCGGCGCGGGGGGGCCCCGGCGAGAGGCCTCTCGCCCCGAGTCGGAAATTCAACTCAGGACACTGGGTAGGCTTTAGCACTCGTGAGCGTCCGGTGAGAACCGCCTTTCTTTCCGACATTCACTCCAACTGGCCAGCCTTGGAGGCGGTCCTCGAGGACCTGGGCGGGCTCCCCGAGGTGGAGCAGGTCATCTGCCTGGGCGACGTCGTGGGTTACGGAGCGGACCCGGTTCGCTGCCTGGACCACGTGCGGGGGAGCGGCTGGCCGACGCTGGTCGGCAACCACGACCGCGCCTGCACCGACGCGGCAGTTCTCGGCTGGTTCAACGCTGACGCCGCGTCCGCCATTCGCTGGACCATTGAGCAGCTGGACGGGGAGAGGCTGGGCTGGCTCCGCGACCTGCCCGAGCGCAGCGAGAGGGGCGGCGCTCTCCTGGTCCACGGCAGCCCCCGCGACCCCATCTACGAGTACATCCTCGACCCCTACACCGCTCTGGAGAACCTCCAGCTGGTCGGCGAGCGGCTGTGCTTCCACGGCCACACGCATGTTCCAGGAGTGTTCCACGTGGAACAGGAGGACCTGGCCCACGACTATGACCTGGGCGCGATCGAGCTGAGGGCCCCCGCGCTGGTCAACCCGGGGAGCGTCGGCCAGCCCCGGGATGGGGACCCGGATGCCAGCTACGGGCTCTGGGACCCGGAGCACGGCACCTTCGAATTCCGGCGCATCCCCTATGACCGCGACCGTGCCAAGCGCGCGATCATCGAGGCCGGCCTACCCGGCCGCCTCGCAGCGCGCCTCGATTTCGGTCGCTAGACCCAGGCCCGGCTCAGACGTCGAGGAAGAGCCGCTTGCGGTAGGCGAGCCAGCCGACGATGGCGAGGTTGAAGAGGAGGGCCCCGAAGCGCAGTAGAGTCGGGCGCCTGATGATCTCCTCGACCTCGACGGGAATCAGAGCGGCGGTGGCCAGCACGGTGAGGTACTCGGCCCAGCGCCGGTGGGCCGCCAGGCCCAGCGCCTCGACCGCCTCCAGCAGGGCGAAGACGAGCACGCCGAGCGCGAGGGCCGTCTGATGGGGGTAGTTGCCGAGGTAGTCGAGCGCGCGAGCGATGAGCTGGCGGAGCAGACCGGGCCCGGCGGTGAGGTTCAGCTGCTCCTGGGTCGCGGCGATGACGGCGGGGAGGTAACCGAGGTGGCCCACGACGAGCAGCGAGATGGCGGCCGCGACCAGGACCACGGCTCGTGCCAGCCGCTCCACGATGACCACCTTGATGAAGGCGTCATGCTCGCCCGACTGCGACCCCAGCTCGGACCAGAATCGAAGATGCCAGCGGCGCGGCCGCCGGTCGTCTAGTGTCCTGCTCCAGAAATTCGCCGGCATATTGCGGCTCCGGACGTCGATGCGGGCGTCAGGGGGCCCGGCCCGTCGTCGTCACGCATCTCAGATGCGCTCCTCCTAGTGCCACCCCTTCCTTCGCCTCGGCGCCCGGATCGGCAGCCTGCGGCTGCCTGCCACAATCTGCTCGACGAACTTCCGAAGCAGGACACTAGCGACAGGGGACGATGACTGTGTCGGTTCAGGCTGCCGATCCCCAGGACGGGCATCCGCCACGTCCTCGGGCTTTCCGGCGCCACGGCCTCCGCGCGCAGGTGATCGGCCGCGCGGAACGGTTGATACTGGGTGCACTAATGAGCCTGGCGGCGGCCATCGTCGACCGCCAACTCCGCCGAACCTTCTCCCGCCGCCAGTAGCTTCCCTAATAGGACCGGACGCTCCCGGATGATGGGGAGGTCATCCGAGCCACCGGGGGTGAGCACTCTAGGTTTCCCAGGGCGCTTGGAGCCCTAGGGGGAGATAGTGCCGCCCTCGGCCGGCAAGGAGGTCGAGACGACTGGTGGGATGTCGTGCCTCGAGCACTGGTCTATTAGGGTGTCGTAGATCTCTTTCGGCTTGGTGAACTGGCCGGTAGTGAAGGAGATGCAGATGGTCTTCCTGGGAATCGACTGGGCGGAGGCTCATCACGACGTCTGCCTGCTCGATGAGCAAGGCAAGGTGCTGGGCAAGCGGCGGGTGGTCGATGGTCTG
>CATPBP010000175.1 GCA_955652675.1 Candidatus Dormiibacterota bacterium
CTCAGCAATCCCAGGACAGGGCAGTCATTGGAGATATTGCAAGACAACGGGCACATGCACGTTTTCACCGCAGACACACTTGGACGGGATCGGAGGCGCTCGATCGCCCTGGAACCTGTCGAGGTCATCACCAACTCATTCAACAGAGCGGACTTGGTCGAGCACATCACTTTAGCGCCAGACTCGCATCGCTCCTTCCGATGTAGTGTTCGGTACAGGGCCACGCTGGTGGAACCCGGCGGACACTGAGGCCGGGGATCTAAAGAAGACGGTTGTTTAGGAATCCAGGAGGCGGTGAACCCCGGCGAGCTTGGTCTCTCTGTTCATGCTTCCTCGCTCCTCCTGCCTTCCGCAGAGGAGCCTTGTCAGAGACTTGCGCTGACAGCGCTCTCTATCCCCGCGCCGCGTAAAAACGCTGGTTGCACCCAAGGTGCCCCGCGTTATGCTTCCTTTACCACTACCGCTTCCGCGGACACGAAAAAGCCGGCCGAGCATTCACTGTGAGGAGACCGCGCGCCAGGGATGCTGAACTGGCGCCGGTGAGTAGGCCAACCGTTCTGGAGGTGAGGGACCGATGATCGTGATCTGTGGTGAGGCGCTGGTAGACCTGACTGGCTCTCGATTTGACCACATCGACGCGTACGTTCCCAAGCTCGGCGGCGGCCCGTACAACATCGCCATCGGGCTTGGCCGGCTGGGAGTGCCTGTCGCCTATCTCGGCCGCATCTCCCGAGACTACTTCGGGGAGCAGCTCAGGGCTCGCCTCCTCGCCAGTGGAATCAACCCCCTGTATCTTCGCGAGGGCCCAGAGCTCACGACTCTGGCCTTTGTGCATCAAGAGCCCGACCGCGAGCCGGAGTACGCCTTTTATGCCAATGGCACAGCTGATCGGGAACTACTCCCAACGGACCTACCGGAAGCCTTTCCAAGGGAGGTAGCGGTCATCCACTTCGGCTCGCTCTCGCTCGTCCTGGAGCCGGCCGCCTCAACACTCGAGGCCCTCATGGCTCGGGAGCATGGGCGTCACCTGATCTCGCTGGATCCCAACGTGCGCCCGAACGTCATCGGGGACCGAGACAGCTATCTGAAGCGACTCGAGGGCTGGCTGCCCTCAGTGGACCTGGTCAAGGTCAGCCGCGCTGACCTGGCCTGGCTGTATCCGGGAGAGCCGCTCGAGCCAGTCGCACGCCGGTGGCTGAGCTACGGTCCGGCGCTCGTCGTGGTGACCCGCGGCCCAGACGGCAGCAGTGCATTCACCGCGGCCGGCGCCTGGCAGGTCGACGGCGTCCCGGTGAAGGTGGTTGATACGATCGGCGCGGGCGACGCCTTCATGTCCGGTCTGCTGGCGCGGCTGTACGAACTAGGTCTCCTGGATCGCGGTCGGCTAGAGTCCCTGTCAGATGAGCTCGCCGACGTCCTGCAGTACGCAGTCCGGGTTTCTGCTCTGACGTGTACACGGGCCGGCGCCGAGCCGCCCACCAAATCAGAGCTATCGGCTCGGACCTGATCGCGTCGCTCCAGGCGCTGGGGCGATGGCGGCTCGGTTCAAACCACTCACTAAGTCGGGCCAGGGACCATAGTCCCATGGATCGGGCTCAGTGTGGGGGTGGCTGGACCTCGTTCACGGCGTCCCGCAGCGCCTGGTTGAAGGCGTTGACGTCCTTGCTCTGCTCGAACGCCGCGATGGCGTCATAGAATCCCAGTTCGAACTGGGGGCTCTTGGCCTCCCCGTGTGATATCGACAGGAGGACGCGGTCGCGCGCCAAGGACTGGGCCGAGGACCGCTGGTAGGTCGGCAACGACGACACATCGACGTCCGTGCGCAGCGGCACCGAGCCCTTAAGTTTGTTGAAGGCGAGCTGAGTGGTCTTGGTTCCGATCGACGCCAGGAACGCGCGGGCGTTCCGGGGGTCCTTGGCGTTGTTGGCCACCACAAAGGTGTCGACGACCGCCAGGAACAAGCCGTCGGTGCCGGGGTATGGCACGTAACCGAAGTCGGTCCCCTCTGTGGCGCCGCCCTTGACGAGTTCGCCGTATGCCGAGTCGTTCATGCTTTCGAAGGCACACCCGCCGGTAGCCAGCTTATTGGTCGCGCGGTCCCAACTCAGCGCGCCCGCTTGAGGATCGCTGTAGCTCAGCATCTTGCCAAACTGGCCCAAAGCTTGTCTGACCTGCGGGCCGTCCCACCTGAGCTGGTCGGCGCTCAGGTCTTTCCACCCGTTGACGCCGATGACACTCAGTAGGGTGTTCTCGAACAACTCGGCGGTGGCGAAGGGGGCCTTGGCGCCTCGGCACAGCGGCACCACGCCGGCTGCTTTGAGCGTGCCGAGGTCGGCGAGGAACCTATCAACAGTGTAGCCGCTGGTGGGCACCGTGACCCCTGCTTGAGCGAGCAGCTTCTTGTTGAACCACAACATGTTGATGCGGTGAGCCCCGGTGGAGACGCCGTACTCCTTCCCGTCCTTGGAGATGGCTTGCAACATCTCCTTGGGGGTGACCGAGGCCAGCTTGTCCTGTTCGTACGCCGAGCTCACGTCGGCGATCAGGCCGTCGTCGATGTACTGACGGATGGAGGCGCC
>CATPBP010000176.1 GCA_955652675.1 Candidatus Dormiibacterota bacterium
AGCGTGCGTGATATGCCGTCGTCGTCGGGGACCAGGTTGCTGTAACAGGTGTCGAGGACAGCTTCACCGATGGGTCGTGCCTCTCGGAAGTCAGGGGCATCGATTGCCGGCAACCCGTGAGCTTCGGCGCCGGAGAGCGGGATCAGGTCCGGGGTAGTACGTATCACCGATTGGGCGGGGATCGTCAACTCGAGCTCGTCGATGCTCTCTGTGCCCAGCCGGAAGTAGGGATGCCAGCCTGCGGCATACGGTGCGGCGTGCTCGCCCACGTTGTGAACGTGTACCGTAAGGTCGATGCTGCTGGCGGTGATCTCATAGATGATTCGGATGTCGAGGGCGAACGGATAGCCCGGGAAGGCGCCAGGCCGGATACTGTCGCAGCCGAAGGTCAGTTCTGCGCTCTCCTGACCTGTTTGCACATTGGTCAGGTTCGTCGGCAGTTCACGCAGGAAGCCGTGGTAGATAAGTCTGTCGTTGTCCGGCTGCCCCGGCAGGAGGTCGTAGCTCGAGCCCGCGAATTCGTAGCGACCAAGCGCGATCCTGTTCGGGAAAGGGGCCAGGATTCCGTTTCGTACGCCGTTCTGCTCGATCAACTCGGCCGCGTTGGCGTATCCGTCCGAAAGGTCGGTCTCGAGGGTCCCTGTGCTTTGGAGCCACCGCAGGAGCGTCGCGCCACGGTGGGCGATGGTCACCACGCAGCCGTCTCCTTCGACGATGGCGACGGGTTCGTGGCCGAACCGACCGGGAGTTACGTTGAACCCCTTGACCCTGCCGGTGCCGACTGAACCTCCAGCGTCCATGCGATCAGGTCCCCGATCCTCGCCCAAGGGCCTCCTGCGGAGCCGGGATTTCGCCGGAACCACGCGCAGCCAGTGTTGGCGTTACGACATACACCATCTCGGGTGAGACGATCGGCTGCCGGTTGATTGCATGGGAAACGGTCTGGATGCTGACCCGCGCCAGCGCCGCGCCGTCATTCATGGTCAGTGCTGCCTCTTAAGCTCCGACCGCTTGGGACAACGCAGCCTTCCACATCCAGAGGGGACCGCCGTGGCTCCTGTTGCTTAGAAGGGCCAAGCTCCCCTGAGTGTACCTAGACAGCACCCTCGGCGTTGTGCTAAGCCGAGTCCTACGTTGTCTCGCTAAAGAATGCCGTCCTGATCCGTTGTGCCCAGGCCGTCCGGGCGGCCCCAGCGATAGAAGCGGCGCAGAGCCGCGAGCCCGACTGTCTGGGTCGACTGGAGAGCGGCCCCTCCCAGATCACGATCTTCCTGCTCGAGCACCCGGGCGCGACGCCTCAGCCACGAGCCTGACTTCTGAGTTTCCGAGCTCGGTAAATGCTGTCAACAGCGCCCCTTATCGCGAGCATCTCAGAATTGCTGCAGCGGGTGATGAGCGCCAGGAGCGATGGCGAGCGTTTGACGCTCGGAGGGCGCGCAGCCCGTTCAAATGGCGGAGGCGAGCAAACCTGTGATGTTCACCAATCGCCCGCTGCGCCTCTCACTCCCCGACACCGGACTAAAGACAGCAAAGCAGGACTAAACTGCTTTGAAGGCACCCTTAGGGGGAGCAGCCCTGACCGGACCACGAGCGGTGGGAGCTACGGCTTGCCGGTGCCGATGTCCTCGTAGACCAGGTAGTACCCCCGGCCCTGCTTGCTGGCGATCTCGAAGGGAAGCTCCAGCGGCTCCAGCTTTCGTCGCAATCGGGCCACGTAAGTACGTAGCTGCTCAACCGAGTTGTGAGAGCCAGCCCAGGCTTGCTTTACCAGTTCTTCGGCCGGGAACCATTGATTAGGTCGAGCTAGAAGGAATGAGAGGAGCTCCCATTCTCGCTGCGCGAGCGAGAGCGAGCCCTGGCCATGGGTGATGGTACGAGCTCCAGAGTCGAAGACCACCTCTCCGACCTCGATGCGACTGGCCAAGGGAATCAAGGAATCGGGGCCTGGGCCCCGCAGCGCCGCCTTCACTGCTCCAACCAGGGCCCCTGGCACGAACGGTTTGGGCAAGACCTGGTCGGCACCGGCTTCGAATGACTCCCGAGCCTCCTCGTACGACTCATCGAGAAGGATCAGGGGCACCTTCGTCTCTTCGTGGAACTGGGCCACGATATGGGCTCGGCGAGGGTCCTGCAAGGGTACGCCCCAGATGACCAGCTCGAAGTCCCCGGCTTGGAGTCGCCGGAGGCCCTCGCTTACGGCCTCTACCGCCTCGACCTGGACCCCAGCGCTCCCCACGCAGGCGGCGATCACCAATCGGTAGTCGGCGTCGGACTCGATGACTAGAGCGCTCGCGCGAGCCAGACGGGGCACGGGACCTCCTCCTGTGGACGTAGACGCTGACTATCTAGCTGACTTTAGCAACTATCGGCCACTCTCGAACTCAGTAGTGCGTAACAGTGAGCCGATATTGGTGCTCAATTGTTGCGCTAGAAAGAGAGACAATGCTCCTGGGACGGGCCCCGCCCGTCCGCCTAGACCGACCCAGGATCCCTCGACCATCGCGGCGGGGGGTGGGCCGTACAAAGAGGATGTGCGATCTTATGGACCTGAACCCCGGTGGAATCATTGCCTGGATCGTCGTCGGCCTGATTGCCGGGTGGCTGGCTGGACAGGTGATGAAGGGAGGCGGGTACGGGCTGGTCGGCGACCTCGTCGTCGGCCTGATCGGCGC
>CATPBP010000177.1 GCA_955652675.1 Candidatus Dormiibacterota bacterium
CGGTCCTTGTCCGGATAGTCGGGGCTGCCCTCGTAGATCACTCCCGTTGTGCCGTTGGCGAGCGGGCCGTAGACGATGTAACTGTGACCGGTGACCCAGCCGATGTCGGCGGTGCACCAGTACACGGTGTCGGGCTTGATGTCGAAGACGTAGTGGTGAGTGCTGGCCACCCCGACCAGATAGCCGGCGGTGGTGTGGACGATGCCCTTGGGCTTGGCGGTCGTGCCGCTCGAGTAGAGCAAATAGAGCATGTCCTCGGCTTCCATCGGCTCGCACGGACAGCTGTTCGGATCGTCGCTGGCATCTGCCACGAGCTCGTCCCACCAGACGTCGCGGCCTTCCAGCATCGAGACTTCGCCGCCGGTCCGCCGCAAGACGACGCAGCTCTTGACGACCGGCGAGGCCTCCAGGGCCGCGTCGGAGGTAACTTTCAGCGGCACCGTCTTGCCTCGGCGCCAGCCCTCGTCTTGGGTGATGAGGACCTCGCACTCCATGTCGCGCATCCGGTCACCCAGAGACTCGGCGCTGAAGCCGCCGAACACCACGGTGTGCGGCGCGCCGAGCCGGGTACAGGCGAGCATTGCCACAGGCAGCTCGGCGACCATACCCATGTAGATGGCGACCGGCGTGCCCTTCTTGACGCCGAGCTTCTTCAGCCCGTTGGCGAAGCGGACGACCTCGGCCTGGAGCTGGGAGAAGCTGATCTGGCGCCGGTCATCGACCGGCTCGCCTTCGAAGAGATAGGCGGTCTTGTCGCCCCGGCCGGCTTCGACGTGGCGGTCGACGCAGTTGTAGCAGACGTTGAGCTTGCCCCCCAGGTACCACTTCGCGTATGGGGGCTCCCATTCGTAGACCTTGTCGAAAGGCTCGAACCAGCTGACGCGCTTGCGCCCCTCGTCCTCCCAAAACTCATCGAATCCGCGCTCGTAGATGTCCGCCTGGGCGTTGGCCTCACGGGCGAAGTCCTCTGGCGGCGCGTAGCTCCGCTCCTCGAGGAAGCTGGTCTCAATCGTCTGCTGGCCGACTTGTTCAGTTGACATACATCACTCCCCTATCGACGCGAGCTCATTCAGGCTTGACAACCCGAGCACGGCACGCAATGTGGTCTGGGCAATCTGCGCGGAGGCCTGACCGAAGTTGAAGGCGCGAGGGACGCGCGGCACTGGCGATCCGGATGCTGGAGAACGCCGCCACCGTCATAAGCAGGACCAGGGCACCGATCAGGATCGTCGCTGCAGGCATCTGGAGTATCTCCTTGGTCTGGGTTGAGTTCTAACCACGATGACCCGAGCCCTTTCCACGTCGAGCTTGAACATGCCGCCATCACGGTCGCGTGACTCGTGCGTGACAAACCTGAAACCGCCGGCGGGCGATCGACAGTGCCACCCAGCTCCTTAACGTCACCTCGCGAATTAGCCTGGTCTGGCTGAGACCCGTCGGCTAGGGCCGATCTACCTGCTATGAAGAGGCCCCAACCCCTCTATTGATCATGACCCGGCTCGCGGCGGCGAGCCGACGAGGCGGAACGGGGGCCGGTGTGATTGGCGGCGTTATGGCGGAAAGCTGCTCCAGTCCGGTCGCGAGGTAGTGATGCCGGCCCGTGGTGGGCGGTTGGCCGAGCTCCGCGACCAAGGGCTGATCCTCGAGGACGCTGAACTAGGCCAGCGGACCGTGCCGCCGGCGCGCACAGCGGATTCATTGGCGCGAGAGGACCGCTACGATCTCGTACTTGTCCCCCTGCGCCGGGAGCACCTCGCCGCCGCGCTGCCTCATCTAAGGAATGCTAACGACGCAGCGACCGTGCTCTTCTTCGGCAATACGGCTGGCCTCAGTCAGGAGCTGAGCGCCGCGCTTGGCGCCCGCACGGCCTTCGGCTTCCCAGCAGTGGGCGGGGTACAGGAAGGGGCGGTGACAAGGTTTGTGCTGATTCGGCAGCAGCGCACCATGCTCGGCGAACTGGACGGTACGACCTCCTCTCGAATTCAGATGTTGCGGGCGCTGTTCAATGAGGCCGGCTTCTCGGCAGCGATCACCCGGAATATGGAGGGGTGGCTCACAGCGCACGCGGCCTTCATCGTGCCGATCACGTTCGCACCGTACCGGGTCGACGGTGACCCCCGGCGGTTAGCCTCCGATCACACCTCGCTGCACTCATGGTCAGGGCCACCCGGCAGGCGTTCCAGGGTTTGCGGACCAGCGGGAATGCCGAGATTCCTTCAAATCTCCGGATCTGTATCAGTGGATGCCCGAGTGGTTCGCCATCCGCTATTGGCGAAAGCCAATGGCCGGCCCTCGGGGCGAGCTCTGGTTCGCCGCACATGGCCGAGTCGCGTCCGACGAGATGTACTCCCTGGCGGTCCAGTTGCAGCACACGATGAGCACCATAGGTCGTCCTGCGCCCGCCCTCGACACCTTGCTTGCCGGCAGAGTAGCCCTGCGTCGCATCACGAAACCGACGCCTGAGGAGGGATTTACCGTTCTTGGGGGACGTGACGCACATCCAGCACACCGGGGACGGAGCGGACGAGGACGTCGGCTAGGCGAAGCAGCCTCGGGTCGGTCGTGCCAGAGATCTCTACGAGCCCGTCTTTCACGGTCACGTTCAGCTCGCCGATCCGTCGGCCTTCCTCGCTCAGGGCCTTCCGCACTCTCTCCTCGATGTCTCCGTCATCCATTGCCATGACCTTGAGGAGGTCGTGACGGCTCACAATGCCGACCACCTGCTGGCCCCTGAGGACAGGAAGACGTTTTACCCCGGCTTCGAGCATTCGCTGGGCAGCTATCCCGACGTCGGTTTCCTCGGTGACGGTGAGTACGTTCCGGGACATCACTTCCTCCACCCGCGACGGCAGCGGCCTCGTCCTGGGCGGCATTGGAGTGATCTGAGCGCGGGCGTCGGGGTTGGTCTCCAGGTCGAGCAGGTCCGCCTCCGAGACGATGCCGACGAGGCCTTTCTCGTCGACCACAGGCAGTGCGCTGATATGCCTCTCGGTAAGGAGGCGGGCCGCTTCCTTGATTGACGTGTCCGGTTGAACGGTCACCACGGGGCTGGTCATCACCTGACTTGCGCGCATGACACCAGGCTAATCTGGCCAAGCGCTCCGCTGCACGGCTAGTTGGCCCCCTGCGCCCAAGATCGCCGTCGCCCTCGCGGACCGTCTCCGCCATGCTCGTGCCGGATCGTCAACTGGGGGCGCGGAGACGACGAGCGAGCACCCGAGTCCGTCCTGCGCCCTCGTATACGCCGGGAGTTTGGGAGCTCGGAGGCGGCCAGTCGGGAGGTCGCATTGTGGTGTTAACTCAACAGGTGGCCGTTGGACGCTGGTGCAGAATGGACGTGCTCCAGAGAGGTGGACATGCCCGGCGAGCCGTTCGGGTCTTTCGGGCTGTGCACGTCGGAATCGCCGCGGTGGAACTGGCCTGCCTTAGCTATATCTGGTTTTCGGCGATCACGAGGCGTCGGGACCCAGTGCTTGCTCTAGCAGTCGGCACCCTGGCAGTTGAGGGAGTCGGCTTGGTCATTGGCGGCGGCAACTGTCCGCTGGGGCCGTTTCAGCGCCATCTCGGCGATCCAGTGCCGATGTTCGAGGTCTTCCTGCCGAAGCGGGCCGCCAAGATGGCGGTTCCCGTCCTGACTGGCGTTACTGTGGCTGGCCTGGCCGCCGTCGCATTGCGACGGCCTCAGTCCGACAGAGCACAATCCAGCCGATCGCCTGGGCCGAGTCGGCGGCCTGGTGATCGCCACCTAGGTCGTGCGACCTAAGGTGGCGTCACAGGTGGATGGCTAGGAAGTTCTCAACGGGCGAGTGGCTGGCGGCGCTGGCTGGTGTCATCGCCGCAGTGGCCTCGTTGGTCGGTTTCATCCCTGGCCTCTATCGCGATCGGCGAGCGCTGGTCAGCCAGTCGCATGGCCAAGACGTGGGAACTCTCGTATTCGCCCTTCCCATTCTTGCCTTGGCACTCTGGGCGTCCTCTCGTGGATCTATAAGAGGTCGTCTGGTGGCCCTGGGGGCGTTGGGATACCTGCTCTACACCTACGCGGTGTTCGCCTTCGACGCCGTGCTCAATCCGGCGACCCCGCTCTACATCGCTGTGGTGGGCCTGGCCGTCTGGTCCTTCGCCGGTTTGATGCCTAGGATCGCTGAAGCCGAGGTGGAGGCCACCGTCGGTGACAACCTGCGCCGGCGGGCGAGTGGCATCTTCCTGCTGGTCATCGCTGTGATCTTTGCGCTGCTCTGGCTCGGCCAGATCGGGAGTGCTGCGATCACTGGCCAACAGCCGCAGGCCTTGCGGGATGCCGGCTGGCCAACGAGCCCGATCTACGTTCTCGACCTGGCCTTCCTAATCCCGCTCTCTGCGGTGACCGGTATCCGCCTCTTGACCGGCCGTCCGGGCGCCCTGCGTTACGCCGTCCCGTTGCTGGTCTTCATTCCCGTGCTGACGCTCGGCGTTCTATCGATCACCATCTTCGCCGCTCTGGATGGTCAGCCGTTCGACTTCGTGCTGGCCGGAATCTTCGTGGTCACCACCGTTCTTGGTGGATTGTTAGCCTGGCTGGCTCTCGATCCTCGGCGGCGCCGGCCTATTTGATCGGAAGGGACGCGCCCTTTAGGATGCCGAGGGGAATCGCCAAGCCCACGTAGACTCCCTGCAGGAGCAGATTGATGAAGGTTCTAGTTGTAGCGGCCACCAAGTATGGATCGACCGGAGAGATCGGGCGAGCCATCGGTGACGTGCTCGAAGACCGTGGTCTCGACGCCACTGTGCTTTCACCTGGGGAGGTGGGGGCAATCGACCGCTATGAGGCCGTGGTTCTCGGCAGCGCTGTCTACGCAGGCCACTGGCTGAAGCCGGCCAAGGAGCTCGTTGACCGGTCCGGCGCGGCCCTGGCGGAACGGCCCGTTTGGCTCTTCTCGAGCGGCCCGGTTGGCGATCCTCCCAAGCCAGAGGAGGACCCGGTCGACGTCGCTGACATCGTCGAAACCACGAAAGCCCGCGACCATCGCGTCTTCGCCGGGCGCCTCGTCAAGAAGCAACTGAGCTTTGGAGAGAAAGCCATCGTCGTGGCGCTCCGGGTACCAGAGGGAGACTTCCGAGACTGGGCCGAAATCAAAGGGTGGGCCTCAGGGATCGCAGACAGCATCCGGTCCGAGTCACGAGGGTCCTCTACCGTCTGATTCTTCGATCGCGTCTGGGATCTCCTCCGCGGTTCTTGCCATGGACTTGCTGATCAAGCCAGGAGTCACCGCCAGCCGGTCGAGCCCGTGCTCATCGACCAATATCAGCGACCGCCATCGTCGCGCCAGCGTCACGCCGCGGTGATGGCGCGGCCTCCAGACTTGCTGGTGATACGCCGCACTGTGCGGTCCTTCGGTCGACCCATCCGGGGTCGGGGGCCAAATCATCCGGCACCATGCGACTGGAAGGAAGCTATGTCAGCCACTGCAACGCGACGACCATTGACTTCCCGCGCGCTCCCCGGGATCGCCCGCCTTGCGGTCGTGCTGGAGATCTTCCTTGGTATCGGCGCGCTGTTCGGCGGAGGGGTGTTCCTTCTGGCGCCTGATGGACACCTGCTCGGGATGACGACCAAGACGCTGGCGGGGTCGCCCTTCCGCTCCTACTTGATACCCGGGATCATCCTGTTCCTGTTCGTGGGCGTTGGCCCACTGCTGGCCGCGGCGATCACTGTCCGCCGGGAGGCGCTGGCTCCGTTTGCCGCGGTCGCGGTCGGCCTGACACTGATCGGCTGGATATCGGTGGAGATGGTCGTCCTGGCTGGACTGGGTTCCCTGGCTTGGACCTTCTACCTTGTGCTCGGCACCTGCATCGCGGCAGTAGGCGTGGTCTGGTGGCGCTCCTCGGGCTCCGAAGAGGCACCGGGCAGGTGAGGCCGCTCGAATCGCCGCTGACGGCTACCCATGTGGACCGAACGGGGGCCCTGGCCGCTGACGAGGCAGTGCGTTTGAACGGGGCCAATGGCGGGGCGCTAGCCAGGCAAGTGAGTTCGCCGTGGACGCGTGCGGACCGGCTGATGGGCAAGTGGAGCTGCTACTTGGTGTTCGCGCTCGGACTTGCGTACGTTCCGACGATGGTCGCCGGCTTCGTCGCCGTTGGGGGTCTCAGCGCTCCTATCCCGGATCCCTACCAGGCCGCGATGGAGTTAATGATTCTTCTTCTGGCGCCCGCTCTCGTCGTTGCCTTCGCCGCTCTCCACCGCTACGCCTCTCCGTCGGGGAAGACGTTGAGCCTGAGCGCTTTGGTCCTCGTCGCGCTGATGGCTGGCATCACCATATGCGTCCACTTCGTGGTTCTTACTGTCGGGCGGCAGGCGAACGAGACCACGTTGCCGGGCTTCGGTCTGCTCTTCTCCTGGACCTGGCCCTCCATGATCTACGCTCTGGACATCGCCGCTTGGGACTTCTGCCTGGGCCTGGCGCTCCTGCTCGTCGCACCCGTCTTCTCCGGTAGCCGGCTGGCGCGCTGGGTTAGGTATGGAGCGATTCTCAGCGGTGTCCTTTGCCTGGCTGGGATCGCGGGCGCGGTCCTCGGGAACATGACCTACCGCGACATCGGGATCCTCGGGTACGGCGGGGTCCTACCCGTTGTGGCGCTCCTCATGGGCCGGCTGTTCTCGAGAACGCCAGCCTCCGACGAGCAGTCCTTCTCGCCGAGGCTTGCCGCTTAACGTCTGCCGATGTCGAGCTGGGGACAGACTAAGCAAGGCCATCAGGACGTACGCGCGTCTGTTCAAGGGTTTAGCCGCACCGCGGTTCGACAGGCACGCCCGTTGCCAGTCGTCGGACCTTGATCAATTTCCCCGTTCGCGACCGGACGCGCCGCGATCCCCCAGGCCCGCGTCATTGCTTGGGCGAGGCGGACTGGGTCGGTGTGAACACTGCGGTCTGCGCCACGCCAACCCGCATATGGGTAGCTAGGAAGATTCGGAAAGCCAGCCCGATCACGCACGGGAGGGCGAGCGTGTAAATGGACGCTAGAAGGCGCGGCCCGCGGTCGCGCAGGCCGCATCAGGCCGACTCGGAAGGACGCGAGTCGCGGATCAATGGAATCGTCTCCCGCCTTCGGGCGATCCCGGAGGGTTTCGTGCGCACTTACGGCGACATCGACCCGCGCGCCCCGCGGCTTGTCGGCCGTGTGCTCGCGACCACCCACGAGTTGCCTTGGCATCGCGTCGTCCGCTCCGATGGGAGCTTGCCGAAGGGCCCCTTGCAACGCGAACTGCTGATCCGGGAGGGCGTGCCGATGCGCGGCGACCGCGTCGATCTTCGGAACGCTCGTATCCCACCATGATTCGCACCCGCGGCCGGCTGGGAACCAACACGCCGCGGGTGACGAGATCCGGGCGCCGTTTCTCACAGAAGACCAGGATCGTGAGGGCTGTCCGCTACCTAATAACTCGAAGATGGAGGCGCCCGTCGCCTCAGCGAGTTCGGCCAGTGGCCTGAGGGACACGGCCAGGCAAGCGCCGTGGATCGGCTCGCGGTCGAGACGCTGCTGCAACGCGGCAACGTCGGTCTGCTCCAATCGGCAGAGGCTGATCTGCCCTGGCCCGGCTACGATTGTGCGCCATGCTCATGCGCGTCCTCTCCGGCAGCGTCGGTGTTGCGTTGATGGAGCTGGGTGCTGCCGCCTGCTCGCCGCGCTCGTCGGGAGTGACGCCCAGTTCTACCCGCCGGCCAAGGGCGATTGCCGCCCGGATGGTCGCGACCGGGGAATTCTCCGTGGCGATCCCGAGCGCATGGCGCGACTCCACCTGCGACGCGGCGGAGATCGGCCGGCTCAAGCGAGCCGGCCCCGTTGCGCTCCTCCTCGGACACGACGCGCTTGGGGAGCTGCGCGGACTCGGCGACGTACGCGCCCCTTATCAGCGCACGCGCAGTCGCGGATGGTCCGCTGGCGGATGGTCAAATGGTGTCACCACCCCGCGGCAGGAGGCCCCGCCATGTTGATTCTCATGCATCGTCAGGCCACCCGTGAGGATGTGGCGAATGTGGTCGCCCACGTGCGCGAGCGGGGGTACCAGCCAGTCGAGCTGCCGGGAACCGACCGGTTGGCCATAGGCGTTCTCGGCAGTAACCCGTCGAGAATTCGCGATGCGGTCGCCGCGCTTCCTGGAGTGGTGGAGGCGATCCCCGTCAGCAAACCGTTCAAGCAGGTTGCCCGCGAATGGCACCCGGAGCCTACCGTGGTGACTGTTGGAGGAGTCCGCTTTGGTGGTGGGCCGGCCTTCGTCGTGGCGGCTGGTCCCTGTGCGGTGGAGTCGCGCGAACAGATGGTGCAGACGGCCGAGGCCGTGGCGGCTGCCGGTGCATCGGTGCTACGCGGCGGTGCGTTCAAGCCGCGAACGTCACCGTACGCGTTCCGCGGCCTGGGAGACGAAGGCCTTCGCATCCTGCAGGAGGCACGAGAACGCACCGGTCTGCCGGTTGTCACAGAGGTCTTGACGCCCGGCGACGTCGAGCGAGTCGCCGAGGTCGCCGACATGCTGCAGGTGGGCACGCGCAACGCCCAGAACTTCTCGCTGCTGGAGGCGGTGGGCGACACCGGCAAGCCCATCCTGCTCAAGCGCGGCTTGAGCAACACCGTGGAAGAATGGCTGCTGAGTGCCGAATACGTCCTCTCGCGCGGCAATGCGAACGTCGTCCTCTGCGAGCGCGGGATTCGAACCTTTGAAACGGCGACTCGCAATACTTTGGACCTCTCCGCGGTGCCCCTGGTGCAATCCCTCTCCCACCTTCCGGTGGTGGTCGACCCCTCGCACGCAACCGGACACCGTCACCTCGTCCGGTCGATGGCGCGTGCCGGTCTGGCTGCCGGTGCCGACGGCCTGATCATCGAGGTTCACCCGCATCCCGATGAGGCCCTCAGTGATGGGCCGCAGTCGTTGACATTGCAGATGTTCGCCGAGCTCATGGAGGAACTGCGTCGTCTGGCGCGTGCGCTCGACCGGGAGATGGTTGGCGCGGCGCACTAGGCGCACGCGGCCCCTCCTTCCACTCGATACTTGAACGTATGGCGGGGGAGTGGTAGGAAGTTCGAATCCGCTGTAGGTTCCAGCGACGACGATTGCGCTGAGGGGACTCAGGTTGAAGTGGGTGCCCCTGGGATAGCCGACGGAGCCTCCAGCTACCACGCAGCGCATGCGTATCGTTTCCCTTCTGCCGAGCGCGACGGACATGATCGCCGACCTCAAGCTAATGGATTTGCTGGTCGGCGTCTCCGAGGACTGCGACTGGCCGCCTGAAGTGGCCAGCAAGCGCGTGGTGGCGCGCGGCCGGGTCGATTTCTCCGGCTTTGGCCAGTGCTCAAATCGACGAGATCGTCAGGGCCTCGAAGTCGGAGAGCCACTCCCTTTACTCGGTCGACGCCCAGCTCTTGAGCGAGCTCCAGCCGGACCTGGTGATCACACAGGACCTCTGCGAGGTCTGCGCGGTGTCTAGCGGTGACCTATCGACCGCATGCCCGATCGGGGTCGAAGTCTTCTCGATGAACCCCCGCAGCTTCGAGGATGTTGTGGAGTCGATCATCGCTTTGGCGGAGCGACTGGGAGTCCGACAGCGTGGGGTCGAGGTGGCGCAGAACATGCGCGACAAGGTGCAGGAGGTCACGCAGGCGGTGGCTGGCCACGATCGCCCGCGTGTGTTCGTGGCCGAATGGACCGATCCGCCCTACGGGTCTGGTCACTGGGTACCCGAGATGGTTGAAGCTGCGGGCGGCACCAACGTGGTCAGCAGGCCTGGCGAATACTCGTTTACCACCACCTGGGAGACAGTTCTTGCCGAAAAGCCGGAGCTCATCGTGCTCGCCGCGTGTGGCTTTAGCCTGCAGCAGTCCCTCGACAGGGTGCAGGACCTGCGGCTATCCGTAAGGACAGTCGTCATGGACGGAGACGCACATTTCTCGCGGCCCGCTCCGCGGATCGCCGACGGAATCCGGCAGTTCGCCCATCTCATTCACCCCCGAGGCGGTGCCGGATCCCGGGCTGCCCTTGGTGATGCCGAGCCCTGCGTAGCTTCTCTCCCCCTGTACTGGCCGGGTCGGGCTCAATTCGCTGTGGGGGCTGGCCACAGATCATCTGTGACGCCCAGCCACTGATCCAAGTACCAAACACGTCCGTCCGAAGCCCAACCAAGCAGCTCCCATCAGGACGGAGCCGATCGAAACAGGAACCCTTGCTGGCGGTCCCGCCGCGGCAGCGATGGTCAAGGTTGCCCCCGCCGCAATCAGCCAGCCGCACCACGACGGGAACACCCGGGCCCGTGCAGACGCGACCCCGAACAAGATGTAGCCCGGAAAGAAAGTGAGCGCCGTCAGCACCACGGGAACGAGAAGGGAGTTCAGCTTCCCGCCCGGCTGTATGAGCTGCGTCAGGGTTGCGGCAGTGCCGAACATCGAGATAGTCACCGGTAGCACGTGGGCCGTGATGAGAGATACGGCCATGGTCAAGGCAGAACCAACCAGTGCCAACAGAAAGCCCACCACACCCGCCTTCCCAATTTGCTCCAGTTGGCCGAAGAAGAGTCCGGGTAGACCGGCGGTAAGCATGAGATACGCAACCCAGTACAGCACGTGGTCGGGTGCTTCAAACCGGTTGCTGAGTGAGCGCGCGTCGTATAGATCTGGATCGGCCAGCGTTGCCGCGAGCTGGACTAAGCCACCTCCGATCACAAGAACGCCGCTCCAGCGCAGGAAGTAGGTGATATGGCCGGCGGCGGGCCGACCTTCCTCGGTACCGTGGTCGGCTACGATTTCACGTCTACCTACGTCTTCGTCCTCTTGCTGACCCTTGCCGCCGGTGCGCTGATCTACGTCATCAACGAGATTTTCGGCGTTGGCCGGCGCATGAGCTCCAGTGTGGCTCTGGGCTGGGGCGTCTTGCTTGGCTTCCTCGCTGCGCGGGCCCCCATAGTCTCGGCCGGGGATAGGTCCTGGGCGAGACGATGCTAGCGGCGCTGGAGCGCCGCTACCGGGTCACCTCGGTGGACGGGCCAGTCAAGGCGTCAGAGTTACCTCATCACATTCCCCCATGTTCACCTATTAAGCGCCCGTTTGCCACTGCTACCAGCGCGTCAGCAAGTGCCGCCGGGCGCGACAGCATCGGGGAGTGACCGCCCGGAAGCTCGAGGCTCTCCACTCCAAGGCGCTTCGACGCCATCCACCTTGACCAACTGGGGTTGATCGCCCGGTCGTCGCGGCAATGGATGGAGGCCTTTGCGACGTTAGGCCATTGCTTCAACGGTGGCAGACTGTCCCAAAGCGCGGTTTGCTGTCGCCGGAGCCTTGCGAAGGCACTGGCCGCAAGCCGAGTGTCACAGTCTTGATACAAGATCCGGGTCGCGGCTTCAACCGTCGGCCACGAGTGGGAGCCGTCCTCATGCTGAACTAGCGCCTCGAAGGCACCCTCGGGATGAGTCGCCGGTCCGCTCGCGTTGGCGTCGCCGACTCGGTCTGGAACCAAGGCACAGAGGAACACGATCAAGCGGACCGATCTCTTCAACGCAACCAGGGGCATGGTGATGCCTGCCATGGAATGTCCGACGAGGACGACGTCGGTGGCCATCCCGAGTGCCGCAACAACCGTATCTGCATAGTCGGAGAATGTCGCGTTGCGGTCCTCACAAGGAAGGTCCATCGCCGCGGTCGAGTGCCCACGGCGTTCGAGTTGCGGGATCAACAGCTCCCAACACCAGGCCCCATGCCAGGCTCCGTGCACAAGACCGAAGGTGGCCACGGCACAAGTGTGACGAGAGGCAAGCGAGAGCGGGCAGAGCGATTTGCGGTATGTCCCCTCGCGGACTCGCCAAGACACGGATTGTCCTCGCAGCCAGAGTTCGGCTACATCGCCAGGGCCACCAGCGCCATGAAAATCAGAGGAGCTGAAGACCAACGAAACGTCTTCATCCTATGAACCTGAGTGCTCCGAGGAGGACTCGAACTCTCGGCGCGCTGTTTACAAGACCGGTGCTGTGTCCCTAGCTGTGGGGCTGGCCGCTGATTTGGGCGGCTCTGGAGGCGTGCGCCGCAGATTGCGGCTCTCCACAATTTGGCCACCGGCCCTTGCAATGGACCCGGCAAAATACAGGGATGCTGCAGCACGCCGCACTGACCCGTCTCGAGGAGAGCCTCGATCACATCCGTGAGGCGCCCGCGGACGGTGGGACAGTCGAGTTGATCGCCCGGAGGCCGGCCGTGGACGAGCGGGAGGTTCTGACCGAGGCCCGGCTCGACGTCCGCGACGGACTCGAGGGCGACAGCTGGTGCGTTCGTGGCAGCAGCCGGACCCCCGACGGCGGCCCAAATCGGGAGGCGCAGCTGACCCTCATGAACGCAAGGGCAGCAGCCGCAATCGCAGGTGAGCACGAGCACTGGCCCCTGGCCGGTGACCAGTTCTACGTCGATCTCGACCTCAGCCAAAACAACCTACCCCCCGGTAGCCGGGTTCAGATTGGTTCGGCGGTGATCGAGTTCAGCGAGGCCCCGCACACCGGATGCGCGAAATTCTCAGCACGTTTTGGCGTCGATGCTCTGAGATTCGTCAACTCTCCAATCGGGCGCGAGCTTCGCCTGCGAGGAGCCAACTGCCGGGTCGTGGTGGGCGGCACGGTGCGCGCGGGCGACACGATCAGGAAGGTGCCAAGCTAGCAGCGCCTCCGCGAGGCGCTCCGCCACCACGTGATCTTCATCGTCAAGGAGCTCAGTGAATCCGGTTCACCGACGTTGGCTTCGAGAGCATTCCCGCCTTGGCCCACCCGCAAGGCTGGTTGTGGGAGGCCATGGAGGCCGCCTGATCCTATCTCAATGTCTATCTGGGAATCTCAACTAGTATTTGACGCCATGGCTGATGCTGCGGGCGTGGAACACGGGCAGCGCAGGTTGAACGGACCGCAGACGACCGGTCGGGACTTTCGTAATCTCTCTGAACCGCAGTACCAGATGGTGCGAGACGACGATGTCATGGTCCCGCTGCGTGACGGCGTCAGGCTGCTCGCCGACGTGATCCGACCCAATGTCGACGGTCGCTTCCCGGCACTAATCGCGGCTTCGCCCTATCCGCGCCAGATCCAGGACCTGGGCGCTCCCATCGGCTTCATCGAAGCCGGGGCAAGTGACTTCTTCGTGCCTCGCGGTTATGTGCACGTGATCGCGAACCTGAGGGGCACAGGCGGCTCAGACGGGACCTTCGGACTGTTCGACCGCGGCGAGCGATCGGACATGTATGACATCGTCGAGTGGGCCGCCGAGCAGCCGTGGTGTGACGGCAACGTGGGTATGATCGGCATCAGCTACTTCGCGATGACGCAACTCGAGGCGGCCGTCCAGCGACCGCCGCACCTACGCGCGATCTTCCCGGTGGCTACTTCGCCCGACCTCTACGAAGCGGTCTATCACGGCGGCTTGCTCAGCTCGACGTTCTTCACGTCATGGCTCACTGTCCTCGGCATCACTTCAGGTCACGGAAACGCTCTCTGGCGCGGCAAGCTTCTCGAGGTCGCGCGGAAGGTGCTCGCGCAGCCGCGAATACATAGCCGTTTCGAGCACATGAACGGTGAGTCCGCAATTGGAGGGCTCCGGGAGATCATGCAGGCTCACTATGAGACGCATCCGTGGGACGACCTGTGGCAGTCCGCCGCCGTAGAGCATCAGGTGCGCGACGATTTCTGGGATGAGCGCACGGTCGTGGCTGACCTGGCGGATGTCGAAATCCCCGTCTACCTCGGCTGCGACTGGCAGAACGTGCCTATGCACCTGCCGGGGACGTTCACCTGCTGGTCAGCCCTTCGGCATCGGGCGACGGTTCGCATGGGACTGCTGCCCGAGTATGGGCTCACCTGGCCCTGGGAGAGCTTGCACGTCGAGGCGCTGGCCTGGTTCGACCACTGGCTGAAGCAGCGGGACACGGGCATCCTGGAGGGGCCGCCGGTACGGTACTGGATGCCGGGGGCCGACGAGTGGCGGACGTCCGAGTCCTGGCCTCCGCCGGAGGCGCGGCACGTCGAGCTGACCCTCGGCAGCGATGGGACGCTGGCCAGCCAGGAGGATGCGTCCGGCTCTCGGGCCTATCTTTGCCTCGGTACCGGCCTCGGCCGTTCACCCCATGCCAATCCTCTGCGACTTCCTTCGTGGCTGCACTGGGACTCCGCGCCGCTGGGGAGCGACGTCGACGTCGTCGGCGAGATCGAGCTGCAGCTCACAGCCACCACGACCGCCGCCGATACCGCGTGGATCGTGCTGATGCAAGACGTCGCTCCCGACGGCAGCACCACCGACGTCACGGCCGGATGGCTCAGGGCGAGCCAGCGTGAAGTCGAGGTGGCGGGCGCCCGTCCGGGCGCTCCCCTTCTCACGAGCTTGATCCGCCAGGCTGTGCCGATCGGCGAGCCTGTCAGCTACCGGATACCGCTGGTTCCCAACGCGCGGCGGTTCGCCGTTGGCCACCGCATCCGCCTCTTGCTAACCAGCGACGACCAGCCAGACGAAGTTCCCGCAATCATGGGCTTCAGGCACGCGCCGGTTGGGACCACCACCCGGAACGCGGTCCACTCCGCGTCCCGACTGCGCCTGCCCGTAACCTCCGCCGCCCGCCCGTAAGCCCGGCTCCACCGGCGAGCAGCTGGAGGCCGAGGGTCGGGTGCATCCGCCGGAGGTGGCCGGCCGCCATAGCTGGGCCGGAGGGCACGCTTAAATATTGGGTAGCGCAATCGATTGAAGAGTCGCCTTATGAAGTTGCCTATCGAACACGACTTCTGGCGCTTTTACCGACTCGTCCCCTGAATCGACCTATATTCCGTACCCGCTCACCTATAAAGGACCTAACGGCGCCCACCAGTCACCCGCCAGCCTGCCTGGACCGGCCGCTTCCGAGACCTGTGCCGTTTCACAGCCAAAGAAGAAACATCGGCTCTTCACGATCCTCACGTCCCCCCGAGGTACCCTCCACCGATGACGATTCTCGGACCCGGCTCCATCCTCGGTCATGCCGTTCGCCGCCGGGAGGACGAACGCCTCGTCACCGGGACGGGTCGGTACGTGGACGATGTCCAACCTCCGGGCTGCTTGCAGGTGGCCTTCGTGCGCTCGGCCCTTGCTCACGCGGAGATCCGCAGCGTCGACACCGGTGCCGCTCTGGCCGAGCCAGGAGTGGTTGGTGTGTTCACCGCGGCGGACCTCGATCTGCCGGCGCGGGTTGGCTTCCAAATGGTTCCAGCGCCCTTTGCGCGGCCTCGGCTCGCAGCTGGCCGTGTCCGCTTCGTCGGCGAGCCAGTTGCAGTAGTCGTTGCTGAGAGCCGGGAGGCGGCTGCCGACGCCGCCCAACTCGTTTCTGTCGACCTTGAACCGTTGCCGCCTCTGCTCGGGCCAGGCGCGGCCCTCCACCATCCGTCCGTCATCCTCTTCGCCGATCACGCTTCCAACGTTGCCGGTCATTTCGTGTCAGGCGGCGACCAGGACCCGCTCGAGGGGGCGGAGGTGACGATTCGGGGCCGCTTCATCAATCAGCGTCTGGCACCAGTCCCCATGGAGCCGGAGGCCATTCTGGTCGTTCCCGAGGGCGCCCGGTTGAGCGTTTGGGTAACCAGCCAAACGCCCTTCGATCTGCGCGCAGAAATCGCCTCCTCGCTCCGGCTCGACGAGCGCGACGTTCGAGTTGTGGTCCCCGACATGGGTGGCGGGTTCGGGGCCAAGGCGGGTGCGCGATCCGAGCTGATCGTCGTCGCCGCACTCGCGCGCCGCCTGGGCCGCCCATTGAAGTGGATCGAAACCCGCTCCGAAAACCTGGTGGCCATGACGCATGGGCGCGGCCAGATTCAAGAGGTAGAGCTCGGCGCAACGCGTGAGGGGCGGCTGGTCGGAATGCGTGCTCAGGTACTCGCGGACGTCGGCGCTTATCCGGGCATCGCGACCATCCTGCCTTTCCTGACAGGCCAGATGTCTTCCGGCGTCTACGACATACCTCGCATTCGCTACGAGGCCCACTCCGTGGCGACTACGACTACCCCGTTTGGCGCGTACCGTGGCGCCGGCCGGCCGGAGGCGGCGGCGATGGTCGAGCGTGCGATGGATATGCTGGCCGTGGAGCTGGGGCTGGACCCGGCCGAACTCAGGCGGCACAACTTCATTCAGCCCGAACGCTTCCCACATAAGACCCAGGGAGGTGCGACCTACGACTCAGGCAACTATGAAAGGGCGCTCGACGCCCTGCTCGAGCTTTCGCAATACTCCGAGCTGCGTGCCGAGCAGGCCGGACGTCGGGAGCAAGGTGACAGGCTGCAGCTCGGGATCGGCCTCTCCGTCTACGTCGAGGTGACGGCGGTCGGAATCGGTCCGGAATGGGGCGCCGTGTCCGTCGAGCAGGATGGCAGCGTGCTCGTACGGTGCGGCACCACGTCCTTCGGGCAGGGCCATGAGACATCGCTGGCCCAAGTCGCCGCCGAGCAGCTCGGTGTATCGATGGAATCGGTTCGTGTGATCGAGTCGGATACCGATGCGGTGGAGCGTGGTCACGGATCGGTAGGCTCGCGCTCCATGCAGCATGGCGGATCGGCCGTCCACGAGGCGGCCGAGGGAGTTCGCGACAAGGCGCGCGAGCTGGCCGCCCATCTACTCGAAGCAGACCCACAGGACATTGTCTTCGTCTCCGGGAGAGTTGGGCCGGCGGGCGTTCCCGACCGAGCACTGACCTGGGCAGCTCTGGCGGCCGCGGCCGCCGACCCGGCACGCCTGCCCGAAGGCATGGAGCCGGGGCTGGCCGAAGAGGTGGACTTCAACGGCGACGGCAGTTACCCGTTCGGCGCGCATTGCGCTGTCGTCGAGGTCGACGTTGAAACCGGCGACGTCCGACTCCTCCGCTACTTCGCCGTCGACGATTGTGGCCGCATCATCAACCCGCTGCTGGCGGAAGGACAGGTGCATGGAGGCATCGCACAGGGCGTGGGCCAGGCACTGTATGAGGAGTTCCTGTTCGACGCGCAGGGGAACCCGCTCACGGCCTCTCTGCTGGACTATGCGATCCCGACCATCGGGGAGATGCCACAGGTGGTGGCCCGTCCAACGGTGACACCGAGTCCCAACAACCCGCTGGGCGCGAAGGGAATCGGCGAGTCGGGCACGATCGGCTCCACCCCGGCGGTGCAGAACGCGGTGGTCGACGCGCTCTCGCACCTCGGCGTCCGGCACATAGACATGCCGCTCAGTCCAGAGCGTGTCTGGAGCGCGATCCAAGCCATGACTGCCTAGCGGGCGCTCGCCACCATTGCTGAGCTACTCGGCGTGCAGGACGCCCTCTGCTGGCTCGTGAACTCGAACTGGGACTTCGAGTCGTTGACCAACTTCCTGGGCGACGTCACGCCGCTGGCGACATCCTCCATCACCGCTGCTGGCGTGGTCCTCAACGGCGACTCATACCAGCTCCGGCAGGCCAAAGCGGTGGTTCGACCGAAGGGCTGAGCAGGTATCACAAAAAGACTCACCCCTCCCGTTCCACTACCCCTGGCCGATCCTAGCTGCTCAGTATTGCTTTACAACTTTCCCAGCGTGTCTTATGTCGCTTGACAGCTATCAACCTCGCTGCTAATGAGCACTAGCATGCGAAAGTATGGGTCAGGTGTAGACAAACCGTAGACGGCGTGGAGCCGGCAATCGGTCAGTCACTACCTCGTAACGGCACGGCGTCCCCTCCAATCCGAGCAAACCGGAAAATTGCAGACGTCGTCTACCCGCGACCACGATCGTACGACATAGCCATAGCCAGTATTGACTTTATGATCGCCTCGGGAGCTCGCAACTACGGCTTCAACGGTAGGGTTGTCAGATAACGGCCCTGAGATTCCGTTGGAGCTTCTCACGGGCCTATTGTTGGGCTCGCGCCAACTCGCTCTTTCGTTGGTCGAGTGTTGCAGACCGTAGTATTGGCAGTGTGACCTCCATCCGCACAGCGGATCCTGCTTTGCTCGCCGCATCGGCAGCTTTTGGAGGCGCCTGCGCATTCGGCAGCGCCGTGGCAGTACATCACAACGTATCTGGGGAGCCGCTCGGAATCAGGCTTCCGATCACGGTGCCCTGCGGGCTGCTGATTGGTTGGGGAGCCGGCGTTGCTGCGCCGTGGCCGATGCCCCTCGCGGCGCTAATCGCGGCCACGACTGCAGGCCTGTCGAAGGAGAGCAGAGTACCTGGCATCGTCTGCGCCGGCCTTGGCGTTGCCTGCATTGTTGGAACGCTGATTGAACCGGTGACTCGCCGCCCGCCGTCATGGAGGCGTGGGGTTGGTGCAGCTATCACTATCAACCTCGCAACCGCGGCCGCGCTCGCCGCTGCCGGACTGCGTTACGCCTCGCGAAAACCGGGGCGATAGGCCACACAAGCCGGGGGGAGTCATCTCGCGGCAGATCAGTCTCGGGCGCGCTCGACCTCGACAAGATCTTGTGGAGTAAGCCGACCGCAATCTCAAGGAGAACTCGAGCGCCGGCGCCGACAACTGGGCGACTCGCCCTGCTCCCCCGAGCCGCTCGAAGAGCTGGCGGCGAGAGACGATTCCCCTCCTGACCCCAGGAGCGACTGGACCGTCGCCTGTCTCGGATCGGACTTTAGGCCTCACCCAGCATAAATCTTCGCACCCGTAACCGATTCTTAATCTTCAGGTCACCCCGTCGGGCGAGCGCGAGGTCGTGCGTCTGGTGGCCGCCGGCCTCGATAAACACCGGCATCCACTCGTCCACTGTCAAGGGCCTTCCTGGGTGTGCTCCTTTTTTTCATCAGGGCTCACAGGAAACGATAAGGAGCCGCACATCTGCCTCCCATCTGGCGGCGGGATCCTGACCTCGTGCAGCGGCAAATCCCCACCGCCGATGCCCGACTACGGAGGTCCATTCAGATGCTTTCATCAGACAGCAAGCCGCAAGACGCCGGCAATCCGGCGGTAGCTCCAGGCGCTCCAGAGCCGACCGACAGCCCGCGCCGGCGGATCTCCCGCCGGTTCCTGGCGGTGGCCGCCTCTCTTTTCCTC
>CATPBP010000178.1 GCA_955652675.1 Candidatus Dormiibacterota bacterium
AACGTCTCCGGGAGCCCGCAGTCGCTCTTCGACCCCAACCGCCTGGCCCAGCTCAGAGCTTCGGTCCGGCCCCAGGCGGCGCCGATCCGGGCTAAGCCCGGATCCGGGCTTAGAGGAGGATGCGGCCGTCCTGCATGATCTGGCGGCCGTCCGCGTAGACGTCGGCTCGGCTGGCCAGGACGTCGACGTGTGTACCGCAATCCCAATCCGCCCCCGTCTCGGAGCCGTAGGGGTCGCCGAAGGCGACGTGCACGCCCGGGAACTTCTCGTCCTGCAGGAAGTTCCCGATGATTCGCTTCAGGCCGACGTTGGTGCCGATGGCGAACTCGCCGGCGCGGTTGGAGCAGGGACTCTGGTCCAGGTAGGCGACGATCTCCGCCTCGATCTCGGGGTGGCCCGGCATGCTCGCCGCCGCCACCCGACCTTCCTTGATTCGGATCCGGACCGGCTCCTCGAAGAGGTGGTATCTGGCCGTGAAGTGGTCTCCCATCTCCTCCCCGACGAGCAGACCGTCCAGCGTCCAGGGGGCCGTGAAGACCTCCCCCTCCGGCAGGTTTCCCCAGCGGCCCTGCTCGTGGTAGCGCCCGTCGCTCGGGATCCAGCGCCTCTCCCTGGAGAACGTGGCGGTCAACTCGGTGCCCAGCCTGGTCACGACCTCGATGCGCGAGGCGTCCCTGACCACGTCGTAGACGCGCCTGGTGACCCGGTAGACCTCCTCGTAGTCGACGGCCATGCCGTCGAGCATCAGCGCGCGGTCGATTCCGATCATGTGCCCGTGCCGGCATTTGAGGCGGTCCGTCAGCAACCTGAGCATCGGCTGCCGGAAGGCGAGCTCGCCGGGCAGGCCCTCGCCGATGAAGAAGGAGGCGGTGGGCTTTAACCGCAGTATCTCCTCGGCCAGCGCCCGTGGAAACTCTCGCGCCGGGCGAGCGACCCAGTCCTCCATCGTCCAGCTGAGCACGTCGGCGCCGGCCTCCGCCGCCTCCTCTTCGATGGCCTCGGCAATGTCCGAACGACCCCGATCCTTGACCACCGCGACCCTGTCGCCGTCGTGAATCCCGAGACAGGTTCGGACGGCGTTGCGGGCGCCCGGGGCGTACTCCGGCAGCACGGAACAGAGAGTAGCGAGGTGGAGGTGCACATTTCCGGCCGCTGGGATATAAGATGGCGCGTCGGCGCGCGGGGGCTTCCCGGTATGCCCATCCGGCCTCCGTGAGCCATCGCCCATGCCCAAGGAGGGGGCAATGCTGAACTACGTGGACAAAGTGCTGGTCTGCCGGGACTGTAGCCGGGAGTTCATATTCTCCGCCGGCGAACAGGAGTTCTATCAGTCGCGGGGGCTCCAGCATGAGCCACGCCGCTGCCCCGATTGTCGCAATGCTCGGCGCCAGCAGGACGGGGCAGGCCGTCCGGGGCGCGAGATGCACGACGTGATCTGCAGCAACTGCGGCAAGTTGACGCAGGTGCCGTTCGTGCCGACCGGGAGCCGGCCCGTCTACTGTCAGGACTGCTTCCAGACGGCAAGGCGCTAGCGGCGCCGGCCGCGACCAGCCCTCAGGCTGGCGCCGGCCGCCCGGGTGGATAATCGATCCCATGGCCACGGCGGTTACGCTCGCCCATCTTGGATCGCTGATGCGCGGCGTGCGCACCGTTGACCAGGTGGGCGCCGAGGAGCGCGCCGCCTCGCTCAGCAAGCGCTCGATCAAGCGCTCCTCCAAGCTCTGGGCCCTGGATCTCGCCATCCGCTGCATGGATCTCACCACGCTGGAAGGAGCCGACACGCCGGGCAAGGTGGCCGCGCTCTGCTCCAAGGCGATCCGGCCGCAGCCGGGCGACGCCTCGATCCCGAGCGTGGCGGCGGTCTGCCTCTACCCCTCACTGGTGGCGGAGGCCACGCGCCATCTGCGGGGCAGCGGAGTCAGGGTGGCCAGCGTGGCGACCGCCTTCCCCTCCGGCCAATCGTTCCTCGACGTAAAGGTTGCGGAGGCCCGCCAGGCCGTCGCCGCCGGCGCCGACGAGGTGGACATGGTGATCGACCGAGGCGCCTTCCTTTCGGGCGACTACCAGAAGGTCTACGACGAGATCGGGGCGGTCAAGGAGGCCTGCGAACCGGCTCACCTGAAGGTGATCCTGGAGACTGGGGAGCTGGGCACCTATGACAACGTCCGCCGGGCCAGCATCCTGGCCATGGCGGCTGGAGCCGATTTCATCAAGACCTCGACCGGCAAGGTGCAGCCGGCCGCGACGCTTCCGGTCAGCCTGGTCATGATGGAATCGATCCGCGACTTCCACCACGAGACGGGCCGCCTGGTCGGCTTCAAGCCGGCCGGCGGGATCCGGACCTCGAAGGTGGCGATCGCCTACCTGGTCATGCTCTGGGAGACGCTGGGAGCGGAATGGATGACCCCCGAGCGCTTCCGGCTGGGCGCCTCCAGCCTGCTCAACGACGTGCTGATGCAGATCTCGAAGGAGCGCAGCGGCAGCTACCAGTCCGACGACTACTTCACCAAGGACTGAACTGCAGATGGCCCTTGCCAAGCGTCCCACCACCGATCTGACGACCCAGACTCCCTTCCAGTACGAGGCGGCGCCGGAGGCCGTCGACCACGTCAGGATCGCCGGCTCCTACGACCTCTTCATCGGCGGCCGCTTCGTGGCACCCCACTCCCGGAAGAGGTTCGCAACCGTTAACCCGGCGACGGAGGAAACCCTCGCCCAGGTGGCTGAGGCCGACGAGGTCGACGTCGACCACGCCGTCAAGGCTGCCGCCAACGCATTTCGGTCCTGGTCCCGACTCGACCCGGGCCGAAGGGCTCGCTACATCTTCCGGCTCTCCCGCCTGATCCAGGAGCGGGCCCGGGAGCTGGCCGTGGTGGAGACCATGGACGGCGGCAAGCCGATCAAGGAATCGAGGGACGTCGACATCCCGCTGGCCGCCGCCCATTTCTTCTACTACGCGGGCTGGGCCGACAAGCTGGAATGGGCGGTTCCCAACCGCCGTCTGCGCCCACTGGGCGTGGCCGGGCAGGTCATCCCCTGGAACTTCCCCCTTCTCATGCTGGCCTGGAAAGTGGCGCCAGCCCTCGCCACGGGCAACACGGTGGTCTTGAAGCCGGCCGAGACGACCCCGCTCACGGCGATGCTCTTCGCCGAGATCTGCCAGCAGGCTGAGCTGCCGCCGGGCGTGGTGAACGTGGTCACCGGGGCCGGGCAGACCGGCTCCATGGTGGTCGGCCATCCCGAGGTCCGCAAGGTGGCCTTCACGGGGTCGACCGAGGTCGGCAAGCTGATCCGGCGCCAGGTCGCGGGCCGCGGCAAGCGCCTGACCCTGGAGCTGGGCGGGAAGGCGGCGAACATCGTCTTCGAGGACGCGCCCCTGGACCAGGCCGTAGAAGGCGTGGTCAACGGCATCTACTTCAACCAGGGCCACGTCTGCTGCGCTGGCTCCCGCCTGCTGGTCCAGGAATCAATCCTGGAGCCGCTGCTCCAGAAGCTGAAGGTGCGGCTGGGCACGCTGCGGGTGGGAGATCCACTCGACAAGAACACCGACGTGGGTGCCATCAATTCGAAGCAGCAGCTGGAGAAGATCGAGGGTCTGGTCGAGTCTGGGATCGAGGAGGGCGCAGAGGTCTATCAGCCGCCCTGCGAGCTGCCGGCGAGAGGCTACTGGTTCAGGCCCACGCTCTTCACGGGCGTCGCGCAATCGCACCGGATCGCTCGCGAGGAGATCTTCGGGCCGGTGCTCTCCGTGCTCAGCTTCAGGACGCCCGAGGAGGCTGTGGAGAAGGCCAACAACACCCCCTACGGTCTCTCGGCGGGGGTATGGACCGACAAGGGATCGCGCATCCTCTGGATGGCCGAGCGCATGCGGGCGGGCGTGGTCTGGGCCAACACCTACAACCGCTTCGATCCCACCTCGCCCTTCGGCGGATACAAGGAATCCGGCTTTGGGCGCGAGGGCGGCTTGCACGGCCTTCTCCCCTACCTCGACGTGGATTGAGCGGAACGATGGCTGAGCGCCTCGAAGTGCGAAAGACGTACAAGCTCTACATGGGCGGCCAGTTCGTACGCTCGGAGTCGGGGCGCTCGTACGCGGCCGAGGGATTCAACGTCCCCCGCGCCTCGCGGAAGGACCTGCGCGACTCGGTGCGAGCCGCCCGCGCCGCCTTCCCGGGCTGGTCTGCTCGTACGGCCATGAACCGGGGCCAGATCCTGTATCGGATCGCCGAGATGCTGGAGGGGAGGCGCGCCCAGTTCCTGAGCCTGCTCGGCGGGGGACGTCCGGCAGGCCGGCAGGTGGACGCCGCCATCGCGACCTGGGTCTGGTACGCGGGCTTGACGGACAAGGTCGCGCAGCTGGCCGGGACCGTCAATCCCGTGGCCGGTCCCTACTTCAACTTCACGATTCCGGAGCCGACCGGCGTGGTAGGGATGGTCGCCCCCGAGGAACCGCCTCTGCTGGGGCTGGTGGCTCGCCTCGCCCCGGCCCTCTGCGGCGGCAATGCGGTTGTCGCCCTGGCCTCCGAGCCGCTGCCCCTGGCCGCCCTCACCCTGGCCGAGGTGCTGGCCACCGGCGACCTGCCGCCGGGCGTCGTGAACCTGCTCAGCGGCCGGCGGGCTGAGCTCCTTCCCTGGCTCGCATCCCACATGGACGTGAACGCGCTCGACGCGGGTGCCTGCACCGACCCGGAGCTGGCGGCTGTGGAGGAGGCGGCGGCGGGCAACCTCAAGCGGGTGGTGCGCCAGCGGGAAGTCCAGCCGAGCCCGCAGGCCGTGACCGCGTTGATGGAGTTCAAGACGGTCTGGCACCCGATCGGCGTGTAGCCGCGCTCGTCGAGGGCCTCGTCGGTGCCCTCGAGCCTGCCCGCGACCCCGAGCGCGCGGCCGCCATGAGTGCGTACCTGCGGAACCAGTTCCCCTGCCTGGGCATCTCCCTGCCAAAGCTCGACGCGCTGCTGCGCGAGCTGCCCGTGCCAGAGCCGGAGGCGGCGGTCGATTTCGCGCTGGCCTGCTGGGAGCTGCCCGAGCGTGAGTATCAGTACGCTGGAATCCGCCGCCTGAGCTCGGCGCGGCGCCGCCTCCAGGCGGAGCGGCTGCCAGACCTGGAGAGACTGATCACTACCAAATCCTGGTGGGACACGGTCGACGCGCTCGCCACCGATGTGGTCGGCTCCCTCGTGATGGCGCACCCCGCCTTGGTGGCGGAGATGGATCGCTGGCTGGAATCAGACAACATGTGGCTGGCCCGGTCGGCCATCCTGCATCAGGATCGCTGGAAGGAGAAGACCGACGCCCGGCGGCTGTTCGCTTACTGCCTGCGACGAGCCGGCGACCGGGACTTCTTCATCCGCAAGGCGATCGGCTGGTCGCTCCGCTCGTACGCCGCCGTGGATCCGGCCGAGGTCGCGAGGTTCGTCGAGGAGCATGAGGCGGAGCTCTCCGGTCTTTCCAGGCGGGAAGCCCTCAGAGGAGTCCAGAGACACTTGCGCTAGGTCGCTCAGCGATATATCGCGGAGCGGTGCAGAAGGAGGAGGGCAGGCAAGCCGACCTCGCGTGAAGAGGCTGCTCTGGCTCTACCCGCGCTCCTGGCGGCGCCGTTACCGGCGAGAGATGGAAGCGCTGCTCGAGAAGACGCCTATCACGCCACGCGCCCTGCTCGACCTCCTGAGCAGCGCCTGCGACGCCTGGCTGCACCCGCAGCCAATGCCCTCGGCGGCCACCTTCGGCCGTCGGGCGTCTCGCCGCTGCAGGGCCCTTACCGCCGCCCCGGTCCTCTGCCTGGCTCTGCTGGTCGCCTGGTGGCTCCTCGGGGGCCGGCCCGGCCCCTGGGGCGGCCCTCTGCCCTGGGGATCGCTAGCCCTGGGTGCGGGGGCGGCCGGGCTCGTTGTGGGCCTGCTGGCCGCCCTGCTCCGTCGCCGCCGGGGGTCGAGACGGTGGCCGCGGAACGAGGACCCAGGCGAAGGAGCGCCTGTCCCGGCGCGGCCGCATCCCGACGCTCCGCCCGCGCTGACCGCGGCGGGCCGCGCTAGTCGCGGTAGCGGTAGACGATCCGACCTCGACTGAGGTCGTAGGGCGACAGCTCCACCCTGATCCGGTCTCCCGGAGTGATCCGGATGAAGTAGCGGCGCATTCTCCCCGCGGCATAGGCGATGAGTTTGTGCCCGTTCTCCAGCTCGACCTCGAACATGGCGTTGGGCAGAGCCTGGGTGACGGCCGCGTCCATCACGACCGCCTCTTCCTTCGGCTGTTCTCCGTTGCTTTTGTCCTTGCGAGCGCGCGCCGGCCGCCGAGGGCCGCGGCGAGGTGTTGATGATCTTGCCAATTCGACGACAGTCTACCGAAGCTGGTCCGCTCGGCCCGCCGCCTTATCTCGGAATTCCCTCCCCGCCGCGGGGACCGAATCTTGTTGCGGCCCCTATCTCGACGCGCCTGGTGTCCTCGGCCGGCTCGCGTTCCAGCGCTCGATCCAGCTGCCCACCACCGCGGGATCTTCAGTTCCCGACCCCAGCTGCCGCACCGAGTGCTCGACCCGAGCCGTGAAGGCCCGCGAGTCTTCGCCGGGGTGAAGAGCCAGGGGCTTGCCGATCCGGACCGCCACGGGGCCCGGCAACGGGAAGGCCCGGCCTTTGGGCATGACGCGATGCGAGCCCTTGATGTGCATCGGGACGACGGGGCTCCTGGTCTGGTTGGCGAGGTGCCCCAGGCCGGGCTGGAAGTGGCCCATCCGCCCGTCGGCGGACCGGGTCCCCTCGGCGTAGTAGAGGAGGTTCCAGCCCGACTTCAGGAGCTCGCTGGCGCTGTGCAGCACCTCGCGCGCCCCGCCGGTGCGCGAGAACGGGAAGGTGTTCAGCCAGAGTCCGACCACGCGGCCCAGCCACGGCCGCCGGTACCAGTAGTCGGCGGCCGCCGCGACTACCGTCCTTTCACGCGCCCGGTCGGGTAGTGCGTAGAGCAGGATCTGGGTGTCGGCGTGGCTCACGTGGTTCGAGGCGAGGATCGCAGGCCGGTCCAGCTCGCGCAGCCACTCCCGGCCTTCGACCTGGGGATCCGTCATGATCCGTGTGAACGGCAGAGACAGGCCCCGCTGGATCAGCAGGCGGAAGCTGCGTACGGGCTCCGTCCGCGCCCAGCTCAGGTTGCTCGGGCGGTCGGGCACGCCGGGTGCCGGCTCCGGCCAGCTGGCTGGACGTACACCGCCCCAGCGCCAGCCCCGACGGAGGGTCTCCAGGTCCGAGAGCAGCTCGAACCTCATGTGACTTCAGCCAGAAGCACCGGCGGCATGCGGAGATGCGTGACGCTGGGAAAGCGGCCGACGGTCTGCTCCGCCATCTCGAATGCGTCCTGCAGCGTGCTGGCGCACTTGAAGCCCAGGCGATGCACCGCTTCGCGCTCGCCGCCTACGACTATCACGTCGCCCAGGTGTTCTATCGCGTGGGCGGCCCAGTACCAGGCGTAGAAGGGATGAACTCCGTGGTAGGCGTACGACTTGCGGTAGAGCTGGCGATACCAGGAATCCTCGGCGAAGCGCTGTTCCCAGCGCTCCTCGACCAGCATCGGGTCCGTCGTGTCGGCCAGCACTTCGTCATAGAAGTCGATGTAGCTGGGGTGCTGGACTGAGTCGAACTCATACCGGCAGGGGTGGGTCAGGATGGCGACGCCTCCGGCCCGCACCACGGGCTTGCCTCGGTAGAAGTTGAACATGTAGCCGAGGCCCATACAGGCCACCAGGACCGGGTTCATGGCCGCGTTCACGTTGTATGGACAGAGGTACGGCACGCCCATGGTTACGACGTCCGTCTGGCCCTCGACTTCCACCAGCATCTGCTTGTTCACCGCTTTCAACGTCTGCTCGTGGACGGCCTCGACCTGGCCCGACTGCACGCTGGTCATTCCGTAGGGAGCGCGCATCGCATGGAAGGCGGAACGTTTCACGGCCGGGGGGGCCAGGTCGCAGAACTGCTTCACCGCCAGGAAGGTGGCCTGGTCCGCGGGCGTCCAGTCGAACTCCCGCTTCTGCATGAAGCTGACCACCGAGGGAAACGGCCGGTTGTTGACCGTGGTCTCGATGTGGAAGACGCGCACCGTGTCCTCGATCAGCTGGCCCTGCCTGATGCAGGCGTGGTGCAGCGCCGAGTCCCGCGGGCTCATGAAGGAGCGAGAGCCGAGCAGAGTGCGCACGTTGTGATGGGGACGCACGCTCCGGTAACTGCCCAGGCCCGTCGCCATCGACTTGTGGCCCCCATCCATGGGGACCAGCGTGAGGTTCACATAGACCACCAGGTCGGACTCGGCGGCGCGGCGATTGAGCGTCACCTCCTCGCCCTCTCCGGTGAGGCCGACGTAGACGTTCCCCTCCGGATCCTCCGCGTCGTGGTTGTAGAGCCGCTCGGGATAGAAGGTGGTGAAGACGCGGTCGCCCACGATGTGCCGGAGCTCGTCCTCCGTCATCCGCCTATGCAGGGAGTTGGCGGCGATCAGGTGGACGTCCTCGACGCCCGACTCGGCGGCGAGCTCGATCACCTCCTCGAGCACCAGCTGGCGCACGTCCGGCTGGGCCATCGGGGGGAGCGGGAGCGAGAGATCGTCGAAGGCGATGGTCAGCTTCATGCCCGGCCGCAGCAGCGCCTTGAGGGGATCGTCCTCCAGCGGCTTGCTCAGTGCCCGCCGGATCGCCCGCTCCGGGTGCTGCAGGGGATCCAGCGGGTCCGGCGGGTAGAGGATACGGCTGCCGAGCGGAAGCTTCTCCAGCCGCACCCCCTCGCCGAAGTGGAACAGCGTCGGCGGCGTGTGGCGGTCGACTTCGAGGACGGCTCCTGGACGGCCCATCAGATTGGGAGGATAAGCGAGCCAGCGGTCGCCCTGCGTCGGCGGCCTCTTGAAATCGAGCGGCTCAGCGTAGTCGGCGCAGGTCGAAGGCCACCCTGGCGGCGCCGAGGCGCCCGGCTTCGACGGCGTAAGCGATCGCCTGACGGTACTGGCTGAGCCCGAAGAGCGGGCCCGTCAGCTGCTCCAGCCGGAAAGCTGGCGCCGCCTCCAGGGCCAGCTCGAAGGTGCGGGCACCAGTGGCCTCCCGGCCGTAGGCATAGCTGCCCGTGACGCTGAGCTCGCGCTGCCAGATGGGAGCCCAATCCACTCGCTCCTCGGCCGGCATGCCGACGACCGCCAGCCGGCCGCCGCCTCGCGTGAAGCGAACCGCGTCGTTGAGGCCACGCGCGCTGCCGGTGCATTCGAAAGTCAGGTCGGCGCCGCCGAGAAGCAGTTCCCCCTCCCTGCTCTCCAGCCGGCGGGCGCCGGTGGCGAAGCGCACTCGCTGAAAGACCTCGTCCGGGCCGACCACCTGGTCGGCGCCCAGCCGGCGTGCCTGCTCCCGCTGAAAGGGATGCTTGGCAACTGCTATGAGCCGCCTCGGGGGCGTGAGCAGCCGCACCGCCGCCACGGTGAGCAGGCCGATCGTGCCCGCACCCTGGACCACCACCACCTCATCAGGCCGGGCGGCCCCCTTCAGTGCCGCGTGAATGCAGCAGGCGAAGGGCTCGACGAGCACCGCCGCCTCGTCCGGCAGCTCGTCGGGGATCTCGTGAAGCTGGCTCTCGTGGGCGACCAGCACCTCTCCCCAGCCTCCGCCGGTCGAGGCGCAGTAGCCGGTCTGCAGGCCCACCTCGATCGGTCCCTCGGTGACGTTCTCACAGAGCCCTGGGCGCCCGTCGGCGCAGCGAGCGCACTCCGGCTCCACCCCGCGCACCCGGCAGCCCAGGGCGGGCTCGACGACCACCCGCGTGCCGTCCTCCAGCTCACCCACGACCTCGTGCCCTGGCACGAAGGGATAGCTGGTCAGGAGATCGAGGTAGAGAGAGGCGTGGCCGGTGATCGCGGAGGTGTCCGATCCGCAGATGCCGCCCAGGCTTGGGATCACCCGCACCCACCCGGGTCCGGGCAGTCGCGGCTCCTCGACCTCTCCCAGGTGAAGCATGGAGAAGTCGCTGGTCGCGACCGCGGTCCTGCCACCGGTCGCCTTGACCAGGGCGTAGGCCGGGATGGAGCGGACGTACTCGAGGGCGAGCAGCTCAGCCTCCCACGCCTTCGCGGTATTCCACAGAGCGGGGATCGGGCATCGGCAGCCGCCAGTTCCCGGGCGGCATCTGCCAGCGCTCGACCCGCCAGCCCCTCTGATCCGCCACCTGCGAAAGCCTGGCGTCCGGGTTGACCACGACGGCCGTCCCCGCAGCCTCCAGCATGGGCAGATCGGAGATGGCGTCGGCGTAGGCGAAGCTGTCCGGCAGAACCATCTCATGCCGGCGGGCGTACTCCTCGAGAAGGGTGGCGCGGGCTTCTCCGGCCGGCGGAGGGGCCTGCAGGTCGCCGGTCAGCCGCCCATCGCGCTCGAGCAGGTGCGCGCAGTCGACGTCCACCTCGAGGAGCTCGGCAAGCGGCTCGACGACGATGTCGAGGGCCCCGGTCAGGAGCAGCACCCTGTGCCCGGCCCTCTTGTGCTCGCGGATCCGCCGCACGCCCTCGGGGTAGATTCGGCGCAGCGTGACCGCGTTGAGCGCCTCCCGGCCAAGACGGCGCATCTCGGTCACCTCCAGCCCCTCGTACTCGCGGTAGAACGAGCGCTGGAACTCGGCGCGGGAGTGGCGCTCGAGATAGAGCCAGCGTGGTGCCTTGGACGCCATGCTGGCCATGAACCTGGGCCAGTCGCCGATCGGCTGGTCCTTGAGCCGCATCCAGAAGAAGTACTCGACCACGTTGGTCTCGACGAGCGTCCCGTCCACGTCGAAGACGGCAAGCACGTCATTCCGGCCGGCCCTCCGGCGCAGCGCCGCCAGCGCTGTGTTCGAATCTGAGACCGGGATCGTGCTGCCGCTCGGCCCCGGGCCCTTGCGAGGGCCGGTGTCGGCGCGGGACATGCGCACCACGGTGGGCAGGTGGACCCGAGAGAGGTAGTCGTGCCAGTCGAACAGGGCCGGGTCGAAGGGGAAGCGCTCACGCTCATCGGCCGGCAGCCGCTCCCACAGCGACATGAGGTTGCGGGTGTCGAAGATGCAGTCGACCTCGACGTAGACGCCGTACAACTCGGCGAGGTTGAGGGCTCGCTCCAGCCGCCCCTTCTCCTCGTTGAGGTCGTCAGACCAGCGGGTGCCGGCCTGCCCCAGCGGAAGACGCTCGACCAGCTGCTGGGCCGCCTCCACCGCCCTCAGGGCCAGCCGGCCCCGGGCGGTGAGCTCCCCGCGGCTGGGGAAGGTCCAGGTCGGCGTGCCGATCGCCTGGCCCCAACGGTCACGCAGGGGATGGGCCGTGAAGTAGGCGGCGCTCTCGTCGTGCAGCTGGCGCAGCCGCAGGGGGTTCCGGCTTCCCGTGGCCGCGTGGTAGATGCGGTGCTCCCCGGCCGGCGGCCGCGAGGCTGCTGCAGCCAGCACCACGTTTACGACCAGGTCCGCCGGGATCACGTCGAGCACCGAGTCGGGGAGCCCGGAGAAGTCCTGAAGCATGCCTCGACCGAAGGCCAGGATCAGTGGCTCTGCCATCCGAAACCCCTCCAGCCAGCCCGGGAAGGGTTCCGCCAGTGCGCTTTCGATGATGCTGGGCCGGACGATCGACAGCGGCAGGTCACCCGCGAGCTCCACCACCGCTCGCTCCGCCATCGCCTTGGTGAAGGAGTAGATGTCTGTGAAGCCCATGGCCCGGGCGTGCGCCCGCCCCCGCTCGACCAGGCGGTCTCTGACCCAGCGCTGTCGCAGGCGCTCCACGGCCCTGGCCTGGCTCGGAGTCCCGGCCGGACCCAGGCGGCTGCGGGCCTGCCGCATCAATCGATCCAGGATCTCGGGGCGCCTGCTTTCCTCCTCGACCGCCGGCCTCAACGTGCTGAGGACCTCTGCCTCGTGCCGCCAGTTGAGGCCCGGGTCGAATGGCAGCTCCTCCCTGACCAGCCCCCTCAGCATGCCGCCCACGTATGCGGTCGAGACGTGGACGAGGTGGGGACCGCCGCCGGCCTCGGTCAGAGCCGTGACCAGCCGGGTGGCGCCCAGCAGGTTGGTCTGCGCCGAGAGGTCGACAGGATTGTCGAACTCCACGGCTGCCGCCGAGTGGATCACGACGTCGCATCGGCCCAGCTCGTCCCGCGCCTCCTGGCTCAGGCCCAGGCCCTCGCGTCCCAGGTCGAGCTCCAGCACCGCCAGCTTCTCGGCCACCAGGCGGCCGAAGGCCTCGTCGCCCAGATCTTCCTTGAGCCGCCGAAAGGCTGGACTGGCCAGCACCTCGCGCCGCAGCCGCTCGGCGGGCGGCCGCCTCGTGCTGGGGCGGATGGCCAGGTTGATCCGGGAGATCTCCGGCAGGCTCCGCAGGCACTTCTCGACCACCGACTTGCCGAGGAACCCCGTGGAGCCGGTGATCAGCAGCGTCTTGCCGGCCAGGCCCCCTGCGATCCCGGGGTCAGCGCTCAACGCCGCCCCGAACGCCTGGCTCGTGGCGGTGGAGGCTCCTCTTTCTTGCCGGGGTTCGAGCTGGGGGACGGCCGAGGGTTGGAGCTGGGACCCGACACCCGGGGATTGGAGCTGGGGCCCGACGCCCGCGGATTGGACTTGCTCCCCGCGGGCGGCGCGGGCGGGGTTGGAGGTCCGAAGATGCGCCAGCCACGAAACACGACGAGGTAGCTGACCCACACCGCCCAGGCGAAGAAGCCCAGGAGCAGGATCAGAAGCACCACCGCAACGAGCACATCCACGATCGCCAAAAGTAACGCCTGGCGCCTCTCGGCGTGCGGATCAGCGGCGGCGGCGCTGCTCGCGAGCCGTCAGCTACGCCGGCGGCGCCTCGGCTGCATGAACAGGTTGAAGATCGCCACCACGCTGAGGGCCAAGTAGAGCATTCCGATTATGAAGAGCCCGGTCTCCATCCGCCCCAAATGATAGAGAACCCTTCTCTTCCCCATGCGGAGAGGATTGGGGAGAGTCTGTCTTTTGAGGAGGGAAGGCCTTCGTCAGTGCTCAGGTCGGGCTGACTGGCAGGGCTACCATACGAAGCCGTGGAAGTACTGAGCTCCGGCCGCTGCGTCGTGTATCGCGAGCCTACGGGACCTTCGGGGGTGCGGCTTGAAGAACGCGCCCGCATGCCCACGCCGCAGGGGGCTGTGACTGTCTCGATTCGCGCCGCGTCCTTGAACCATCTCGACGTCTGGCTGGTCAGCGGGGCGCAGCGTGTCGAGCCGCCCCGGGTCCTGGCGGCGGACGGAGCCGGCGTCGTCGCCGAGTCCGGGGATTCGTCGTGGCGGCCGGGAGACGAGGTCGTCATATACCCCGTCGCCTGCTGCTGGCGGTGCGAGCAGTGTCGTGCAGGCCGGCAGGTCTTCTGCCCTCAGTTCGGCATCCTCGGCGAGCACACCGACGGCACCGCATGTGAGTTCTTCCAGGTCCCGGCTCAGAACCTCTATCGGCGGCCGGAGGGGCTCACCTGGGATGAGGCTGCCGCCTTTCCGCTGACCTTCCTCACCGCCTGGCGCATGATCGTGACCCGCGCTCGCCTCCAGCCTGGAGAGACGATGCTGGTAGTCGGCGCCGGCGCGGGCGTGGCGGCGGCCGCCATCGCCATCGGCCGGCAGCTGGGCGCGCGCGTGCTGGCGACCAGCCGCAGCCAGGCCAAGCGCGAACGTGTCCTGGAGCTCGGCGCCGAGGCCGCCTTCGACTCCTCCGGCTTCTCCAAACCGGTCCGGGAGGCGAGCCAGGGAGGCGTCGACGTCGTCTTCGAGCACGTCGGGCCGGCCACCCTGGACGAGTCGATCCGCTCCATCCGCAAGGGCGGCCGCATCGTCTTCTGCGGTTCCACCAGCGGCGTCCGCGCCGAGGTGAACATGCCCCGGCTCTTCTTCGGACAGGCCGACCTGCTGGGATCCACCATGGGCAACGCAGGGGAATTCGAGCAGGTGCTCGAGGCGATCGGTCGCGGCCTCCGGCCGATCGTCGACTCCACATTCGCTCTGGACGAGGCCACGAGCGCCCTGGAACGGCTGGAGCGCGCCGAGCAGTTTGGCAAGGTGGTGCTCCGCCCTTAGCCGGGCTTGGAGGCACGGAGCTGACGGGAACCCGCCGGATACTGCTTACCAACGACGACGGGATAACCTCCCCGGGCCTCCACGCCCTTCACCGGGAGCTGAGGCGCCTGGGCGAGGTCGTGGTGGTGGCGCCCGACGCCGAACGCTCGGCGGTGGGGCATGCGATCACGACCCTGATGCCGCTCCGGGTCAAGGAGTTCCGACGCGGCAATCAGCTGCTCGGCTACGCGGTCGACGGAACCCCTGCCGACTGCGTGAAGATTGCGATCGGCTCGATCTTCAAGGAGGACAAGGTCGACCTCGTGGTGTCCGGGATAAATCTCGGTTCGAACACCGCCACCAACGTGATCTACTCGGGGACGGTGTCAGCGGCCACCGAGGCGCGCATCCTGGGGGTTCCGTCCATCGCGATCTCGCTGGGAACGTTCCTGAACCCGCGCTGGCGCTACGCCGCCGGGCTGGGACGGCGGATCGCCGCGGCGGTGCTGGAGCGTGGGCTCCCGCCGAAGGTGCTGCTCAACGTCAACGTCCCCAACCTGCCCCGGTCGCAGATCAAGGGCATCAAGGTGACCCGTCAGGGCGACTCCGCATACCTGGACGACTTCGCGATCCGGGAGGATCCCCGACACCAGCCCTACTACTGGCTGGCCGGCACCTACCTGATGGAGGACGACGACCCCGATACCGACGGCTGGGCCCTTCGCAACGGTTACGTCTCTATCAGCCCGGTCAGCTTCGACCTGACGGCCTACGGCGCCCTGAACGAGATAGCTGGGTGGGGCTGGAAGCCTTAGAGGTACGACCGGAAGCCCAGCCGAGGGATTCCGGCCGCACCTCTGGAGGTGCTTACCGGGCGGCGGTCATGGCCGCGGTGACGACCTGCGGCTTCAGCCCAGTGACTCGCAGAATCTCTGCTTCGTCCAGCGAGTCCTCCGCCAACAGGGCCTGGGCCAGCGCATCCAGCCGTGAACGGTTCTCAGCGAGCAGCCGCTCCGCCTCCATGAGGCACTCCTGGACGATTCGCTTGATCTCCTCGTCGATGAGCGCCGCCGTCGCGTCGCTGAAGGGCTTTTGCAGGGCGAGCGGTCCGGGTCCCTCCTCGGTCGAGTAGTTCAGCGGACCCACCTTCGAGCTCATCCCGAACCGCACGACCATCTCACGGGCGATCATCGTCACCTGCTGGAGGTCGTTCTCCGCGCCCGTGGTCGCCATCTGGTACACCAGCAGCTCCGCCCCTCGGCCGCCCAGGGCGCCGACGATGCGAGCCCGGAGGTACTCCTCTGTGTAGTTGAAGCGGTCGTCCACCGGACTCTGAACGGTGACGCCGAGCGCTCGGCCTCGGGGGACGATCGTCACCTTTCGGACCGGGTCGGCGCCGGGCACCAGCAGCCCCAGCAGGGCGTGTCCGCTCTCGTGGTAGGCGACCCGCTCGCGGTCCTCCTGAGAGAGCATGATCTTCCGCTCGGCGCCCAGCAGCACCTTTTCGATCGCCTCCGAGAAATCCTCCATGCCCACCGCGTCGCGGTCCTTGCGCGCCGCCAGCAGCGCCGCTTCGTTGACAAGGTTGCGGAGGTCCGCCCCCACGAAACCTGGCGTTTGCTGAGCAAGCTCGTTAAGGTCCACGTCTGGCGCCAGCGGGACGTTGCGGGTGTGGATCATCAGGATCGCCATCCGGCCGGCGCGGTCCGGCGGCTGAACCACCACGCGCCGGTCGAAGCGGCCGGGACGCAGCAGGGCCGAGTCCAGGACGTCGGCCCGGTTGGTGGCGGCGAGGACTATCACCCCCTCCCGGGAGTCGAAACCGTCCATCTCGGTGAGGATCTGGTTCAGGGTCTGCTCTTGCTCATCATTGCCGGATAGCCGGACGCCGCCGGAGCGGCTGCGGCCGATAGCGTCGAGCTCGTCTATGAAGATGATGGCGGGCGCCGCCTGGCGGGCTTTGTTGAAGAGGTCCCGCACACGGGAGGCGCCCACTCCGACGATCATCTCGATGAACTCGGCCGCAGAGACGCTGAAGAAGGGGACGCCGGCCTCCCCGGCCACGGCTCTCGCCAGCAGGGTCTTGCCGGTACCGGGCGGACCGATCAGCAGCACCCCCTTGGGGACGGTGCCACCGAGGCGCTGATAGCGCTGAGGCTGTCTCAGGAAGTCGACTATCTCCTGGAGCTCGGCCTTGGCGTCGTCGATGCCCGCGACGTCGGCGAAGGTCGTGGCGGGACGCTCCGGGTCGTACAGCCGGGCACGGCTCTGACCGATACCGAAGACGCCGCCCCCGGCCGCCGACGTTGCGCGGCGATTCAGGTAGAGGAATCCCCCGATCAACAGGATCGCCGGCCCGAAGCTGAAGAGCAGGGTCTGCCAGAGCGGGGTCGGCGGGTTCACCGGCTGGGCGCTGATGGTCACGTTGTGCTGGAGGAGCAAGGGCAGCAGCTCGTTGTCGGCGAAGGGCGGCTTCACGGTCGCGAAGTGGGTCGCCTTGTTCTTGCTGGTCGGAGTGTCACCGACGGGGTTCTTGGTGATGCCTGTGATCGAGTCGCCCTGGATCGTGACGCTGGTCACGTTGTCGGCGGGGATCTGCGCCCTGAAGACGTTGTAGGGGATCGTCACCTGCTTGGGCGGCTGCGGCGCCAGGAGCACGTTGACGACTACGTAGTTCAGGACGATCAGGATCCCGATCAGGATCCAGTTGCGCGGTCTGCGCAGCCAGTCCATGAGAGTGGGCGGCTTCTGCGGCGGCCTGCGACCGGGGAAACGCTCCGGTGGGCCGGGCGGGGGGTTAGAGGACATGAAACGTTATTGCGGTCCAGTATGCACGGCGCTCGTGTAAGCCGTCTAAACGCCCCCCAGCGGCGCC
>CATPBP010000179.1 GCA_955652675.1 Candidatus Dormiibacterota bacterium
CATCAAGGTGAGCGCGGTCGAGGTCAAAGACGCCGAGCTGGCACCGACCATGATCCGAGCGCTCGCCCGGCAGGCTGAAGCCGAGCGGGAGAAGCGAGCCAAGATCATCGCCACCGAGGGCGAGTTCCAGGCCGCCCAGACTCTGGCCAACGCCGCCCAGGTCATCTCGACACAGCCGGCGGCTCTGGCACTGCGCTACATGCAGACCCTGCTCGACATGGGTTCGAACCAGAACTCGACAATTGTCTTCCCGATCCCAATCGAGCTGATCAGGCCGCTCCTGGCGGAGCCGGTGCCAATGAAGAGTCCAATGACGGTTGTTGCCGACGGTCCGGCGCCCCAACCGGGGGATTCGGCCAAGAGTGGGTCGTGACTTCACTGACTCTCGTCCAAGGCAGTGAAGTGAGCCAGGAGTGTGAAAGCGCGTGCCCGCTGATCTTGCTTCTTACCACAGCCTGGTCCGAGAGATGAGAAGGAGTTGCCATGCAAGCTGACAAGATGGTCCTGGGCAGGGATGAAATGGACCGGCTGATCATGATGCGCCTGGACGTCGATAGATACGAGAACGAAACCATTCCCGACCTGCAGCTGCAGGCGATGTTTCTTCGCGAGGCGCTACAGGCGTATGGATGTCATAAAGCGTCCTGCGCGATAAAGCTGAAGTCTGAGACCGAGTGCACGTGCGGGCTCGCGGCCGCGCTAGGAGACACCCGCACGCTACGCGCGTGAGATGACGCGATGAACGCGATACCTCTTGGCGATGGCGTGGGACCCACGCCTATCGAGCATGAGGACATCGCGCCACCCGACGCTGCCGGTGAGAAGCCACAGGAGGCAGGGTGAACCCGGCGAGGAGTCGAGGCCTTATTCGCTCGTCAACGCGACCGTCAGATCCTGGCGCCAGTCTGGTAACCGGAGCTGGGAGATAGCAGCCCTCCTATTGATCGAACGATTGCGCAGAGCCGCCGGGTTGGTGTCGAGGCCGCCGACGGTCCACATGTCCTTCACCGGCAACCCGGGCACGGGAAGACGACGGTTGCGATGCGCATGAGACGCAGCCTGCAGCCGGCTGGAGCAAGTCCAGGGCCTATGCGATGCGCCCTACCAGCTGAGGCGCCTGAGAGGGAGCCTGGGACCCATTCGGGGCAGGCTCTGCGGTAACCGCCACGGTCTTGACGCCCTCCAGGTTGCGGTCCACCAGGACCACCTTGGAGCCGTCCGACTCCGGCGAGAAGACGCCGGCGGGAACCGCCCTGCCGTCTCCCGTGATCAGCCAGAGCTCGTAGAGCTGGCCGGGCGCCGGCGCGGGCATGTACTTGAAGTCGACCAGGGTGAGGCTGTCCCGCTTTAGGTACACGGCGTTCGCCTGGACACCCGCCATAGGACCGCTGCCCGCGAGCTGGTATCGCTGCACTTCGGCTGCGGGGGGCCGAGCCGCGGGCCTCTGAGCGCCCAGGCGATCCAGGCTCGAACCGGCGACGGCTCCTGCAGCGAAGAGGAGGACGGCGGCTGCCGCCAGGCCGGCTCGCAGGCCCGAGAACCGGACCCGAACCCGCGGAGGTCCGGGCAGCCAGACGCGGCGGATGCTGCGGGGCTTGGGGTCACTCGCGCCGCGGGTCGCAGCAGCGGCCGCGACCACCCGGTCCTCCAGCCGCCGGGGAGGCTTGACCGGCTCTGGCTCCAGGGGCAGCGATGAGACCGCCGGAGCGAGACGAGCAGCCAGCTCTCGGCAGCTGGCGCAAGCCTCCAGATGGGCTCGCAGGCGATCCTCGTCCTCGGGATCGGCCGAACCCAGCACGTAGGCCGCGATGCTGTTCTCCAACTCCTCGTGATCAACCGACATCGATCAGACCTCTGCCCTGCAGATAGGACGACAGCTTCTCCAGCGCCAGTCGGGTGCGGCCCTTGACGGTGCCCAGGGGAACCTGGACCATCCCGGCGATCTCGCGTTGTGTGTAGCCGCCGAAGTAGGCCAGCTCGACCACCTGGCGTTGGTCCGACGGCAGGCTGACCAGCGCCTTGCGGAGGGCTTCCCGCTCCAGTGACTCAGAGACGTCGCGCCATGGATCGGATCCGGGTCCCTGGGCAGGCAACTCGAAACCGAGCTCAAGCTCCCGGCGCTCGCGGCCCGGCCGCCCTCTCAGATAGTCGATGGCGCGATTGCGCACCGTTGTCAACAGCCACGTGCGCAGCGATCCCCGGCCCGCATCGAAGGAACCGGCGTAAGTCCACACCCTCATGAAGGAGTCCTGCACAACGTCCTCAGCCCGGCCCGGATCGCCCAGGATCCTGACCGCCAGCGAATAAGCGAGCGTGCCGTAGCGACGATAGAGCTCGCGCATGGCCTCGACCTGACCTGCGCCGAGGCCCCTAACCAACTCTGCATCGCTGAGCTCCGTTGTCGTGTCACCCAATCTGTTCCTCTCTTCCCACCAGGGCTACGGAGCCACGCCCCAGCTGGATGCATCGAAATTGGATGTGATCCGTCGGCTGGACAGAGCCAGTAGGAAGAAGCACAGGCCTGCGAAGAATAGAAGAGAACATCAAAGGAGAGTTCAATGTTGCGACCACTCAAGACGGCGGCGCTTGGCGTCGCCGTCGCGTTCGCCCTCTTGGCCTGCGGCCAGGGGCAGACATCGTCTCAGACCTCGAGCCCTGCCCCGCAGGCTTCGGCTCCAGCGACCGCCAGCCAGGCCGCCGACCTACGGGTCAGGCTCGACTACCTGCTTGGCGAGCACCTGATCTTGGCCAGCAAAGCCACCGGCGCCGCTTTGGGCGGACGGAATGACGAGTTCGCCGCCTACGGTGACCTGCTGAACCAAAACGGAACCGACCTCGGCGCCATGATCGGCGCCGCCTACGGAAGTGACTCCCAAAGCAAGTTCAATCAGGTCTGGAGCGCTCACAACGGGTTCTTCGTCGACTACACGACCGGCGTAGCCAAGAAAGACCAGGCCATGCAAGACAAGGCGGTTGCCGACCTCACCAACACCTACGTCCCTCAGTTCTCCGACTTCATCAGCGGGGCCACCGGCCTTCCCAAGGACGCCGTGACCAGCCTGACCAAGGAGCACGTGCTGCAAACGAAGCAGATCGTCGACGACCAGGCCAAGCAGGATTGGCCGGCCGCGTACACCGACGTGCGCAAGGCCTATGCCCACATGCAGATGATCGGTGATGCGGTGGCGCCGGCGATCGCCAAGAAGAACGCCAGCAAGTTCCCCGGCGACCCCACCAACAAAAGCGTCAACCTCCGGGTCAGCTTGAACCAGCTGTTGCAAGAGCACCTCTACCTGGCCACTGCGGCCACCGGCGCGGCGCTGGGCGGACGCAACGACGAGTTCCAGGCTGCGGGCAAAGCGCTGAACGACAACGGCAATGACATCGGGCAGGCGATCGGCAGTCTCTACGGCGCGGACGCCCAGGCAAAGTTCAATCAGATCTGGAGCGCTCACAACGGGTTCTTCGTGGACTACACGACCGGCGTCGCCAAGAAGGACCAGGCCATGCAGAGCACGGCCGTCGCCAACCTCAGCAACACCTACGTGCCCCAGTTTTCGGACTTCATCAGCGGCGCCACCGGCCTGCCCAAGGACGCCGTGACCGGCCTGACCAAGGAGCACGTGCTGACGACCAAGGCAGTGGTCGACGCCCAGGGCACCAAGGACTTCAAGGCGAGCGCCCAGAGGGACCGTGCCGCGGCGCAGCACATGCAGATGATCGGCGACCCACTGGCAGCCGCAATCGTGCAGAAGCTGCCGCAGCGGTTCAGCTGATGCCGACCACCAGGAGGGACCGGGCCACTGAGGCCTGGTCCCATCCCATAGGAGCCAGCGGCTCACGGATGCTCCTCAGAGCCTCCGCCCTCGCCGTGGCCTTGCTGACCTTGGCTGCCTGCGGCGGTTCGGCTGCCGCAAAGACCACGACGACTCCACGCGGGGAGACTGTCCACGTGGTGCTGGACGACTTCAGCATCACGCCGATCCAGGCCTCCAGCAAGACCGGCACCTTCACCCTGACCATCGCCAACCGGGGCCATTCGCCCCACAACCTCACCGTCCAGGACCAGTCCGGCAAGTCGGTCGTTCACACGGCTGATCTGAAGCCGGGCCAGTCCACCGCCGTCTCCATTAGACTGCCGGCCGGCGGCTACACCACATTCTGCTCGCTGCCCGGCCACGCCAGTCTGGGCATGAAGGGCACCCTCACCGTCGGAGATTCGAGCGCATGAACATGCCTGGGATGCAGGGGATGCAGGGGATGGACCACGGGGGCGTCGGAAGCCCGGAGCACGCTGCGGCTCTGGTCGCCCTCCTCTTTCTGCCCGTGATCGTGACCACCCTGTTGCTGGCCATCGAGCTGGGCGCCCGGCGGCGTATCCCGATCGCGGTCAGGCTTCTTGGCGGCTACCTCACCGCGCTGCCAGTCGAGCGCCTGGCCTTCCTGGGCATCGCCATGACGGCGACCATCCATCTGGCACTTGTACCCGGACATGTCACCGAGAACCCGACGCTGGCCATCCTGTTCACGCTGGACGGGATGGCGCTGCTGGCTGTGATCAGCTGGGCCCTGAGCCTGCCGATTCCCGGCTGGCGGAGCGCCGGACTTGTCGTTCTGGCCATCGGTGTCGTGGCGTACTTCGGCTACCTGGCGGCCGGGCTCGAGCGCCCGGACGCCATAGGCATCGCCACCAAGCTCCTGGAGCTGGCCACCATGACCCTGCTCCTCATTGGCTGGTCTTTGCAGACCCGCAGTCACACGGACACACCTGAGAAGAGGCGCCTGATGGCCCGGCTTCTCGATACCAACGGAGGTCTCAATCGATGAACTTTGCCCGCGTCTACGCGATCGCCTTCGGAGTCGTCTACACACTGGTCGGTCTGATCGGCTTTGCGATCGCTCCCGGCCTCGCCACCGGCACTCTGATCATCTTCCCGATCAATGGACTCCACAACGCCGCCCACCTTCTGGTCGGCCTGCTGGGAATCGCAGCCTTCCTTCTCAATCGCAACGTCGAGTACGCGCGTTTCATGGCGGTGCTGTTCGCCGTCCTCACCATCGCCGGCTTCGCCCCACAGCCACTTCTTGGCCTGATTCCGCTGGGCGGCGCCGACATCGGGCTCCACGCCGCGACCGCCCTCCTTGCCGCAGCCGCCGGCTGGCTCTATCGCCCGCAGGTCGCCGCCCGCGCGGCGTAAACACAGTGTGGAGAGGGGCGCTCAGCGCCCCTCTCCATCGGCCCTTTGGATCGACGGGGCCGTCTCCCTACGCAATCGGCGGCGCGCTCTGGCGACCGTCGTGAGGACGGTCCTCACCCGGCCGTGCGTGGCTCCGCCGGCCCGTCCTTCGGCCATCGTTCTGCCCTCTTCCTCAGCCTCGCGAACCTGGGCCGACTGAGCGGGATCCCCTGCTCCCGCCAGACGCATCTCCTTGATGCCGGCCACCACGATGGCCTGGACCAGTCCGGCCAGCGGTGCGCCGAAGAGCGCCCCCCAGATACCGAACAGCTCGCTGCCTGCGACCAGCGCCACGATCGCCACCCCCGGGTGAATGCCCACAGCCTTGCCCATGATTCGGGGGCCGACCACATCCCCCTCGATCACGTGCACCACCGCGAAATAGATTGCGACAAAGACGGCGTTGAGCCAGCCCGTGAAGAGCGCCACCACCACGCAGACGGCCCCTGAGACCATCACCCCGAGCACGGGGACGAACTCCATGAAGAAGGCCAAGATTCCGAGCAGCAGCGCATAGCGAACGTGCAGCAGCGCCATCCCAACCCCGACCAGGACGCCTACCAGGGTGGCCAGGATCAGAGTGCCCCGGATATAGCCGCCCACGACCTGGTTCACAATGCCGACCAGGACGGTAGTCCGGCGGCGCTGGCCGGCCGGCGCCTGCCGGTGCATCCACCGGACCAAGCGGGGGCCGCTGGCCGCCAGGTAGACGCTCAGGATGAGTATGAGAACGCCGTCCACGATGGCGCCGAGGACCATCTGCACGACGCCCAACGCACTGTCGGCCGCTGTGGTGCCCAGGTGCTGCAGTTGAGATACCGCCTGCGCCTCCACCTGCGCCAGCTGAGGCGCGGTGACCCCCAGCGGCTTCAGGAAGCCGAGCATCACCTGCTGGAGCCCCCGTGCCTGCCGTAGCTCCGCTGGCACCTGGCCGGCGAAGCTGACGAGCTGGGTGCCGGCGGTCGCAAAGACTACGCTCAGCAGCCCGAAGACGACTATGAAGCCGAGCAGGTAAGAGAGGGCGAGCGCGATGGCCCGAGGCATCCAGCGCGCGAGCAGGTTGACTAGGGGAGTCAGGGCGAAGGCGATCAGGGCAGCCACGACCACGATCAAGAGAGCACGGGTCACGTGGCCCAGGAGCCACGCGACGACCACAAGCAGCGCGAGCCAGGCCAGGACGACGAGGGGTATTAGAAGAGCGCGCTGCAGTCTCGCGCTAGCGTCGAGTCTCATCACAATGTCACCAACCCGGGCAAGCTGGAATCTCGCCCTGCCTGGCACGCAAGCGGGATTCTCGAATAGATCGTGGGGCTATAGCGACGTGTCTCTGATGAGGTCATGCCGCATCGGTCCCGTGGACGGATCGCCTCTCAGAGGGCCGCTCCAAGAACAGACGCTTCCTCCATATCAGGTAGCCCACGATGAGCAGGTTGGCAAGCAAGGCCACGGCTTTGAAGACCGACGGCCGAGTTGCCAGCTCCTCGATCTCCACCGGGATGAAAGCCACTGTGGCGACCAGCACCAGATACTCGGCCCAGCGACGCCTCAAGAGCAGCCCGAACCCCTCCAACGCTTCCAGACCGCCATAGAGCAGTCCGGCCACGGCGAGGGCCAACAGATGCCCATTGGGTACTCCGGCGGCGCGGTCGAGCACGGACCCGACCAGGCGGTGCCAGAGGCCCCGGCCAGCGTCCAGGTTGTACTCGGACTGGATGTTGAGGATCACCTGGTGAGCTCCGCTGTGGCGATCCAGGAAAAGCAGGGCAACGCTGCCGGCGACCAGCACGGTGGCCTTCAAGAAGCGCTCCAACGTTATCAGCCGGATCACAGGCGTGACCTCGATCCTGCGGCCGAACTCCCACCGTAGCCAGGACCCCCAGGGCCGGCCAGGACGGTCTCTGGCCGCGAGCCCTACTTGGCTTCTCAAGAGGCAATCCTCTGTTCTTCCGCAGCCTGAGAGCCTCTGGTATCGGTGGTCTTCTCTCCAGGCTCTGCGACGGCACCTCCCTCCTTGGGGACTCCGATCACCATCCGGTTGGTCACCGCGCCCAGCAGGATGAACTGACTCAGGAAGAAGAGCCAGGTGGCGAGCAAAAAGAAGAGGGCGAAGGTCGCGCCGTAGCTGCTGAAGCCGTGCACGAGCCTGGCGTAGAAGGGGAAGGCCAGAGTGATGACCTCCATGAGGATGCCGGCCAGCAGCGCGCCCCGCCACACCTCGGAGAGCTTGAATGTGCGATTGGGAACCACCCGGTAGATCAGCATCACCAGGGCGATCATCACCAGGGCCCCGGCCAGCGGCCCCACGAACGACAGCCATCGGACTGACGAAGCGGCTGAGACCACCGAGTTGGCGACCACTGCGGCAAGCACGGCGACCAGGAAGAAGGCCATCATGACCAGGCCCATCAACCGCTGGCGTAAGAAGCTGCGTTGGGTCACGCCGAACATTTCGCCGAGCACGAACTCCATGGTCGCGAAGAGGTTGGTCCCCCCCCAGACAAGACCCACGATCGAGATCAGGCCGAGAAGGCCCGGGTGTTGCTGGACCCCGTTGAGCGCGTTGCCGATGGCAGTCTGCGAGTCTCCGGGAAAGGCGTTCACGATCAAGTTGCGGACCTGAGTCAGCCGGTGGGGGTCTCGGATCACCAGGCCCACGATGGCCAGGATGCCGAGCAGCAGCGGGAACATGGACATGAAGCTCTGGAAGGCGAGAGCAGCCGCGTAGTTGCCTGCCTTGGCCGCTCCGTAGGCCTTGGCCAGCCGGCCCGGAAAGGACTCTTTCAGCCGGCCCAAGAGCTTTTTCATAGCAATCTCAACTCGGGCCTAACCCGACAGGCCGGAGCGGGCGTCTGCCGCTTCCTCTGAAGCCTTCTGCTGCGCGGTCTCGCTCAACTCGCCGGCGTGCTGACTGCCGCTTTCCCGCGCGGTCTGACTCGCGCTCTGGACCACGTCCTGGGCAACCTGCTGTCCCCGGCTCAGGGCTTCCTGGCCTGTCTCCGCGGCCCTGGCCTTGACCTTGTCCGCCACGTCGCCCAGCTTCTGGTCCTCGATATCCGTCGTGGGCAGCAGCAGGCCGACCAGCAGGCCCACGGCCGCGGCGCCAAGCGCCAGGCCCAGCGGATTGTCCTGGACGATTCCCGCTGCCCTTCCGGCCTGGCGCTTCACGTCCTCCCCATTCGGCGCCTGCTCGCCGCCCTGGGAGGCCAGACTCCTGACTTTTCCGGTGAGGGCGTCTCGCTTCTCGGCCACCTTGTCGCCGATCCTCGACTTCACGTCGGCCTTGTACGTAAGGGCATCGACCCGCTCGCCCATGCGAGCACGGGTCTCCTCGATCTCCCTCTCTATGACTTCTGGGTCTTTGTCTTCACCCATTCGATGTCCTCCTTAATGGTCTGCTGAGTCTTTTCTGGAGCCAGCGGCGTGCTCTGCTGCAGCTGGCGGCGGCCGATCATCGCCAAGACGCCGGCGACGATCCCGTAGACCACGGTCACGATCAGGGCGGCCGCCCACACCGGCACCAGCAGAGCCAGCGCCGCAATGAAGCAGGCGGTGAGCGCACCCAGGGCGTAGAGGGCCACGAGACCCGCGCCGCCCAGCTCGCCGAGACCGAGACCGGCACGCTTGCCTTTCTGGGTCATCTCGGCCTTCGCCAGCTCGAGTTCTTGGCGAACCAGCATGCTGGTTTCCTCGGCGAGCTGCTTGACGAGTTGACCTAACGGAAGATTCCGCAGTTCCGATTCTTGGGGCACGAAAGCCATCGCGCTCACTACCTCGACGTGGGAGGCGGCGCGTAGCTTCCTGCCGCCGGCTCCGGATAGATGTCTGGAGCCGGATGGGTCCTGGTCGGGGCGTCCCCGTTCGGATCGCTTCCGGTGCCCAGCGCAGATTGCCTCTGGCTGTAGCGCCGCCGGCCTGATGCCTTCAGGAAACGTGCACCGGCCACGCCCACCGCCAGGCCCATTGCGGCAACCACCCACGGCTGCCGGCGAGCGAAGTCCTCCAGATCGCCCAGGATCCGGTCGGCGTCCGACTCGCGGAGGTAGCCGCCGAGCTGTTCCGCCCTCCCGGCCAGCTGCTCGGCGACCTTGGCGGGCAGCTCGTTGCCTTGCCCCCTCAGCTGCTCTCCGGCGATCCGCATCGCCTGGCCGACCGAGTCGACCTGATGGCCGGCCTCCGTGGAGCGGGTGTCCACCTGCTCGCGTATCCGGTCCTGCGCGGAGCCCGCGGCCTGCTGGACCTGCTCTTTGGCCTGCTCCGCCTTTTCCTGGACCATCTGCTGTGCTCCGCCTGTAGACTCGTCTGTCAAGAGCTCTTTCCTCCTTTCATGGAAAGCGGTAGTCGTCTATGGATGTCGTGAGTCAGGAGACGCCGATGCTCTGTGCGGCGTCGTGCGCCTTGCCGGCGAGCGCGTCTGTCTCATTCGAAAATTGGGGCGTCTGCGCCTCCTCCACCTGCAGCCCGTTGCCGATGATCATGAAGGTCGGCGCCCAGAGGCCGATGAAGATGCCGAGTCGCTCGGCATTGGCCGGGTTCTTCTCGTTCCGCCTGGCCCAAACGGCGATGCTGCCGAAGATCGAAGCCAGAGCCATGCCGTATGCCACGTCACTGGGGACGTGGAGTCGGTGGAGAAGCTTTAGAAACATGATCTGTAACCTCCTGGTGATCGAGTGGCCCAGAGAGGGCGCACACGCGTCCGCTCTGGGTGGATTTGGGCGGACAACTCGTTACTGACGGACGGCGGCCGTCGTGCCCGCGGTGCCTGGCCGATACAGCCAACCGGCGGCGGCGGCCAGGAGTGCCGTTGCGGCGTGCAGAGGAATATCGGCACCTCCCAGTGGGACCAGGCCCAGAAGCGGCTGCGGGAGGAAACCGGCCACGGTCAGGATCCCGAAGAGGATCGCCATCCCGCGCGCGTATGTGACTGTCTGGCCGGTGAAGTAGGCGCCGAGCCCGAGCAGGCCGATGAGCAAGTGCACGACGTTGTGCAAAACGTTGACCGGGAAGACGATCAAGTTCGCCGTCGCCAGCGTTGTCGATACTGTGAACCCGAGAAGGCCCACCAGTGTGTACACCGCCCCGAAGGCGATCGCATAGATACGAGACAGATTCATCGAAGAAAGCCTCCATTCGATCTAACTGAAACCAACTCGCGCAGCCAGTTCCTATTCGAATCAACGTGGTGGGTTGAGTCCACCAGAATTACGCCGATCACGGCCAGCTCAACCAGCTTGGTGGCGATGCCGACCGCGTCTAACTGCTCCATGCCTGCTACGACGTAGCCGGCATAGGCAACGATCTCCGCGCCCAGGAGAACTACCCCGGCAGCGCGCCAGGGCGGGAACCGAAGCAGCAACGCCGCGACCGCCACTGCGGTGAGAGCGACTCCATCGAGGATGAAGAGGACCGTGCGGACGTGGTCTTCAGACCAGAGAGAAGGCGCCAGCGCGACGTGGATGGTCGCAGACACAACCATCCCGAACGCGGCCATTCGCACGCCGGGCGAGCTGTTGATGAAAGCGCTTCGCACCCTCATGGCTGCAGGAACGCCCGCTCGTGCCCCGACTTCGAGCGCCAGCATCACCCCCGTGATGGCGATCGGCAGGTAGAGCAGCGCGACGATCGCGATCCCATGGTCACCACCGGCCGTCTGGCTATCCATGCCGGGAGCGATGGATTGATCGTGCAAGCGAATCACTCCCGCTCACCGCTCGCGGCCCCGTCACTGTACGCGGCTATCCTCACGCTGCTGCCGGTGATGTGTAGAAAGGCGGTCCGAAGTTCGGACCGCCCTTCGGGGAGGAGATGGTTAGGTCCCTGCAAGCGTCTGAGCCAGAGTGGCAGCGATGCCGGTGCCAGCGGATCACCGACCATCGGCATGTCCCGGGCCACCGTACAGTCCGTGAACGCCGTCGGATGGGAGCTCTTACCTTGCATGTCCAGAGCATGGCCCACGATGTGCCGCCTCACACTCGATACCGGCGGCGCATTCGACAGGTTTTTAGACAGCCGCACCAGGCGTCGGTTGGTGTTAGGTCTTGGCCGTGTCCAGGTCGGCTGGATTTGTTGCGCCATTGTTGCGGCGTTCGTGAGCAAGAGGATCAGTACGTACACGAACGGTCTCGCGAGCCTCGGGGCTGGGCAGTCGTCACTTGAGACATCGTGTGTCGGGCGGCATTACCCAGGCGTGTCGCCGGCGTTACGACCCTATCGCTGTTGGCCGTCGGGGTCGCCCGTTTCACGTCACCGATGTTGGCGCGACCCGCACCTTCTTGCACTTATTAGTGCCTTCAAACTGTTGCGCGGTTGTTGCGCCCTTTGTGTCGACATTTCTGTGAACGATCACCGTAGAGTGGGTCATGACCGCGGCTCGGCGAGCGCCGCAGCGCCGCCACGTGAAAGGTCCCGACAGGGACCAGGAGCACTATTGATGATCAGCGATCCACAGACTGCATTGGGCAGAAACGTGATCGGACCAGACGGTGAGAAAATCGGCAAGGTAGATGAGATCTACCTGGACAACGATAGTCAACAGCCCGAGTGGATTTCGGTGACAACCGGCTTCTTCGGGAGCCATCGGTCGTTGGTCCCGCTCTCCGACGCCGTCGACGAGGGCAGCGACCTTCGGATTCCCTATGGCCAGGAGCAGGTCAAAGCGGCTCCCCACTACGATCCAGATCGGGAACTGTCTGAAGAAGAGGAGGCGGACCTCTACCGGCACTACGGGATGAGCACAGAGGCGCCGAGTGCGGAGGCAGGGGAGCCTGGCGTTCAGGGTCGGGACGTCAGCGGTCCGACCACCGATCAGGCCATGACTCGTTCCGAGGAGCAGTTGCGAGTCGGTACGCAGCGCGTAGAGACCGGCCGCGCCCGGCTGCGCAAGTACATCGTGACCGAAGAGGTGCAAACCACCGTCCCGGTCTCTCATGAGGAGGTTCGGATCGAGCGCCAGCCGATCACCGACGCCAACCGAGGGGCGGCCATGGCTGGGCCTGAGCTGAGTGAAGAGGAACACGAGGTGACTCTCACGGCTGAGCGGCCGGTAGTTGGTAAGGAGACGGTGCCGGTCGAGCGTGTTCGACTGAACAAGGAAAAGATCAGTGGGGACCAGCAGGTGAACGAGCAGATCCGCAAGGAGCAGATCGAGACCGATGATCAAACCGGCGGACAGCAGCGGTAGCCACTAGTTCCTTTCTGGATGTCTGGGCTGGTCGGGCCACGGCCCGCCTCGCCCAGACGACGCGATGGAGAGAGGGCTGGCAGCAGCTGCCAGGCCAGGACCACACACCGTTCAAAAGGGGCCAGGAAGACCCGCAACCGGGCGAGACCATGCAACACAGGAGGATCGGAACGATGCAGTTCGACAAGCAGACCGTGCTCGACTTGATCAGAGATCAGATGGGCTCCGAGCATGCAGACCAGGCAGCACAGCAGCTGCCAGACCAGGTCGACCACGAGACCCACGCGGATGTATTGCAGCAGTTCGGTGTCAACCCGCAGGACCTGATGACCAGGTTCCTGAAGTAGGGAGTTACCGGAACCTCGGCCGAAGGATCAACGAGCAGTGCAATCCGGGTTGAACGCAAACGGTGGCTGTGGTGGCTCATTGGTCCAGCTCGTGGGCGGATTTCAACTCGTCGAAGGCGAAGCGGAGCTTGCCCTGGCGGAGGGCTCGCAGCGCCTGATCGCCCTCCTGGCTCTCCGCGGCCGGCCTGTCAAGCGTCTGCTTGTGGCAGGCACCCTGTGGCCCGACGTCACCGAGAACCTGGCCTATGCCAGGCTGCGTTCCGCTCTTTCGCGGCTCTACGGCACCGTTCGCGATGCCGTGGAGGTGAGCCCCAGCAACCTGAGCCTGGGGACCAGCGTGAGGGTCGACCTCCGAGAGTCACGGGCGCTTGCCCACCGCCTCCTGTACGCCGGGGATGAGCCGATCAGGGCGCCGGATCTGAGTGCAGCAGCCATCGCTGCACTCTCTGGAGACCTGCTGCCCGACTGGTATGACGACTGGGTCCTCCTCGAGGCTGAGGACTGGCGGCAGCTGCGGATGCACGCTCTGGAGGCTCTCGCTGCCTTGCTGACCGCCGCCGGTCGGTACGGCGCCGCGGCCACCGCCGCATTGGCGGCGGTGAGAGCCGATCCTCTGCGCGAGAGCGCTCATGCCGCGCTGATCCGGGTCCATCTTGCCGAGCACAATCAGTCCGAGGCGTTCCGGCAATTCAAGCTGTACAGCGAGCTCCTAAGAGCCGAGCTGGACATCGAGCCAACCGCACAGCTGCGTCAGCTTACCCAGGCCCACCCAACGTCGCGCCCAGGTGAGGGGGCGTGGTCAGTTACTCGATCTGAATCGCCCTGGGTTTGATGGAGGCTC
>CATPBP010000180.1 GCA_955652675.1 Candidatus Dormiibacterota bacterium
AGGCGGCCACCCAGAGACCGTCGGCCGCGAAAGACCCGTCACCGCCTGTGCAGTCGTTCCACCAGCTTGCCGCCGTGTAGATCACTGGCAGTCGCCCGGTGCGATGTTGCACCTCCGCCCTGAACGCCCCTACCCAACCCACCAGTGAGCGGCCGTCCATGCCATAGCAAGCCTGGCCATACGGATTCCACTCGATGTCCAGCGCCGGCGGCAAGGTCGCGCCGTCTGTGCTGTAGGCCGCCCTGTCCAGGAAGTAATCGGCCTGGCTGGTGCCATCGCTGGCTGACGGTATCGCGAAGTGATAGGAGCCGCCATACAGCTTTGCGCGCTTCGCGCCGTTGAAGTCGTCAACGAAATAGGGGTTCGCGTAGGAGTTGCCTTCGGTCGTCTTGACCCAGGCAAACTCGTACCCGGCGCCGCGGACCTGACCCCAGTCGATCCTCCCTCCGCCAGAGTGCTGGCTCGAAGAGACGTCGACCCCTCGAGGCAAGCCGCCGGCGGCTGCGAATGCCGCCGGACGGCCCCCTTTCAACATCTGCAGCAGGGTCGCACCATGCGGTAGCGCGGTGCTCGCCGGCTTTTGGGGGATCGTCGCAGCCTGAGCGGTCGACTTGTGAGCCGGTGCGGAGAACCCGTACGAGGGCCCGGTTCCGATCAGGAAAGCGAACACCGCGGTACCCAGCGCGGTTGCGCAGGGCCGGCCGATTTGCACAGGTAAACAGCTCATAGATTCTTCCGCCTCGCGACATGAGCGTCTGCCTGGCTGGGCCCGTCGGCGGCCGAGGGTCAGCACCCATTGCCGATCTGCCGCGCACTCTGGCCAATTCCGGGGCGGTCGCCTATGGGTCAAGCGTCATGACGGCAAAGAATCGGCGCCGTCCGACCCGGGACACGCGCACAGACTTCGCGCGAGGCTCGCACGGCGGCCGGTGGCAGGGTGGCCCCTGCGACAACCCGCCTGGCAGACTCATGTCTCCGGCCGCGACGCGGCCGCTACAACCGTCGGACGCGGAAGGAGTTGCACCAGGTGCCTGCCGTTAGCAGCGGGGCGGTCATGGCTCAATGGGGGTTGCCGGCAGCGACCTGGTTCGCTTCTCGATCGTGCTGGGCGCTCGTCCCGCCGGACGGCAATCGGCGTGGCTGTTCCAAGACAGGGCGGCCACCACCCTGGACCGGACCTGCAGGCGCCGGTTGCCCGGCCGCCGGCTGACTTGTCCGCTCCGGGCTGCCTTCTGGCTCTCAGGGGGCCGATGATGCAGCGATGAGCATCACACCCCACGCCTCATTCGCCTACTACGTCCCCGACCCCGGGACCGCCGCCGATTGGTACCGAGACCGGCTCGGCTTCGAGATCCACGGCGACCACCGCGACGGCCGGGGCTTCAGGTGGGTCACCGCCGGTCCGCCGAGCGCCGGCTGGCAGATCATTTTCGGCGACGTGACCGTGCACGGCGAGGGCGAACTGGCCGACCGCTTCGGCGCCGAGCTTGGCTTCGCGCCGCATTTCATGCTGGTCTGCGACGACGTCGCGGAGACGGTTCGCGAGCTGGAGGCGAAGGGAGTGGAGATCGCCGAGCAGCCGCACGAGTCACCGTTCGGGGTGGCGGCTTCGATAAAGGATCTACACGGAGACGCCATCACCCTGGCGGACCGCAGCGGCTGGGCGAGGCTTCGAAGCTGACCGAGAGTTGCGCCTGGTCTCTATTCGATCTTGAAGATCGGATGATCTGGCGCGATGCGGCGCAGCTCCCCGTCACTGGAATTCGCACCAACGCCCCCGAAGAAGACCCCCACCTCGGCCTTCCAGCGCTTCAGATAGTCCCGGAGGATCGGCGGTTTCTCGTCGTCCGCCAGTTCAGAGGCGCGGAAAGGCTCGAACTTGCGGCCCAGACCGAGTTCCCCCGTGCCGGCCACCCGCAGGTTGCGCACCCACTGGGTGGTGCCGCGCGGAGCCACCAAGTAGCGCTTTCCCCTGTGGGTCAGCAGGTTGACGGGAGTGCTTCGCCATTCGCCTGACGTGCGGCCGCGAACGCGCAGCACTCGGGAGCCCCAGACGCTCAACCCCAGTGCGGTCAGAGCCTGGACGATTCGGTTGAAGACGTTGTTCGTGAACCAGCCTGGCTTCTTGTAGTAGGGCATCTTCCCCACCACAGTAGCAAGCTCAATCCGATCTGAAGCTGGACCGGACCGCCAGAACGGTGCCAGCGGCGACTAGCAGGAGATCGGCCAGTCCCGTCTTTCGAACGGTCGGGCGACGCACAATTGCACCGCGGTGAAGTACCTGGAGGACTTTCGAGCAGGCGAGGTGATCGACATGGGGACGGTCACCCTGACCGACGAAGAGATCCTGGAGTTCGGACGCCGCTACGACCCTCAGCCGTTCCACGTTGATCCTGAGGCGGCCCTGGAGTCGGTGTTCGGCGGGTTGATCGCAAGCGGGTGGCTGACGGGATCGCTGTTCATGCGGCTCTTTTCGACCGAAGTGCTCAACAAATACAGCTCGCTGGGATCCCCGGGCCTGGAAGAGCTGCGCTGGCTCAGACCGGTACGCCCCGGGGACGTCCTTCGAGGCCGGTATGAGGTGCTGGAGGTGACGCCTTCGGCGAGCAGGCCGGGTAGGGGTACGGTTCGCGGGGCGGGCGAGTTCGTGAACCAGGATGGCAAGGTGGTGATGCGCCTGGTTGCGCGCAATCACTTTCGGAAGCGGGATCCTTCCAGCAGCGTCTGAAGCGCGCAGTCGAGAATGACCGTCGAGCAGGTGGTCTTCGTGGCCCTGGCCGGCTTCCTCGCCGGCGCCATCAACGCGATCGTCGGCTCGGGCTCTCTGATCACCTTCCCCACCCTGTTGGCGATCGGGTTGCCGCCGGTCACGGCCAACGTCACCAACACGGTGGGCATCGTCTTCGGCTCTTTGAGCGCGGTAGTCGGTTACCGGCGGGAGCTTCGCCCGCAGCTCCGGCGAGCGCTGTGGCTGAGCATCCCGACCGTCTTCGGTGCCGTGCTCGGCGCGACGCTGGTGCTGCGGCTGCCGCAGAAGGTCTTCGGATTTGTCGTACCGGTGCTGGTCGGGCTTGCGGTGTTGCTGGTAATCATCCAGCCACGTCTCTCCGCGAGACTGGAGCGCGAGGGGACGCGGCCGCGCTGGGGAACGTACGTGCTGCCGGTAGGGATTTTCTTCACCGCCGTCTACGGCGGCTACTTCGGCGCCGCCCAGGGCGTGATCCTGATGGGCCTGCTGACGATTCTGATGAGCGACCCGATCCAGGAGCTCAATGCGATAAAGAACGTGCTCGCGGGCGTGGCCAACCTCGTGGCAGCGCTGATCTTTGTGGCCGTGGCCCATATCGACTGGGAGGTCGCCGGCGTGATCGCGATCAGCTCTGTTGTGGGCGGCCAGGCCGGCTCCGCGGTGGGCCGGCGCCTCAACCCCTTGTTCTTGCGCTTGGTTATCGTGGCTGCCGGACTGGCGGCGCTGATCAAACTCCTGCTTCCGTAATTAGGTCCAGCTGGCCTGGCGGCTGGAGCCGCAGGCCAGCTGGGAAAGACGCTAGTCGGGAGACGACACGCGTGTGAAGGTGTCAGTTGAATCGGGTCCGGCGGGCGCGCCGTCGGGCGTTCCGACCGCGCGGCAGCCGTTGTCCTTGCAGTTGGCCATGACGAACAGCGGAACGAAACCGCCCATCCCATTACCGACCTGGTCCTGGATGCTCGTGCCGTTCTGCGCGTTCTGACCCTGGTCTTGATTGTCTCGATCCAAAGCCGGGACCCGCGCCGTGAGGCCCTCGTAGTCGCCGGCGAAGTAGCCCCGTGCAAACGGCAACGCCAGCGTGTTGTAGGGACCGCCGATCAGCGTTCGGGACCCGAAGTCCAGCCCCGGACCGGTGGTGGAGGTGAACCAGGTGTCGGTGAGAAGGATGTCGGGACTGGTCAAGCGCGGCGTGAAGTCGTAGTAGATGACGCCCAGGCGGCCCTTCCTGTCGACGGCGATGCCGGGCGTGAAGGCTGCCTTGTCGGTCGGTGGATTCACCAGTGTCGGCGTCGACCACGTCCCCGGGAGCCCGCCTTTGGTCGAGGTGGAGGCGAACAGCATGTCGTTCTTGAATCCGTTCGGTCGCCCGTCCTGCCAGACGACATAGAGCTGACCGGTGTTCGGATCGATGGTTGCCGCAGGGATGATGTCACCGGTTCGGAGCGGCTTGGTCGCGTCGGCCGGGTCAACCACCCCGCATGCGCAGCCCGGAGACGACCGCGTCTCGGCGGTCGTGAAGAGGCGCTGTACGAACTGCGGGGCACTCCAGCTGTTCCACCGTTCTCTGAGAAGACCATCTTGATGTCCACCCCAGCCGGGTCGATGTAGTGGAAGAAGTCGTAGAGGACGCCCGTGTGGCGGTCGGCGACGCTCCCTTCCCTCCCCGCCAAGGAGGGAAAAGACGGCCAGGTAATGCTAGCTCTCGTATGAGATCTGCTGCGCTAGCCCCAGAGTCCCCGAACACCTGGCGCGATGTGCAGGCCCACTGCGCCTGCTTCTAGGACGGCGAGGCGACCGGCAAGCCGTAGAGTGTGGCCGCGGATGCCATCCGTTCGTCATAGGTGATCAGAACACCCAGATCCGGGCCCAGCGACATGGCGGTGGCGATGTGGATCGCGTCGAGCGATCGTATGTGGGACGGTCCCATGAGTCCGGCCTGTCGGAACAGTGGGCGATCGACTTCCAACAGGGGAATCAACTTGAGAAGGCGCTCGGCCCGCTCAACCCTGGCGACGGGTTGTCGCTGGACGGCCCTCAGGGTCTCCGTCCAGAGTAGGGCGGCTGAGACTCGAAGCGGCCAGTTGCGAAGGTAGCCGTGCAGAGCGTCCGACTCGGGCTCGGGCCAGCAGAGCTTGACGAACGCCGACGTGTCCAGATACGCGTAGCTATCGTTCGTCGGCACGAAGCTCGGCCAGGATCTCGGACCCAGACCGCTCGCCGGGCTCGAGAGGCGGGGGCGGCCAGAGGTCGAGGAGGTCGCCTTCACCCTCTGGGGCGCTCAGCCGTCCCTCTGCGAGCATTTGCTGGGCTCGCGAAGGCCAGGCCTTGGTGATCCTCGCGATAGGCCGGCCGTGGTCGGTCACCTCGACCGTTTCGCCGTCCTGAACCTGGCGGAGCGCCCGGCTCAGACCGTCCTTCAGCTCACGAATTCCCAGACGGATCATGGCCACATTGTAGCCTCAAATAGGGCCATACTCGACAGATGAGCACATGGCGAGAGGTCGAGGACGGCGCGCCGGATTTTGCCGCGCGGGCCAGGCGGATCTTCGAGAGCCGCAAGCACAAGGCGCTGGCCACGCTGCGCAGTGACGGCTCCCCACGGATCAGCGGCATCGAGTTCGAGTTTCAGGACGGCGAGGTGATCCTGGGCATGATGCCAGGCTCCCGAAAGCTCGAGGACCTGCGCCGCGATCCGCGACTGGCGATCCAGGCCATGTCCGACGACCCGGCGCAGGACGACCCCACCACCTGGGCGGGTGACGCAAAGATCTCCGGCCGTGCGGAGGCCGCCCGCAGAGGCGAGAGCGGGGACGAGACCCCGCCCTTCTTTCGCGTCGACATCACCGAAGTGGTGCTGACCCGCCTGGATGAACCAGGCGAAAATCTCGTCATCGAGTCCTGGCACCCAGGGCGTGGCCTGGAGACCACCCTCCGGCGCTGAACCAACACCGAGCGGGGCGGAGGGGCTAACCGCCGTCAGGAACGATTGCCGGCTTGAGGCAGCTGCGATCGCTGCGCAAGGCCTCGAGAGCGGAGCCGAACTCGGTAAGTCCGAAGCGGTGAGTGAGGATGCCATCGGTCCGGACCCGACCACTGCGCAGCGCGGCGATCGAGCGGTCGAAGCAGTGCGTCTGGGCGAACGACCCCTTGACTGTGAGCTCGCGGCGGAAGATCTCGTACGGGCTGAACCGAACCCGGTCTTGCTCACCGCTCATGCCGTAGACGAGCACCGTGCCCCCGTCTTTGGTGAGGGAAACGCACTGCTCGACAACGGCCGCCGAGCCCGTGGCGTCGATCACGACGTCGAAACCGTATTCGGTCATGCCCTTGAGCCTGGCAGCGGCGGCTGGGGGATCCGAACGATCCACCTGAACCGTCTCGTCCACCCCGTAGGAGCGCGCCAGGTCGAGCTTAAATGCAGTGGGCGCCGCGACCGTCATCCGGGCAGCGCCGCCGTGGACGAGCAGCTGCGCCATGACCAGGCCGGTGGGGCCGGCGCCGAAGAGCAGGACGTCGGATCCGGGTCTGAGGTTCAGCACATCCATGCCGTGCATGGCGCAGGCGGTCGGCTCAACCATGACAGCCACATCGAGGGGGAGATCCTCGACCGGGAAGCACTTCTCGGCGCGGACGACAACGTACTCGGCGAAGGCCCCCGGCCCGTTCACGCCCAGCGAGTAGAAGTTGCGGCAGAAGAGCGGCTGGTCCCGGCGACAGAAGTCACACCTGCCGCAGAGGACCGTGTTGTCGGCCGCCACCCGCTGTCCCGGCTGGAGGTCCTCCACCTCGGGTCCGAGCCTGTCCACCACGCCCACGATCTCGTGCCCCGGGGTGAGCGGGTAGGCGGCGAAGAAACCACCTTCGTGGATGTGGAGGTCGGTCCCGCAGACGCCCGTGATCGAAGACCGGAGGCGCACCTCACCAGGGCCCGGCTCCGGGGTGGGTACCTCTGTGACCTCGAAGTGCCGGGGCCGGTCGTACACCACTGCGTTCATGGGACCTCCGTAACTCCTACCATCATCGCTCCGCCATCCTAGCTTCGCCAGGAAATGACTGAACGGTCGACCTTTCCGACTGGCACCAGCGGGCGCCGTGCCACAGTGTGCGACCGAGCGGGGGTAGGCGCTCGAAGAGGACCGGGATCTATCGTCGACCGCTGGGTTCCGACCCAAGCGAGGGAGGAAGTGAGCATGAGCACCATCAGTCGACGCCGTGCCATTGGCATGTTCGCGTCAGCGGCGGGGGCAGCCGGCCTCGCCTCGCTGCAAGGCGCAAGTCTTCTCTACGCCGGCGAGGAGGACGCACCGTCGGTCAACGCTCGCCTGATCGCGGTCGGGATACCCGGCGCATCGGCGATCTCCCCGGTCGGGACGTTCCTAGCCGGAGGACCAATCCACGACAACCAGACGCTGGCCGCTTTCACTCAGCCGGGCCGCGTTCTCGACCCGACCCGCATCCTGGTCGGCAGCCGCTCCAACTTCGGAGCGCCGAAGGCCAACGCCGACCAGTTGGCCGGCGCCCTGCTCTCCATCGACCTGAAGGGGCGCGACACTCTCGACGTGCCGCCGGAACTTCGCCACGTCGAGCGACCACGCCTCCGCGCTCGGCGGCGCCGTGCAGATGTACAGCGCCCAGAGCCCGAACTGGCTCAACAGCCAATACACCCCCACCGCGGTGACGGGGCACCAGGCCGGCGTGAGCAACCCGCTGGCCCTTTCCATAAACAACGCTTTTGGCCGCCTCTGGCCGGCCAACGCTCCTTACGGCCTTGGTGGACCGGGCTCGTCTTCCATCGATGACCCGGACGGCCGACCGCTCAAGGGCGCACCGAATCAGACCACCGGCGGCGTCTACTTCGGGGACCTGACCGGGCGCCGGCCGGCGCAGCTGATCCCTGGCGCCTTGAATACGGGCGCAGTCGGCACCGCTTTCCTGGGTCGCTCACCCGACGGCACCACCCGCGCCGTGTTCTGCGTCATCGCGGCGGACGGCAGCATCGTCCAGGAACACACACTCAAGGCGCTGGACGGTCTCGCTCCCGCAGGTACGGTCCAGCCACTCCTCCGCCGCTCCCGCGGCGGCGGTGGCAGGGATGACAACCAGGGCGACGATCGTTCCGGTCGTGGGCTCACTCCCCGGCTGGGCGCGATCGTGAACTACGCACCGACCATCGTGCTGTACGTGAGCCAGCCCTTGGATCACTCGATCAAAGCCATCGGCCTGGCCGTCGGCGGCCCGCCAGGGGACGAGATCTTCGTGCCCTCAAGCAGCCGCGTCATCCGCTCGCCGGCACTGAACCAGCCTGTCGACCTGGCCCCGGTCAGGATAGAGACGGAAGATCCCAACTGGGCAAGCAACACGACGACGGAGGAGGGCACCGACCTCTACGCCTGCAACCGCGGCAACAGCACCGTCGTCCGCATGCGACAGGACGGCTCCCTGGTGGCGGTACGCCGGATTCTTTTCGGAGGCCGGTCCCTCGGCGCGGCCCGACTCAACGGCATCTCCACCTCACCGGACCACTCCAGGATCTGGCTGACCTATGTCGGGAAGCTGCCGGGAGCGAGCGATGCGCAGGGTGGGGTTTTGGAACTTCCCGCGTTCTGAACGGCTGAGGTCACAGAGGCCGGACTAGGCGGAAGCGCTCTGTCGAGCCGCGCGGTCGGCCAGCTCCGCGAGCACCTCTGGCCAGTGCAGTCGCTCGAACACGAGCAGCGTCGACGCGAGGCGGCCATTTCTGAACTTGATGTGCTCGACGCTGAGAACGGCCCCGGCCGGCGTGTCGGTGACAAAGTCGTAGATGACGCAGGCCTCTTCCCCGTCGACGAAGACCTTGCGAATGTCATTGCGAACGATGATCGGCATCAGCCGCTGGAACCCGGCGACGAACCCTTCGACACCGCGAACGGTGTTATCGCCCAGCCTGAACTCGACGTCGGGCTCGAGCATCGCCGGCAGGGAGTCCAGCCGATGCTCCCCCACTGCGTTGATGTACGAGGTGACCAGGTCGTGAATCTCACTCGCCACTTGCAATCCTCCACAGTTGCGTGGGTCAGGCCACGTGTGCGTACGCGTCGGCCATCAGCTGACGCCAGCGGCGCGCAGCGGCCGTTGGGCTCGACATGGGCACAGACACCCACCTGCGCATCGTCGGGCTCATCCTCGTGGTGGAGGCCTCGCCCGCCCTGATCAGGCCCTCCGCAGTCGCGGCGGGCAGCTTTAGGACCAGCTTGTCGCGATCCAGAAAGGCGAAGAACTTGCCCTCGACGTTCAGGCCGTCTCGGCCGAACATCCGGCGACGGTTCACCCCAGGCCGGCGAACCTGCTCAGCCGCCAGCTGGTCGAAGACCTGCCGGGCAGCCTGGCTTTGCTCGGTCACTCCTCTGCCCTCCGGGCGTCCGGGCCCAAGGTCCAGGTGTCAGCGCCAGGATCGGTGCCGCGCGCTGCGAGCAGGAGCCGGCCAAGGTAGTTGGCCCAGCCCTTGGCGTGCCCCTGAGCCCGGGAGTCGGGCAACCCCGTGTGCAGGAGGTCGAGCGCAGTCCCCTTTGCGTTGGGGGTCAGAGTGAACTCCACTCGAGACGAGCCCGGCGGAAGATCTGCGCTGCCGGCCATTCCCCACGAAACCACCACTCGATGAGGCGGGTCGACCTCCAGGTACTCGCCCCGTATCAGGACCCCGTTGATGTCGACGGCGAAGCCGCCGCCCGGAGGCTGGAGCTCCGCGTGCTGTCCCATCCAGGCCACCATTCCCTGCTCAGTGACCAGGTGCGCGAACACGACTTCCGGCGGTGCCTGGATGACGATCGAGGTCGAGAATTCAGCCATCCTGGCGCCCACCAGCCCAGCTGCGGCCGGATTCCACCTCGGCGGCACGCTTCAGGGCGGCCAGGTGAGTTGGCCAAAAGCCATCGAGGAACTCCTCCACCACCCGCAGGCCGTCTGTCCTGACGCGGAAAAGGTGCCGGGTGCCCTCACGCTGCTCGGTGACCAGGCGCGCCCCGCGGAGCACTCGCAGGTGGTGCGAGACGGCCTGCTGGGACATCCCGACCCGCTCTGCGATCTCCCCGACGGCGCCGGCCTGGTCGCGCACCAGGATGAGGATCCGCCGGCGGTTGCCGTCGGCCAGCGCCCTCAGCGCCGTGTCGAGACCAGCAGCCGAAGCGGTCGGGCCGCCCGTCACACCTCTCCGATCCTCAGGGAGATCACGAGCACAAGCATACGCTTGTACAAGCGTTGATTGGGGGGTCGCGTGGCCATCCCCGCTGGGTGGGCGGGAAGGTTCGTCCGGTCAGCCGCTGGCCGGTAACCTGCCTAGTAGCCCGGTCGACTTGCCAATCGCGCCATGAACGCGGCTTTGCGACTCTATCGGGACGTCACTCTCACTGAGGCTTGAGAGGTATTCGAAGAAGTGTCAAACGCTTGAGCCGTGATCGTATAGGCGACCCCTGCCTGTCCTGGAACTGTCCAATTGCATGAATACGGTGCAAATGGGGCGACACACGTGAGCGTCCCGTTGACGTAGAAGGCAACCTTCGAAACACCGACATTGTCCGTCGCATTTGCTTTGAGAGCAACAGTGGTTCCGCGTCTAACTGTAGATCCGTTTGCCGGTGCAGTGACCGAGACATTGGCCGGCGGCGTTGTATCGGGAGTAGGTTGTGTCGGATACGCCCGGTAGTACATAAGCGCCCCCGGCTCGCCCGGTGCCGATCCTTCCGAGAAGATGAACTCAGTGGAGACGAAGCCAACGCTACCGCCTGGAAGCTTCAACTGCGTATATGTCGGATTGCCGAACGACGTACTCCCAACATTCAGATGCAGCTGACTCAACGAGTTCAGCGTTCTATCAAACAGGTACGGGCGCCAGGTGCTGAAGTCGTTCTTGGCGCCCTGCCCTTCGATAATGGAATACGGCTTCCCCTTATAGAAGAAAGCATCCCTGTCACCAACATTGCCATTAATGGTTCCCAAGCCGGTAAACAGTGCGTTGACATTCGAATCGGGCTGAGCCTGCCAAGTCGAGAAATTTGTCAAGGTGCCCAGCGCTTCGCGATCTACGCTGCAGTTGCCGTAGTAGTGAAAACCGACATTGATAACTGAATGAGTAATGTCCGGATTGAGCGTCGAGGCATAAATATTGGGTGTTCCCTCGTGGCACGTTGACAGCGTCCTGTTCAGGCTGACTGTTGTGTAGCCATCGGAACGTCCGAGCAACGCGTCCAGGCTTCCATAATGCCGGAAAGCCAAACAGTGGCCGGACCCACCGCAAATAGAGCCTGATGATTTCTTTTCGTATCCCACGACAAAGCCACCATCTGACAGTGAAGCTATGGTCGGCTGAGAAGCATCGTTTTCAAGGGTCCATACATAGTGCCAATTGAGTAACGGGTCACCTGATGCAGCAGACACCGCCAACCGGACCTGGAAGGCGGTTCCGAATAGGTGATGGTACACAGCCAGGTACCCACCTGACGGATTTGGGATGATCTTGGCGGTATCCATCCCCACGTTCTGGTCATCAAGGGTGTTGTACTGATGCGTAGCTGCTGAAACATCCTCGAGTAATGTGGCCGGCTCCGAGGAAGCGGCTTGTGCAGTTGTTGTCAGCAGTGAGCTCATCGTGAGGCAGGCTAGCAGAGCGCACGGCAGCAGCCGTCCAGGGAAATGTCGCAGCGAATCCATGATCTACCCCCGATTGACTGTACCCCGCCGCCACGGTTGGCCTCAGGCGCTGGCCGCGGGCATGGTAGTGCTGCACGTCTACCCTGTCAAGTGCGGCTAAAGTCACGAAGGAGTCTGCCAGAAGCCCTCTTGCGCCTCAAATCGACACGACCGGCCCGTCGGTCCGTTGAGCTATCGTGAGAGTCAGGGTGTTGCTCAGTCCCGAGGTTGAACGCTGGTTTACAGAGAAACAGCCCCCCGCCGAGCAGACCATGCGCCGCGTGCTGGACGTGTTGCTCAGCGCCGATCCCAGGCTGACTGCCTACATTAAGTACGGCAGCCTGCTTGTCGGCTTCGAGGGCGACCTGGCGGCCTTCGTCCAGTCCAGCAAGAAGCAGGTCAACCTGATGTTCGGCCGCGGAGCCCGCATCAAGGGCGACTTCCCACACCTCGAAGGGACCGGTCCGAGCGCCCGCTTCATGCACTTCGCGGACGTGGCCGAGGTGGACGCGCGCGCGAAGGAGCTGGCGGCGGTGGCGACGGCCTGGTGTGCGCTGGTGGAGCCAAAACCGGGCGGAGGTCGGGTTCCAGCCGGTCGGGAAGGCCCTCGGACCCCGACACCTTAGCGCCCACGGAGCGGGGCGGGTTCCGGGCGGGTTCCCGGCGGCCCGTGACGGGGAACGGCTACCAGATGGCTACTCCGCCGGCCCATTCATGATCGCGCGCAACTCCTCGCGCGAGTGGATCTCGAGCTTGTCGTAGACGTTGCGCAGGTGATACTCGACGGTCTTCGGGCTCAGGAACAGCTTGGCCGCCGCCTCACGGGTCGTTTGCCCCTGGGCCAGAGCGAGAGCGATCTGCACCTCCTGGGGCGTCAGCCGGTGCCTCACGCTCTCGTCGCGCCTGCCTGCCAAGTCACCGCCGGCGCCCAGCTCGGCCAGCGCCCGCTGCGACCAAGGGGTGGCTCCCAGGCAGTCGAAGACCTCGAGCGCGGCCGCCAGGTGGCGCCGTGCCTCGCCTCGCCTGCGCGCCCGCCGCAGCCGCTCGCCGTAGCTCAGGTAGGTCCGTGCCATCTCGAAGGTATCCCGCGTGCGCGCGAGATTCGCGAGCGCCGCCTCGAAATGAGCCGCGAACTCGCCCTCGGGAGCCACCAGGCCGAGCGCGCGTTCCGCCCGTGCCAGTGCGAACGGCTGTCCCTTGATCCGGGCGGCCTCCAGGAAGGCTTGGGCCTCGACGGCGGCGACATCGTGGTTGCCGAGACGGACGTTCACCTCGGACAGATCCGGGGCCGGGTCGATGTCGGGATCCTGGATGCCCAGCTCGAGGTGAATGGCGCGCAGCCGAAGCAGCTGCTCCAGCGCCGCGCCGGCCCGCCCAGCCGCCAGCTCGTACAGCGCCCGCGCCGCCACCATCCAGGCGCGGAAGAGCTCCATCTGGTAGCGATCCGCAAGCGCCTCGACCTCCGCGGCGTGGGCGTGGAGCTCCGACGAGCGGCCCTCGAGGGTATCGATCTGCGTCAAGGCCGCCAGAAGCCCTGTCAGCCAGTTGTTCTGGTTCGTCTCCCGAGCCAGGCGCGCGCCTTCTTCGTAGTGCGCCCGAGCCGCCGCCCAGCGTTCCGTGGTGGCGAGATCGCGGCCGAGGTAGTAGAGCACCTGAGGCAGGGCCGCGGCCGGGGCGTCCGCGCGGGCGGCGGCGTGCGCGCGTTCGAGCAGGTCGCGGCCGGCTTCGGCCTCACGAAGGAAGAGGCCGACGACCCCGGCGCACACCATCAAGAGGGGCTCGCCGGCCAGTTCGGTGCCGCGGAAGAGCTCCTCGGCGGCGCGCAGGTGTCGCGGCCCGGCGTCTCCGAGCGCAGCCATGACCGCGGCACAGCCGTAGGCAGTGTGGGCGGCGATCCCAGCCGCCGGGAGGTCATCGGGGCGGACGAGGTCGAGCGCATGGCGCGCGGTGGCGAGCATGTCGGCCAGGCGGCCTGCCCCGAAGCCGGTCAGCGTGCGTACGCGAGCAGTTGGATGGCGCGCAGGCGGTCGCGACCGACTCGCAGACCGCATCCGGCTGGTTGGGTCGCGGCGCCGGCGCCAGCTCCGGCAGCACGCAGGCGAGGTAGTCATGCAGCTCGGGCTGGAGCTGAAGGAGCGGGCCCCACTCCCGGCGGTCGGCGCGCAGCACAGCTGTGATCGGGCGATAGGGCGGCCCTGGCGTCTCCGGCGCCGCCGCCTCCAGCGTCCGGAACCCGGTAGCGGCGAGCGCCGTCCTGGCCAGGGCAGTCTTGCCGGCCCCGGCCTCGCCGGCGAGCAGCACGAGGGCGCCTCGGCCTGCCTCGGCGGCCGCCGCCAGCTCCGCCAGCCGGCCCAGACGCCGGTCGCCTCGGCATTGCGGCGGGCCGCCGCGAGGGCGGCATTGCCCTGGCCGCAGGCCACGTCGAGCACTCTCTGGCCGGCGCGAACGTCCGCGGCCTCGACCAGCTGCTCGGCGATCAGCTGCATCATGACGCCGACCCTCGGGTAGTCCCCACTCTGCCAGGCCAGGCGCTGCCGCTCCTTTTTAGCGCGGCGTAGTCCACCGCCGCCTCGGCTGCGGTCGTTTTCGACTCTTGCGTGGCTGCCATCTCTGATGCCTCCTTCTGTTTGGGGCGATTCGCCCCCCTGGCAGCAGGCTATGGCCGTGTCGGTGGCGCCAGTAATCGGGAAACTACGGTGATTTCTCACCTTGTCGTCCCATCGGCCCGCAATGTGGGGACACGAGCCCACCATCATCGTTGACAAAGTCCAACTGTCAAGTGAGAATGGCGCCGCCGCGGCACTTTGGTCGCGAAGCGTTGACTCGCGCTCCGATGACGGACAGATTCACGGCCGGCGTGCCAGCGAAGGAGGCGTGATGAGCAGTTATGGGAAGGCGGTGGTTCTTGGCCCTGGCGAGGGCCAGGAGTTCACCCTTGGTGCGGACCGAGTCCTGATCAAAGGCATGACTGATCACGCAGGAGACGGCTTCTCCGTCGTCGAATACCACGGAGCCACGAATAACCCCGGTCCTCCGCTGCACGTCCACCACACCTTCGAAGAGTGCTGGTTCATCCTTGATGGTCAGGTGGCCTTCACCGTGGAAGGCCACGTAGTGCGCGGCCACGCGGGGTCCTTCTTCCTTGTACCGCGGGGCACAGCTCACACGTTCGAGGTTGTCGGTCCAACCCCGGCACGTTGGGTCGGGATCTTTTCGCCCGGACGTTACATGCGGCTGCTCGAGGAGTTGGGCGAGGTGATTCCCCTCGACGGGCCGCCGGATCTCGCTGCGGTGGAGGCTCTATTCGCTCGCTACGACACAGAGATCGTCAGCGCGCCGGCAGCGTCATGACGGCCCGCCAGAGATCGAACCAGGATCTCCCGCCGCCGCGCGCTACTCGCGGCCGGCCAGCAGCTCCAGTAGATCACCGGTTGTGAGGACATCCAGGCTTGACACAGAGAAGTCTTTGTCCTGGCTCCAGACGGCGACATTGTGGCGCTCCGTCAGGGTCAGCGCCAACGCGACCGTGAGCCAGTCCTCCTCGTCCCGTACCGCCATCCGCCGCCGAGCGTCTTCCTCGAACTTGCCGTAGGAGTCGCCGCCGGTCCACTGAATCGGCAGGCTCTGAAACACCGCCAAGAGAAGTCCGAGATCGAGCTTCCGCTTCCTCGCCAGCTGCGGCAGCCATTCCACCACCTCATCACGTACATGCGCTGCGGCGAAGATCGGAGGGGCGGTCTGGTCTGCGAACACGACGGTAGCGCGGCCGCCAATGCTGGCCGAGAGGATGACGTTGGCGTCAGCGACGAGCGCGCCGGGAAGCTTGGAAATCGCTCATGACCTCCTCCTCGGTCACTCCTTGGGCCTCTAGCTCCTTCCTCGCCATCGCCGCCAGATGCTCGTAGATGCCCTTCCTGATGTCGTCCGGTAGCTCAGGCTGATCCCAGGGGAGGAAGAAGCCAGCCGGCCGGCCGCCCCGGGTGATGAGCAACAGACCTTCGGCACGAAGCATCTCCGTGGCCTTGTCCCGAAATTCCCGCACCGTGACGACCTTCACCTTCGTGGTCACTATAGTGACCACTATGCCGCGGGGATACCCAATGCCCGATCAAGACAGAGTCCGGTTCGAGGTCCGCATGACCCCGGACGCTCAACAGCCGTCCAGATGGGTGGTCAGCCACGCGTTCAGCTCCGCTCCGTCGCGCCACACTTGCGCCACTCGCTCGAGGGCCTCTGGCGTGGCAATCCAAGGCCCGATCGCCCAGCGTCGCCAGTACATCAGTCGCTTGTGCCGAAGCAGGTCGCGCCGGGGATGGTCCTGCGGGTGCGGCGACGGCACGCGCTTCAGGTCCTGTCCGCCCAGCTCGTAGGCTTTCTCGCGCAGCCCGTCTACGATCCCAGCCAGCTCCCTGCCCGACCTGTCCGCCGCAACCGCGTCTCGAAAGCGCGCCAGCTCCGGCGCGTCAATCACGTACCGGCCGCCGGCTGCAACGAGGCCGCTGGCATCCAGCGCCACGTAACCGCCTCCCCGCGCGTCGGCATAGATGTTCGTTTTGTAGGGAGACTTGTCGGCCGAGAAGCGAATGTCCCTGTTGGGCCGTGAGAGCCGCGCTGGCCCGAACTCTGGCTCCAGGTCCGCGAGGAGCGCGACCATCGGCCGCTTGACCTCTTCCTCGTATTGTCGACGGTGAGACTCGAAGTAGGCCTTCGAGTTGTTCGCCTGGAGACCAAGGAAGAAGCCCTGGAAGTCACCCCTCCAGCCGATAAACGTGCCCGCCATGGACGGCAGCCTATCCGGTCCAGCGGCAGACTGCAGACGCCGGACTGCGGGACGTGACTGCAGGATCGGCCACCCCGCTTGGCCTCGCCCGGGCGGCAGGCGAGATCGCCCCGCTGGACTAGCGACGCTGTTCGAGAAGCAGATCGATGAGCGCCTGCGCGAGCCACTCCAAGTAGGCGGCCGTCATCTCAAACCCCATTCCCCTCGCGCCCGGCAGGTGTCGCAGCATCCAGTACAGCGTGTTGCCCGAGCCAGCGAGGGATCGAGCACCAGAGCCCCAACGGTGGGCGGCGCCATTCCGGCAATGGCAGCAACGTCTTTTCCGATTGCACTCCCCAGCCCGTCACGCGTGCATTCAACCGCCGTTCGCTCTAGCAGCCGGACGCCGACGGCATACCAGTCGGCCGGCCGCATGCCGTAGAGGGAGACATGCTCGAGGACATTGGGTTGTACGACACGCTGATGGGGTCTGACCAGTACGACTTCGTACGCAAGCACACCATGAAGCGTTCAGGTGCGCGGTTCGGCCTCTGGGTGCTCGCTGCGATCCAGGGCTCGGCTGAGCCGGGCTGGTCAAGGGATGCTGGGTCGGCGGGCATCGACCTTCCCCTGGGCGAAACCGCTGCTTGGGGGCAAGACTGTTGTCAAAACTGTTGTCAGCGGTCGAGGTGGGGCCGGGCCGCCACCGCCGGAGGCCTCTCGAATTCGAGTTCAGAACTGAAGTGGGCCCGGCTGGCTTCGAACCAGCGACCAGCCGATTATGAGTCGGCCGCTCTGACCAGGCTGAGCTACGGGCCCCCGGATCAGCCCTAGAGACTAGCGCACCCGCCGGGCTGCTCCCCGAGCCGGTTCATCCATATGAGGGCTCTGGCAGCATGAGGGCTCTGGCAGCCACAATTTCACGCGCCCCCGAACTGGGACGCAAAGGAGGACGGTGATGGCATCCTACGGACAGTCGCGGGAGACCACGGCCCGGCCGACAGAGTCTGGCGGATCTGGTCGGACACCTCGACCTGGCCGTCCTGGAACCCGGACATCCAGGAAGTCAAGCTCGACCGGCCACTTGGGAACGGCGCCAGGGGCACCCGTGCGGACCCGGTCTGGAGGCCCCCACAACATCGCGATCAGAGACGTGGAACCGGGAAGCTCCTTCATCCTGGAGAGCGACGGCGTGCCGGCCACCAGGCTGCTTTTCAGCTGCGACGTGGCGGCCAGTTCGGACGGCACGCACATCAGTCAGGCTGTCACCCTGCAAGGACCGCTTTCGTTCCTCTTCGGTCCCATGATGGGCGGCCGGATCGCACAATCCTTCGGGCCGTTGCTCGAGGGCCTGGCGGCCGAGGCCGAGCGATCGTGAGCGCCGCCGAGGGTGGCCCTGAGGCCCGTTACGCAGCCCTGGCCGAGGAGCTGGCGACGTCCTCCGGGGTCACGCCGAGCAAGATGTTCGGGATGCCGACGCTCAAGGCGAATGGCAAGGCCTTCGCCGGGCTCTACGAAGGGTCGATGGTCTTCAAGCTTGATGGCGACGCCCACCGCCGGGCGCTCGCGCTGCCGGGCGCCCACATCTTCGACCCGAGCGGGATGGGCCGCCCCATGAAAGCCTGGGTTGTGGTTCCGGACGAGCATGGGGAGGCCTGGGACGGCTTCGCGCGCGAGGCGCTCGCCAGCCTCCGCAGCGGCTGAGGGCTCAGCCCTCGGGACCGATCACCTCTACCTCGTTTCCGTCCGGATCGTCGACGTAGAAGGTGCGCACGCCCGCGAGGACGGGGTGCTTGCCGCCGCGCACCTCCAACCCGGCGTCGCGGCAGCGGCGCTCGAGGTCGTCGTACCCGGGCCCGCTGACGTTGAGGGCCAGGTGGTGCAGCGGCCGAAGGGGCTTCTCCCTCGGAAAGCCACCGGCGGGCTCTGGGTGCGGCACGAGCACGATCATCTCGGGCACCGGGCCCTCGCCAGGACCTGCTCTCAGGAAGCGGTTTGGCAGCTCGGGCGGCGAGATCACCTCGAGGCCGAAGAGGTCGCGGTAGAAGGCGAGCGAACGATCCATGTCGTGTGCCCACAGCACGATCTCGGCCAGGTGGAGCACCGGCCCCTCGCTCACGCGGCGGCGGCCTCCATCATCAGCGCCAGGTTCGATTCCCTGGCCCGGGGCGGCACCGAGCAGCCGGGCGCCAGGAGCAGTCCCCGGCCTCCCGTCTCCGCGATCGCGTCGCGAACCTGACCCTCGATGGCCTCCGCCGGCCCCGTGGCCAGCACCCGGCGCTGTTCGAGGCCACCCATGACCGCCTTGCCGGTGAGGCGCCTGGCCTCTGCCAGGGAGGGATTGCCGGCGTTGTGCATCGAGTAGCTGACGGCGGACACCGGCAGCCGCCGGGCCACGTCCATGTTCAGGTGAGAACCGCAGAGGTGGACGACGTTGAACCAGGCTGCGGCAGGCAGGGCCTCGATGAGCCTGAGGTCCATGGGGAACACGAGCTGGTCGTAGACGTCGACGGGCATGGCGTCCCGGGTGGCGAAGCCGGATATGGCATAGAAGACGCCGGCCGCCCCGGCCAGCACGGATTTGCGGCCGAAGTCGATCAGGGCGTCCTGCACCTTCTCCAGCGCCGGCAGCACCAGGTCCGGATGCTGCCTCAGCTCGCGCACCAGGCGGCGCTTGTCGCGTCCCACCAGGTAGTCACCGACACTGAGCGGAGAGAAGACGGTCTGGATCACGGGGACGCGATCGCCCAGCTCCTGCACGACCAGGCCCAGGGCCCGCGCCTGCTCGTCGAGAACGCTCTGGTTCACGAGCTCCAGCGATCGCCAGGCGTCGAGGTCAGGAACGGCGGCGTGCTCCAGGATCGGCCCGCGGAACCGGTGGCCTGAGGCCCGGTAGCTGTTGCCGAAGGCCTCGGCGAAGAAGGTCGCGCGAGGTTGGAACTTGACGAAGTCCCAGTCCAGGCGTCGCGCCCGGTCCACGGTCACACGCGCCAGCTGCTCCGGATCCCACTCCTCACGGTACGTGTGGCCCCAGGCGCCGGCAGGCGGTCGATCGGCCGTCTCGCCGCGCAGAGCAGCCTCGACCCGGGCGCGTGAATCCACGCCGTGAGTCTAGCGGTCGGACCGAGCGGTACCGGCTAGCAGCCGATCAAGCCGACCAGCTGGTCGACACGAGCGCGGTTGAAGCCACGCACGATTCGATGCTGGTCGAGTACGAGCAGCGGGGTGACCTGGCCATCGAGGTCCTCCCACTCCTGCAGGGCCCGGGCATCGCCGTCCACCGGGCGCATCCGGCAGTCGATACCCAGGGTCGTCAGGTACTCGCGCATGACCTGTGAGTCGGGTTCGCCGTTCCGGCAGTAGATGACCGCATCCATGAAAGTCATATTAGAGGGAGCCGATGGATTTACGACTATCTATAGGAACTATCTATGGCTCCATAACCTGCTCTTCGCTTCAAAGGGCAGGGGTATGATCGGCAAGGTGGACATCACGTCCGAGGCGGCACGGTTGCGAGCGGCCGCCGAGGCCAGGCCGCTGAAGCTTCCGGTCAACCGCCGCGTGGACGAACGCCACCACCTGGTGACCGGCGACGGCCTGGGCGTCTGGTTCACCATCCAACTCTCTCCGCATTCGCGAATCTCCGAGGCGCTCTTCGAGCGCGGCGACGCACCACCTGGCGACGAAGAGATCGCGCCCTGGCTGACGGAGTTGATGCCGGGCCAGCAACCGGTCGAGGCCCCCGGGCTTCCCGGCACGCTGGCGCGGCGCTTCGAGGTCTTCGAAACCAACCAGGTGCGCCAGCCCGAAGACGCGGCTTCGCACCACCGAGGCGGCGCGCCGGAGGCTTGACCATGGGCCTGCCGAACGGCGTCCTGCGCGAGCTGAAGCAGATCGTCGGTGGGCACCAGGTCGTACACGAGGCCAACGACCTCAAGATCTTCGAGCGCGACGGCTCCATCAGCGGGGCCCTCCCAGACGCGGTGGTCCTGCCCGCGGACAGAGATCAGGTCGCGGCGGTCGTGAGGCTCGCCGCCCGTCACGGCATTCCCGTGGTACCCCGCGGGGCTGGGACCGGCCTCTCGGGCGGGGCGGTCACCGTGAAGGGCGGGATCGCACTCCAGCTGAGCCGCATGCGGCGCGTCCTCCGCATCGACCCCGCCTCTCGAACCGCGATGGTCGAGCCGGGCGTGGTCAATCAGGACCTGCAGCAGGCCGCGTCCCGCCACGGCCTCTTCTACGCACCGGACCCCTCGTCGCAGAAGGCCTGCACGATCGGCGGCAACGCCGCCGAGAACTCGGGCGGACCTCACTGCCTCTACTACGGCGTCACGACCAACCACGTGCTCGGGATGGAGGTGGTCCTGGCGGACGGCAGCTTCGCCTGGCTGGGCGGGGAGGCCCCCGACCGGGTCGGCCTCGACCTCCTGGGCGTCATGGTCGGCTCTGAAGGGACCCTGGGAACCATCACCCGGATCCTGGTCAAGCTGCTGCCTGTGCCCGAGTCGGTGGTGACGTTGATGGCGGCCTTCCCGACCATCGAGACTGCCAGCCACGCGGTTTCCGCCGTGATCGGCCATGGCATCTTGCCGGCGGCGCTGGAGATGATGGACCAGGTCACCATAGGCGCCGTCGAGGCCCACTATCGGGCCGGCTACCCGACCGACGCCGGCGCCGTGCTGCTGGTGGAGGTGGACGGCCTCCAGGAGAGCTGCGGCGAGCTCTCCGGCGAGATCGAGCGCATCCTGAAGGAGAACGAGGCCACGAACCTGCGGATCGCCGAGGATCCCGACGAGCGGGAGCTGCTCTGGGCGGGCCGCAAGGGGGCCATCGGGGCCCTGGGGCGCATCAAGCCCAACTACTACCTGCACGACGGGGTGGTGCCCCGCACCCGCCTACCGGAGGTGCTGCGGCGGGTGGGCGAGATTGGCGATCACTACAAACTGCCGGTGGCCAATGTCTTCCATGCCGGCGACGGCAACCTCCATCCCAACATCCTCTTCGACCTCCGCGACGCCGGCGTCATGGACCAGGTCGAAGGAGCCGGCGAGGAGATGCTCTACGCGGTGGTGGAGATGGGTGGCACCCTGTCCGGCGAGCACGGCATCGGGATCGAGAAGAACGCCTTCATGCCGTGGATCTACTCCGCCGACGACCTGGAGGCGATGCTGCGCGTGAAGCGCGCCTTGGACCCGGCCGGGCTCATGAACCCCGGCAAGATCTTCCCAGACCCGGAGCGCGAGCCACGTTTGACGGCGCGCGCCGGTTTTTGCGCCGAAGCACGGTGGTGGTAGACGGCGTCGAGGCGAGGCGGGTCGAGAGACCGTCCAGCCCTGAGCAGCTGGCCGATGCCCTCTGCACAGCCGCGGCGGCCGGCGAGGCGGTGATCCCGATCGGAAGTGGTCGCGCGCTCGGCCTCGGCGATCTTCCCGAGCGTTTCGACGTGGCCCTGGAGACGCGCTCGATCAACCGCCTCCTGGAGCTGAGCCGAGCCGACCTCACGGTCTCCGTGGAGGCCGGAATGACGCTCGAGGACCTCAACTCCGAGCTGGCCGCGGCGGGACAGTTCCTGCCGCTCGACCCCTTCAACTCGCCAGGCCACACCATCGGCGGACTCCTGGCCGCCGGACTCTCGGGGCCGCTCCGCCTCCGCTACGGCTCGCCCCGCGACTTCACAATCGGCCTCCGCGTCGCTCTCCCGGACGGCCGCCTGGCCTCCAGCGGTGGGCGAGTCGTCAAGAACGTGAGCGGCTACGACCTCAACAAGCTGCACCAGGGGGCTTTGGGGTCGCTGGGGGTGATCGTCGCGGCCTCCTTCAAGGTCTATCCAAGACCGCTCCACCAGCTCACCGTGGAGACCGAGGCCGGGGGCCCGGACGAGGCCTGGAACGCGGCCGAGCGCGCCCTCAGCCTGTCCATGCCGCCGGCCGCTCTGGAGATGTCCACTGAGGGGCACGGCGACTTCCACCTGCTGGCGCGCTTCGAGGGCAGCAGCAGGGGCGTCGAGCGGACGGCCGCGGAGCTGGGATGGCGGCAGGCCGACGCCGCGCTCTGGGCAACCCACGCGGCTCGGGCTTCGGACCACTGGGCCCGCATCTCGGTACCCAGGAGGTCGCTTCCCGAGCTGGTTCGCGCCATACCGGCGGGACAGCCCTGGTGGTGTTCGCCAGGCGTCGGGGTGGCCCACTGGCCCGAGGCGCGCATCGCGGAGCAGGTCGCCGCCCTGCGGAGCGCCGCCGAGCGCGCGGGCGGCTCTTTGGTCTTGCTGGCCGCCGACCTCGAGCTGAAGCGCCAGGTGGGAGCCTGGGGGACCGCACCCGCTACGCTGCCATTGATGCAGGAATTGAAGAACGCCTTCGATCCGGGACACGCCCTGTCGCCAGGCAGGTACGTGGTCTAGAGATGGGGCTCGACATACGGGATCCCGGCACCTTCCAGGGCCCCGATGCGCCCTCCGACGACGATCTCTCGACCTGCGTTCACTGCGGCCTCTGCCTGAACTACTGCCCCACCTTCCGGGTGACCGGGCTGGAGACGGAGTCGCCGCGCGGGCGCATCTACCTGATGACGCAGTGGAAGCGGGGAGGACTGCCCTTCACCGAGGAACTCGTGCGTCACATCGACCTCTGCCTCGGCTGCCGCACCTGTGAAGCCGTCTGTCCCTCCGGTGTCCCCTACGGGCGCATCATCGAGCACGGCCGAGCCGAGGTCGAGAGGCTCCGCAGACCCAACCCGAAGAGCCTGCTGGTGCGGCAGACGATGCGCCAGCTGCTGGGGCATCCGGTCCGGCTGCAGGCCGCCGGGGCCATGACCCGTCTGGGTCAGGCTCTCCGTTTGACTGGCCTGGTGCCACAGAGCCGGGTCCTGCCCAGACTCACCGGGGCCTACCGCCCGCCCGCCGGGCGAGTGGCGCCGCCCATCGGCGAGCGCCGGTTTCGTGTCGCCTTCCTGCTCGGCTGCGTGATGCCGATCTTCTACCGGCCGGCGCACGAAGCCTCCGTGAAGCTGCTCCAGCTCGCCGGTTGCGAGGTGTGGTTCCCCCGTGGGCAGCGGTGCTGCGGCGCGCTCTTCGCCCACAACGGCGACCTGGAGGGGGCCCGAGGACTTCGTGAGGTGAACCAGCGAGCCTTTGGTATGGAGGATTTCGACTACCTGCTGGTCAACTCGGCCGGCTGCGGCTCCCACCTCAAGGACTTCTATCCAAACCTGGGTACACGGGTGCGCGACCTCTTCGAGTTCCTGGCCGAGGTCGGGCTGCCGGAGCCACGGCAGGAGGTTCCCCTCCGCGTCACCTACCAGGACGCCTGTCACCTGGTGCACGCACAGCGGATCCGCAAGCCGCCCCGGCAGCTACTCAAGTCGATACCCGGGCTGGAGTTCGTGGAGATGGCCCACGCCGACATCTGCTGCGGCTCCGCCGGCATCTACAACGCAGTGCAGCCTGAGATGTCCGAGCGCATCCTGGCAGAGAAGATGGAGGACCTGCTCTCCGTTCAGCCGCAAGTAGTGGTCACAGCCAACCCGGGCTGCCAGATGCAGCTGGAGGCAGGCCTCAGGGCACGCGGACGCCAGGAGGTCGCAGTGAAGCATTTGGCCGAGGTGATCGCCGCGGCGTACTAGTCGATCACCCCCGCTGTGCTCGATCACTAGCATTAGGCGATCACAGACGAAGCGGTAGCGGCCACCCCGCCGGCGGGAGAGGGACCCATCGGCCCGGCCGACGCCTGTCCCTATCGCCGGCCGTTCCCCGATGACTTCGACGCCTGCCCGACGTACCAGGCAACCGTGTTTGTGGGACTCGACCTGCAGTACCGTCCGCTCCGGCCCAGCCGGAGCTGCCGCTTCCTCACGGTGGGCGAGACTCCGCAGATGCGGGGCACGTTCTACGGACGCTGTGCTCTCGGAGACGCGGCCGCCCGCGAGCGCTGGATCGAGAAACTCGATCGTGAGCGGCTCCAGAAGCTCCAGGACCTGCGCCTGGACCTCTCGGCCTCCGTTCGTCCTTACCTCGAGGAACTCTGGCGGCTGAAGGGCGATCAGCTGCGCGCGCAGAAGCAGGGGGAAGCTGGGGGACTGCCGGCCACTGACGCTCTGCAGTCGCTCTCCACCCGCGTGACGCAAGAGATAGGGCTCTTCCTGGACGCCAACTCCGCCAGGCTGGAGGAGCTCCAGCTGCCGCGTGACGCGCTGGTGAAGGCCACGGTGATCTCCCTCGACGCGTTCATCCGGCAGCCGACCACCGAGGAGACGCAGATCGAGCTGCCGGAGGCGGTCCTGGCCGGATTCCCCAAGGAGGTCCGGGCCTTCCTGCGGCCCAATCCGGCAGACCGGTAGAGAGACCCCCTTCTTAACCCTCCCCGAAAGGGGAAGGGAACCGGCCTTTTACCTGAACGCGGCCGCTGGCGACGCCGGGCACGGTGACGTCGAGCTCGAGCACATGATCACCGGCCTCGAGCGGCTGGATCAGCTCGACCAGCAGAGTCGTCTCGCGACCCACTGGAAGGTCCAGGCGCCGCGGCAGCGGAACCCGGCCGGAGTCGCTGTGGACCAGCACCCGGGCGCCGTCCAGCGGGCGGCCGTCCAGCCGCATCCCGGTCACCGAGGTGAGGACGGCCGGCCGGGTCAGGTTGCGCAGAGTTACGAGCACCCCTTCGACGTCTGACCGCAGGCTGTCGCAGATGGCCAGGCGCTCGGCCAGGTAGATCGGGAGTAGCGGGCGCGGTCGCTCGATCGCCAGCTCCTCGGCGACCCGAAAGATCAGCGCCGAGCGGAGGGCTGGGGCGCCGGGTACCCGGAGCTCCGCCTCCAGGCGGTAGTCTCCCTCGGCGTCCAGCGGAAGCGTAAGGCTGGTAAGCTGCAGAGCCGGCTCCGCCGCCGTGGGCAGGCTGAGCTCAGTCCAGCCCGAGTAGGACTTGCGACGGACGCTGTCCCGGAGCCAGCCCATCCGGCCGCCCTCCAGTGGCCGCTCGCGCCACACCGACCAGCGAACCTGGGCAGACCCCTTGAGGCGGGGGTCATCGTTGACCACCACCAGCCTGACTGTGGCGTCCTCACCCGGCCGCCAGGCCACCCCCCAGGGCTGCATCGGTGTGAAGTTGACCGGGTCGATGATCACCCGGGTCAGCGCGAAGGCTTCGCGAACCACCTCAAACGCGACCCGGGGCACCCTGGAGCTGTCCAGGAGGCCGAAGCCGATGCCCGGAAACGGATCCACAAGCTGATAGAGGAGAGCCCCCCAGCAGGGCTCGAACTTGCGCTTGCGGAGCTGGTCGATGGCGTAGCCGAGGAGATAGGCCTGGTACTCCTGGGCAAGCTCCACGTACTGCTGCAGGGTCTCGTGCTCGCTCGGCGCCCCCGCACCCCGCTCAGCCCAGGCGGGAAGCTCGAAACCGGAGTAGAGCCACTGTGGATCGTCCGCCGGGAGCGGCCAGCGGGAGCCGAGGGCCTGCCACGCCGGCGATCCGGCGCTGGGTGGCGCCTGCGCGCCGAACTCGCTGACGAAGCCGGGCAGGGCCTGCGCAAAGCCGGCCCAGGAGCCCTCACGCCACCCGATCCAGAGGTGCTGATCGAGCTCGCCAGAGCCGGCCAGGGCCATCCGTCCGGGATCCAGGTCCTCGATCAGGGCCTTAGCCTCCTGGTCGATGGTGTAGTTCTGGCGCACCGCGTGGACATCGGCCAGGGCGGAGTTGGCAGCGATCCAGGGCGGGTCGTCGTGGGCTACCCACATCAGGATCGAGGGCCGGTTGCGGAGGAGCGCCACCATCTCGGGAAGCTGTTCCCTGACCGCGGTCTCGAAGAAGCGGGCGTCCTCCGCGCTGGCGTGGTAGGCGTACGCGAGGGTGAGTGGAAAGTCGGCGATGACCAGCACGCCCGCCTCGTCGGCGCACCTGTAGAACTCGTCGGGAAGGACGTGGCCGTGGACGCGCAGGACATCCAGGTTGGCCTCTTTGGCGAGCGCCAGGTCGGCCTTGAAGGCGTCCTCGGTCAGCTGGTCGAGGCGCAAGCCGGGCGTGTAATTGGCCCCCCTCAAGAAGGTGGGCTGGCCATTCACCGTCACGCTCCAGCCGTCGTGCCCAGCGTGCGTCACGGCATCGCGAAATCCGAAGGAGTCCTCCACCCTGGCCGACTCCCTCCCCGCCACGCTGACCGTGGTGGTGCAGCGGTAGAGGACCGGATCCCCGTAGCGCCAGGGGGACCAGCGCCGAGCGCCGTTCAGGCTGAGGGTCATGGCGGCCGTCTGCTCCGCGCTGCCGGCGACGCGGAATCCCCTGCGCAGGCGGAGCGGTGGCAGCCCGGGGCCGATCACCTCGACCTGGATCTCGCCGGACATCTCCCGGGCGTCCAGGTTGCGCAGCCGCGCCTCGACCTCCAACCGGCCGGCGTCGCCGGCTTCCAGACGCGGCAGCAGGCGCACCCAGTCGAGGGCAACCGGACCCAGGTACTCGAGCTCCACCGGCCGCCACAGCCCGACCGGCACCTCCCAGCGAAACTCCTCAGGCAGGCTGAACCAGGCCGAGCTGGGGTAGGGCCGGCTGTCGCCGTCGTTGAAGATGCCCATGACGTGGCGCTTTCGAGAGAGGTCGGTCTCGATCGGTGACTCGCAGCAGATCACCAGCAGGTTCTGGTCGCGGAGGTGCGAGGTGACGTCGAAGCCGAAGGGCGCGAAGTAGCCGTAGTGCGAGCCGAGCAGCCGCCCGTTCAGCCAGACGTTGGTCGCCAGGAAGGCGCCTCCCACCCGCAGCAGCACCCGGCCGTTGTGATCGGGGCGGGGAAACCGCGTCCGGTACCAGAGGGCCGAGCGGCCGGCCCGGGCCGCCTGCTGCTCGGGGACCGCGATCGGCTCCCATCCCTCGCCCCGTCCGGCGGCAAGGCCCTCAGCCTCGCCCTCACCTAGCGGCATCCAGAGCCCCTCCCAGTGTCCCAGGGCCCTCACGCCCCCGGCGCCCTGCCGGAAGGGGAGCAGAAGGCAGTCGTTCACCGAGGCCATCGAGGACTCCCATCTTCGGGCCCGAGCAGCTCCTGCGGCGCTCGGGGGCTCAAAGGCTCTTCGGTGCTGCTGAAGGGCCCGTCGGCCGTCTGGCACAGCATCACCGGGATCCCCCCCATCGCCTCACGGAACGGGCTCTCGCTGCCTGCCTCGACCAGGGCCAGAATGCTGCCCCCGAAACCCCCGCCCATCAGGCGCGCGCCGAGGCAGCCCGGAGCGTCCCAGGCACGCTCCACTATCGCGTCGACCTCCGGAGTCGAGACCTCGAAGTCGTCGCGAAGGCTCAGGTGGGACGCCTTGAGGAGGGCGCCCAGCCGCCCGACCTCTGCCGACTCCAGCGCCGCCACGAACTGGTGAACCCGGTCTATCTCCGATTCCACGTGCCGGCGCCTCTTCGGCATCCCAGCCTCGGCTTCGGCTCGACGCTGGTTGTAGGGCGTGTCGGCCAACGAGCGCTGGACACCGGAGTCGAGGACGGCGATCACCAGTTCCTCCGGGAAGGGCACCAGCCGGTAGCGGAGGCTCGCGGAGTCCAGAAGAAGCGCGTGGCCGCATCGCCCGAGGGCGGCGGCGAACTGGTCCATCACCCCGACCTGCACTCCGGTTGCCCGCTGCTCTGCTCTCTGGCAGGCGAGCGCCGCCTCCTCACCGGAGAGATCGGGGCGAAGGCCGGCGGCGATCGCCACCAGGAGCGCCGCCGAGGAACTGATGCCTGAGCCTGGCGGGACCTCGGAACTCACCTCGAGACACTGCGGCGCCGCCTCCAGCTCATCGCCCAGGGCCTTCGCGTAGGGCAGCCCTCCAGGGACGGCGCTCTCCAGGCACCACTGCGGCGCCGGGCGTCCCCGCACGGTCGTGAACCGATCGACCGCGGCGGGCAGCACGATGCCGCCCAGGTAGTCGACGTGCTCGCCGATCAGGTTCACCCGGCCCGGCGCCCGACCGGTCCACTCCGCCGAGAGAAGGCTCACGCAGCCCCTTTCTTCGCACCTGCAGGGGATTCATGGCGGTCGCCGAGGGCGGCTTTCACCGCCTCCTCGGGCGAGGCCGCCACCGGCACGCCCTCGAGCTGCCAGCTGTCCAGGCAGACCACCTCTCGACCGAGCTTGCGCGCCAGCGCGATCTCGCTCAGCGTCCCCCAGCCGCACCCGATCGCGATCACGCTGTCGGCGGCACAAGTGAGGATCGCGTTGCGGGCCTCGCCCAGGCCGGTGGCCAGGGCCAGCGTCAGATGTGGGTTGCCAAGGGCGCGGTCGGCGCCCGGCAGCAGGCCGACGGCGGTGCCGCCGGCTGTCGTGGCGCCCTCGCTGGCCGCCTCCATCACGCCACCCAGGCCGCCACAGAGAACCACCGCTCCCGCCTCTGCCAGCAGCTTTCCGACCTCCCTCGCCATCTGCCGCTGCCTCGGGTCGGGCTCGGAGGCGCCGCATACAGCTACGTAGCGGGAGGGCTTCACCGGCTGGAGTCTATACTCGTGTAGCCGGCCCATGAGGAACGTGATTCTCACGGACCGAGTCCACCGCCAGTGAGGCAAAGGAGGTGAGGCGCAAGTTGGACCAACC
>CATPBP010000181.1 GCA_955652675.1 Candidatus Dormiibacterota bacterium
GCGTCTTCCAGCTCGAACTCGAGGCTGACCTGTGGCACCGGTGTGTCGGCGGGCCACCCGGAGGTCCCGAAGCAGGCCTGGGCCGCCTCGGACAGAGGCCAGACGCCGAAGTGCTTACTGCCCTCGACGTGCTCGCTGGCGTAGTAGTCGCCGTCCAGCTGCTCGAGAGGCAGGCCGAGGGTGTCGACGTACAGCTTCCGGCTCTCCACCGGATCGCGGGCGATCACGCTGCGCTGGCGATGAACCGGATGTTCATGGCTTGCCTCCCATCGTGTTCTGGAGCAGAAAGAGACGTACCTGGAGACCTTAGCCGCGAATCAGCTATTGAGGCGCCTCCAGGGGACCCGGCAGAGCTCGCTCGGCCTCCTCCTCCAGCCGGTGCTCGTTGCGCCGCAGGAAGACCATCAAGACGACTATCGCCACCACCGCCAGGCCGGCGGCAACGAAGCTGAAGGGCCTGCTCACGCGATTGAGCTGCTGTCCAAGGAAGAAGGCGCCGAGACCGTAAGCCAGGGCCCATGTGATCCCACCCGCGGCGTTGAAGACCAGGAATCGCCACCACGGCATCCGGGCGGTCCCGGCAAGAAATGCGGCATAAGTGCGGAGAACCGAGACGAAGCGTCCAAAGAAGACCACCTTGGGGCCGTGCTCGAGAAAGATGTAGCGAGCAAGTTTCACTCTGCGTTGAGGAAGGCCGATGTACCTGCCGTAGCGCAGGAGGAGGCGATAGCCGCCGAAGTAGCCAATGCCAAAGCCGATGTTGTCGCCCATCACTGCGCCGGCGATCGCAGCCGCGATCACCAACTCGATGGAAAGCTGATGGCTGGCGCCAGCATAGATGGCGGCGGCGATAAGCATGGTCTCGCCCGGGAGCGGGATCCCGATGCTCTCGATGCCGACGAAGGCCATCACTGCCCAGTACCCGTAGACCGACAGCAGGTGGCGGAGCTCCGCCTCTCCGAAGTGGAACACGGGACGACTCTAGCGGCCCAAAGATGTACAGGCCATGAATCAGTGCACTCTCGCCTCCGCGGCCTGAGCACGATTACTCAGTCGGCGGAGACGGCCGTCCCGGAAATCGCGCCGTTCGACCGATGGCTCAAAGACCTTCACCCGCCTAGCGTCTGCGGCGGAGGTGAACCACACATGACCACAGTGAGCAGTTCACGGACGGCGGCCACCGAGACCTGGCGTTCCGACTTTTTCGGGACCATCAACGAGATGCCGCCTGAACCTGTCGGGCTGATCGAGGAGGTCCTCGAGTCGATGGCAACGGAGCCGGGCTTTCATTCGGCCCGGCGAGCACTGATCCGTGATCTCCAGCTGGGACCCGGACAATCGGTAGTCGAGGCGGGGTGCGGCACCGGCAGCGCGCTGCCCGACCTGATCTCGGTCCTGGGCCTCGGGGCGCAGGTGGTTGGCGTTGACCCCTCGCGCCCGTTCCTCGAACGCGCCCGCTCCCGGGCGTCCGGGCTGAAGGCCACCGGCGCACGCTATGAGGAGGGCGACGCCCGCCGGCTACCGCTGGCCGACGCCGAGCACGACGCCGCCTACTGCGACAAGCTGCTGATCCACGTCGAACCGGCACTGGGTGTGATTTCGGAGATGGCTCGGGTGACCCGAGCCGGCGGTCGAGTCGGCGCGCTGGAGTGGCTTCCGCGCTTCGCCATCGGCACGACGGATTCCGATCTGGCGGACCGGTACAACGAAGTTTACCGGCAGGCCGTCTGCAACTATCACGCGTGCTCGAACCTGGAGCGATATCTCCACGAAGCCGGGCTGATCGAGGTCAGGACGCGGACGTTCCTGGCCAGTGCAAGCAGCCTGGACGAGCACTCCTTCTGGCGGCTCTTCCTGCTCGCACAGATCCCACTGTTCAGCCACGCAGGACTGATCAGCGAGGACGATGGCCGCCGCTTCACCGAGGACGTCGAGGAGCTCGACCGACGGAGCGAGTTCAACGCCGCGTTTCTCATTCGCACCGGGGTCGGAGTGAAGCCGGCCTGAGCCACCAGGCTCTAGGTGGGCGGGGCTGCGCTCGGGACGCCCAGCGCTCGAGCGACGGCCTCGCCCCTCGTGCCGGCTTGCAGCTTGGAGAGAATGCTGGCCACATGGTTGCCGGCGGTCCGGCTGCTGATGAAGAGGCGCTGGGCGATCTCCCGGTTGCTTGCACCCGCTGTCAGAAGCGCCAGCACTTCCCATTCCCGGCGGGTCAGGCCCGCTTCTCGCGCCTCAGGCGACGCCCACGCCGGCACGGCCGAGGCCCGGTCGGAGACGGCGGCCAGCGCGGCGGCCGCGCGCTCGCAGGCCACGTCGGCGGCCAACCCTGCTCCTTCGACCTCCGCTGCTTCCGCCCGGCGCCCGGCAGATCGCCTGGCCCGGTCCAGCCAGCGCTGCCTGCTGCGCCGCGCAGGTTCGACGAGGGAGCCCCCAATCGCCGCCTGCAGAGACGCCGCCGTCGAACCGAGCGTGAGCCCAAGCTCAGGCTGGCCCGTGAGCGCAAGCAGGCGGCCGGTGGCGTCAAGCCAGCTCACTACGACCAGGCGGTGAGGCACCGCGGTTGGCTGCGGCCGGGAGCCGGTGAGAGCCGTTCGGGCGGTGCCTGGATCACCAATGTCCAGCGCGACTTCGGCCCGCAGGACGAGCGCTGCTGCGACGCCCCGCCGGTCATCGATGCGCAGCCGGATAGACAGGCTCTCGTCGAGCAGACGCACGGCCGCCTGGTGATCCCCCTGGAAGCGCACGCACTGGCCTAGATGCTCGAGCGTGCTCGCCACCCAGAAGTCATCGCCGCCCCTGCGGTCCAGCGTGAGCGCCTTCTCGTATGCGGCTCGCGAGCCGCGCAGGTCTCCTTCTTGCAGCCGGACGAATGCATCCTGGTTCAGCGCCCGCGCCCGAATGTGGTCGTCGCCAGTCGCGTCGGACCAGGCCAGAGTCTCACGTACAAACCTCTTGGAGGCTTGCCAGTCCCCCTGCTTGAGCGCAAGCCGCCCGACGCGGACAAGTGCGACCCCACGGTCCGGCGACTCGCCCGCCGCTGCGAGGGCGCCTTCGAGCCAGCGGCGGCCCTCGTCCAGCTGCCCGACGACGTACCAGTAAACGCCCAGGATGCCGGCCAGCCGAAGGCCTTCCCCGGGAAGGTTGGCCGCGCTCCAGTCGAGGGCGCTGCGCAGGTTGTCGTGCTCCAGGCGGATCCTTTCGAGCCACCTGGCTTCGTGGGGCCCACCTTGCAGATGCGGGCCGGCCTGCTCGACGAGCGCCGCAAAGAACTCGAAGTGACGGCGACGCACCTCCGCAGCGACCGCGGCATCTTCGAGCCGCTCACGCGCGTACTGACGCACCGTCTCGAGCAGTCGGTAGCGGGTCTCACCTCCATCCAGGTCCTCGACCTGCACCAATGACCTGTCGACCAGCCTGACCAGCAGGTCGAGGCCCTGCTGGTCGTGGATGCCGTCGCCGGCGACTGCCTCCGCCGCATCGAGATCGAAACCACCCCCGAAGACCGAGAGCCGGGAGAAGAAAGCCCTCTCCGGCTCGCTCAGCAGGTCAAAACTCCAGTCGAGGGTTGCGCGCAGCGTCCGCTGCCGGCTGGGGCCGGGACGCGTGCCTGCGTCGAGCAGGCCGAAGTGATCGCCGACGCGCGCCGCGATCTGTTCCAGTGAGATGACGCGCAGTCGCGCGGCTGCCAGCTCGAGAGCCAGTGGAATCCCGTCCAGGCGCCGGCAGACCTCGATCGCGGCGGGCAGGTTGGCCTGCGTCAGCGCAAATCCAGGCCGGCTCAGCTGCGCGCGCTCGACCAGCAGCCGCACCGAGTCCGACCGCAGTGCGGCGTCGACGTCGCTTTCGAGCTGCGGCTCGGGGGTCGACAATGGAAGGATCTGGCAGATCACCTCGCCAGGTACGCCAAGCGGCTCCCGGCTCGTGGCCAGCACGCGGAGCTGGGGGCAGCGTTGGGCGAGGACCGAGACCAGGGTCGCGCAAGCGACTGTCAGGTGCTCGCAGTTGTCGAGCACCAGCAGCAGCTGCCGGCCCTGCAGGTGCTCGGCGAGCATCGAGCTGAGCGGCCCGGCGCCTACATCCACCAGCCCGGTTGCTGCCGCGACCTGGTTGGCGACGAGGTCGGGCTCCAGCAGTGCCGCCAGCTCCACCAAGCACACCCCCTCGTCGAATTTCGCCAGCTCCCGGCGCGCCACCTCCAGGGCGAGCCTCGTCTTGCCGCACCCGGCCGCCCCGACCAGCGTGACGACGCCGTGCTGCTCGAGCAGCTGGAAGATGCGCCGCGCTTCATCCTCGCGGCCCACGAAGCTGGTCAGCGGACGGGGCAGGTTACTTCGATGCTCGGGAACCATCCCTCTACGCAGATTACTCAGAGAGCCGATCACGCCCGCTCGAGGAAATCGGTCGTTCGACTCATGCCGGCGCCGGCAAGGGAGCCATAGGCTAGCGGCCATGACTGACGAACGGTTCGAGGGGTTCCTGGCCCGAAGGCACGAGGGACCGCTGATTGGCCGCCGTGAAGCGTCCATCCGGGTGGTGGTCCCAACGGGCCGATCCGCTGCGAGCAGTGCCATGGAACTTGACGTCGCGGCCGGTTTCCACACCAGCCTCCATGTGCACGAAGCGGTCGAGGAGATCCTCTACGTTCTCCAGGGGCGCTTTGAGTTTCGCTGCGGCGATGGCACCGTCGCGCTCGAGGAGGGCGGGTGCGCCGTGTTCCCCGCCGGGATTCCTCACCGCTTCGGGAACCCTGGGCCCGGCGATGGCCGGCTGCTGATGATCAGCGCACCGCCCGGCCTCGACCGCTATTTCGCCGAGCTGGCCGAGGTCGAGGCCGGCGATGGCACTGAAACGGAAGCGGTCCAGCGTCGTCACGGGGTTAGGATCCTTCGGGCGCCAGGGGAGGATTGAGATGAGCGACGCGGGAGACTTTCCCGTGGAGTGGGAACGACCGGAGGACGCCAAGCTCAACTGGCGGCTTTACACCTTGCATGGGGGCGGGCCGATGCCGCGGCTCAGCTATTCCTTTCTCGTCGATATATTCGTACCCGGCTACCAGGACGCGCGCCGGGCGTACGGGCTCAGCGTCGGCGAAGTCCACCTCAGGCTCTTCAACAACTTCTGCTACGAGGCGGTCTCCAGGATCGAGGCGCCTCAGAAGGGAGACCGGAACCTGGATGCCGCCGCGGATGAGGTGGGCGACCTCTGGGGCCGGGAAATCCTGCCGGAGGTGCGCCGGCATGTGGCGTTCCTGGACCGCTTCGACCTCAGGGGGGCGACTGACGCGGCTCTGCGGGCCCACCTTCAGGACACCTGGCAGCGAATGAAGGTCATCTGGAAGCTGCACTTTGATATCGGCTACCCATACATGGTCGCCATCAGCCGCTTCGACGACACTTATCGTGAGCTCTTCGGCGATGCCGAGCCGCTGGCCTCGTTCAGGCTCTTGCAGGGCTTCGACAACGAGCGGCTCCGCGCCGACCGGGCGATCTGGCTCATGGCCAGGCGGGCTCGCGATGGGGGCGACGCCGACCTGGCGACCGCCGTCCAGACGCTGCTTGCAGAGCAGGGCCATCGCGGTGACGGCTGGATGCCCCACGACCGGCGCTGGGACGAAGAGCCCGCTGCGCTCATCGAGGCCCTGCGAGCGCAGATGGGGGTGGAGAGAGATCCCGAGGTCACACTGGCGCACCTGGCTAGGGACCGAGAGAAGGCACTCGCCCAGGCGCGGGGTGCCCTGAGCGGTAGAGGCAGGGCCGCAGCCGAGGGTTTCGAAGGCCGGCTGAGAGCCGCGCAGCAGGCGATAGTGGTCCAGGAGGACCACTCCTGGTGGATCGACTCGCGAGCCAGCCACTGGCTGCGTCGGGTGGCGCTGGAGATAGGGAGGCGTCGCGTCGAGTCGGGTGATCTGGAGGCGCCGGAAGACCTGCTTCAGCTGTCGATCGAGGAACTGCACCAGGCAATATCGCCGCCCGGGCGGTTCGGCGACGCTGGGCTCGTGAGCCGGCGAAAGGCTGCGATGGAGCGCTTCGCCAAGGTCACTCCGCCCGCGACGCTCGGCAGCCCGGTCCAGACCGCCCCCGAATCTTCATTCGAGGGGCCTGCCGACGCGGTGGATCGGGCACTGGACAAATACTTCGGGCAGCCGGTCGCGGAATACGGCCCAAGTGAGCTCCGCGGCCATGCCGCTTCGCCCGGAGTGGCTCGTGGTCCGGCCCGCGTGGTCCGCTCTCGCCGGGATGCCGAGCAGGTGCGCCCCGGAGATGTGCTTGTCACCAGCGCCGCCGGCCCTGACTGGACGCCGCTGTTCTCCGTGATCTCGGGCCTCGTGACCGAGTTCGGCGGCGTCGCCAGCCATGCTGCGGGTGTCGCCCGCGAGTACGGTCTGCCCGCCGTCACGGGCGCGGCCGGTGCCACCCGGACGATCGGCGAGGGCGACCTGGTCGAGGTCGACGGCGCCCGCGGAGTGGTCCGCATCCTGCATGCGGCTGCATCCGGCGCCTGAGCCTTTCCTGGCGTTCGGCCAGCTGCGAGGCGTGGTACAGGGCCCGCTCTAAAGTCGCCTTCAGGCCCCCTGTTCGCTTGCCGCAGGCGGTGGACTTGCGTCGGCTCTTTGGCGTCGCGCACGCCTGGCAACCAGGCGCAGCTGCACGATCCGGCCTCCCCCGAAGGTCAGCGCGATGACCGTTCCTAGAATGGCGGCGAAGAGCAGTGCTATGCCGAGCGGCAGCTGACCGCGCCAGGCCAGGAAGTGCAGCTCCACGCTCTGCAGGTTCTGCAGGATGAAGACGAGGATCACCACCAAGGCCACTACGCCCCCCAAGAGGGCAGTCCACGCCCCGCTGAGCCTGGTCTGTTGCTCCCCCGGATATGGTCCGCTGACGGATACCTCTGGAGAGGAAGGTCTGTTCATGATTAACCACTCTGGAGGCCCTTCCATCACCGCGGCGTGACGCCTGACGGGCGGACGAACGAGGCCGGACCGTTGCCCGACCTCGGCCCCCGCTCCGGCTCAGCTCTTGACGGCTTGGTCGGTCACCCCAATCGCGATTTGCAGCGGTTGGGCCTTCACCGCCTTTGGCATACTCACTGCCAGCACGCCGTTGTTGAACTCAGCAGTGATGCCGGCGGAGTCGACCCCTTTGGGCAGTTGGAGCTTACGGCTCCAGTTACCCCACGGCCGCTCCTGCCGAATGAGCTTGCCCTGGGTCTGAAACGGCACGGCCTTCACCGCGAGATTGAGCATGCCGTCGTCGAACGTCACCTCAACGCCGTCCTCGGGAACGCCGGCGACCGTGGCGTAGAGCTCATAGGCGTCATCTGTCTCCACGATGTCGATCGGCAGTGCGTGTGTCGGAGTGCCGCCTTCCTCAGTTCTCGGGCCGTAGCCAAAGAATTGCTCGAACACACGATCCATGGGGTGGGCGCCACTGACTAGATCGAAGCCTGGGCCCATCCAACGCGTTGTGATTGCCATAACGATTACACCTCTTGTACGGGAATGCTGAGAGTGGATTTCAGGTGTGAGATCCTCATATTGTTAATACCCGATTTACGCTACTCTCAAACACTGTCCTACTGTCGCCGAGCTGAGCTGTCGGGCCATCTGACATTCATTAGTCCCAGTCTCACGCTCTTCTACGTCAGGCGTCGGAACCATTGACAATATCGAGGTGCGCACCTAAGCTCTAGTCTGGGTTAGTCTTCGACGTCGGAGGAGCACTGTAGGAGGAGGACGATGCCAACTCCGAATGGCGACCTCAAGGAGATTCGGCCGACTGGAAGTTATGTCTTGGGTGTCGCAAACGCCGAGCCTCATACCGAAGGCGCCGGTGATCAAGAAAGCAATCGTCTTTTTCAGTAATCGAAATGTCGCAGGCGGCGTGGCCGCGAAGGTGGCGACCAGAAGAGTGGCGAGCGGCGTGGCTTCCTGATCGAGTGGCGGAGCAGCCGTCGCCGTTAGAACCGTCCGGTTTCACCGCCGACCTACCCGATGTCGGGGGCCGTGGGCGGCTGCATCGCCGTGAGTACTGCCCTGCGGCTCTTCTGAGGCAGCCTGGCGGCGTGCTACGAACCCCAGGCATCACGGCCATTCTTGAGCTCAAGGAGGGAAATGTCCATGGCCGAAACCACCGCCGAGGCTACCGTCGAACGGCCGCTCCGGACCCCAGTCGGCACCGTTCACATCGTAGACCCGCACCCGCTGAACTGGCTCTATATCACGTGGAACACAATGGAGGAGCCGGTCCGGACCGACGCTCAGGGCCACCTCGTGGGGGCCGCTATGGAGGAGTCGCGCTGGATCGACGATAGGACGCTCGAGGTCAAGATGCGTCGGGGCGTCCGCTTCCAGGACGGCGAGGAGTGCAACGCCAACTCCTTCAGGCGGGCCTTCGACGAGGTCCAGCGCTGGCGAGCCCCGCACCCACCCGGAACCTCACTGAACTTTCATCCCCAAACGCGCCTCGAGGTGGTGGACGACCACACCCTGACGATGCATTTCCCGGAACCAGACGGGCTGATCCTGGGCAAGTTCCGGGGCTTCCACATCCCGAGCACACGCTTCTGGGACGAGCACGGATTCGGCTACAAGAAGCTGGGCAGCGGGGAAGGCCACTGGTGAGTCATCGATGCTCCGGGCCCGTGGGGCACCGGCCCGTTCACCCTCGCTGAGGGTTACTCCTCCCTCTACAACGAGATCGCAATCCAGGCCGCCGACCCGCTCACCTGCACCTGGCTGGATACCCGGCAGGACCGCACGCCAAGGGTGGTGCTGAAGGCCAACACCGATCATTGGAACCGGGAACGTGGCCCCCGGCTGGAGACGGTGGTCTTTCGCAACGACTTAGACCCCGCGGAGGCTCTTCGCCTGGTCTGCGACACCGAGGGTGAGGTCGACATCGTGACCGAGGTCTCGCCCGCGGACGCCGGTCGGGTACGGGACTCCCAGCACGCCCGGCTGGTCACTACCGATGCCATGCGACTTGTGGTCGGGGTCATCAACCGGGACCACGCCCCCTTCGACGACGTGCGCGCCCGCCGGGCCCTCAACCTGGCGGTGGACGGCGACAAGTTCGTAAAGGAGGGCTTCGGCGGCTACGCCTACTCGACCACCGGGCTCACGCCGCACTATGCGGCGGGGCGGGCGCCCGACCTCGAGCCCTACCCCTACGACCCGGGGCAAGCGCGCCGGCTTCTCCAGGAGTCCGGCTATCCAGCGGGCCGCCCGCTGATCCTCGCCGCACTGCCCGGAATGGATGGCCTGGCCGACCTCTTAGCCGGTGACCTCCGCTCCGCCCTCGGCGTCGAGGTGGCGGTGGTCGTAATCCCTGAGGATGATCTGCTGGCGGCCCAGCACTCCTTCGTCGAGAAGGTGCTCCCGGCGCCCTTTGACGTCCTCCTCTTCGCCTGGTTCGACCTCACCTCGGACGCGCCGGCGGCCTTCATGCACAGCTGGTTCTACGGCGCCATGGGCGCGTTCCGGGCCGGCCCCCCGATCCCCGAGTTCGACCAGATCCTGGATCGTTACGTCCGCCAGACCAACGGTGCCGAGCTCAACGCCCTCGACGAGCAGATGGACCGGCTTGCGCATACCCAGGCGCTTTCCCTCTTCCTATGCGCGCCCCAGGCACTGTACGCCGTCAACAAGCACGTCAGCTTCGTCGGCCACGCGACCACGTTCGAGGTCGCCGAGACCGAGGTCTCTGAGGGTCACTGGTCGCGCCGGCAGGCATGACCTGAGATTCGTGGGGGCGGCGGCCGTGCCGCCGCCCCCACGACCTCGACCTGGCAGAGCAGAGGCCCCACGCCCGGCTCCGTCCTGCATTCCGGCATCCGCCGTCAGAGGGCGCCCGAGCCGACGACTAGCGAGTCTAAGTTCCGATAAGTACTGTTCCGGTGACCGCCACCGGGGCGGCATCCGGCAACCCAGCCCCCCAAGCGGCTCTGACACTCCGCTTGACGGGTGGGTTACGCGCTTCACGCGTTCCCCTGAAGCTGCGGACCTCTCGATGGCAGCAATGACCTCGTGGCGCCTCACTCAATCGTGGTCGTGGCCCTTACCCTCACGCGCTGCCTCCAAAGCCTCTCGCGCCTCGCGGATGAGCCAGAAGAGAAGGACGAAGGCAGCCAGATACTCGATCCACCAGAAGCCTGTCAGGGCGTTGATCAGTACGCCGAGCAAGGTGGTTCCGGCCAGGTAAGCACAGGTCAGCGTCTCCGCGATGTCGGCTCGCAGAGCTGAGCTGTCGATGGCTCGGTTGGCGAGCCGCTTCCGCCAGGCGAGGAGAGGCATGATCACCACCGCAGCGGCGGCGACGGCGATCCCGAGCCGGGACTCCTGCGGCTCCACGCGAAGAACCAGGCCGGCCCCCGCACTTACGAGCACGTAAAGGCAAAGGAGGACAAGGAGCCCGGCTGATAGCCGGATGGCACGCCGCTCCACCGCCTCAACTCGCTCGATATCTCCCTCCGACGCCTCCGTTCGAAGCCGCCAGAGCAGCGTGACGCCGCTGAGCAGCTCGATCAGGCTGTCGGCACCGAAGGCTGTCAGCAACACGCTGCGGGCTGCAATCCCGGCGCCAATCGCGAGGGCGGCCTCGACCGCCATCCAGGCGACCGTTATCAGCTCAAGACGAATTCCGGTCCTGACCGCCTGAGCCCGGACCGCGGCCTCAGCCACCGAGGGCCTCCGGCTGCCTGTAGTTGGGACATAGGTCGATCTGATGTCCTGCCAGTGCCAGCAGCGCCTCAGCCGAGCGAAGCACGTCGACCACCTCGGGGCGAGCGATGCGGTAGAAGACCTGTCTTCCCTCGGGTCGATCCAGGACCAACCCGCAATCCTTCAGACAGGCCAGGTGGCCAGAGACGTTGGCCTGCGATCCACCCATGGCTCGTACCAGGTCGGTCACCCGGCGCTCTCCCTCCGCGAGCTCCATCAGTATCGCGAGTCGGGTTACATCAGCGAAGCCTCGAAACAGCTTTGCCGCCAAGCCTACCGCCTCGGCTGTGGGAGGGCTGGTACGGGGAACATCCATCGGTACTAGGCGATGATATCGGTACCGTCCGGTTCTTGTTCTTCTTTGGGACCTAGACGGTGTCGAACCGCGCTAGCGAGCGGAAGGCTTAGACGGGTGAAGCAGGTGACCGGTGAGGATAGCTCTGGCCTCGCGAGCCGCGTAGTAGGTGAGCACGTAGCTGGCGGCAGGATCCGCCCACCACCAACCAAGCATCGCGTTGAGAAGGAGACCCGCCAGTACAGCTGTAGCAAGGAAGCCATCGATCAGGGTGACCCGACTTTCGGTTTGAAGTACGGGGTTGCCAAGAGCGGCGCCGGTGCGAGCCTTGGCCGCGGCTAGCGCGAACATGACGGCAGCGGTGGCGGCCGTCCAAGCGATCCCGCCTGGGCTGGCATGGGCGTGAAATCCAGTCGCCAGCAGCCAGGTCGACTGCACGGCCAGGTAGATCGCCAGGAGGATGAAGGCAAACGCGATCAGCCACAGTCCGCGGTGCCGGCGGGCCTCTCCCGTGCCCGACAGCTCCCAGACGACGACGACAGAGGCCGCGATCTCGATCAAGCTGTCCAGGCCGAAGCCGGCCAGGGCAACTGAGCGAGCAGCGAAGGCGGTGAGCGCGAGGACTCCCACCCCGACCACGTTCCAAACCAGGGTGGCGTACTCGAGCAGAATTCCTCGACGGAGGAGGCTGGAGCGGCTGATTCTAGGTAGGCGCCGAGCGAAGCCGACTGAGGTATTGGCGCACGGCCACGCCGGACCAGATCAGCTCCACCACTCCGATGGGCCACGCTCCGGAGAGGAAACCGTAGACGCTGGAGAGCAGGCAGCCAGCCGCGAAGGCCAGGATGAAGACCGCATGGCGCTGCTCGAGGGCGTACATGACCATCATGAAGCTGACCGCGAGGACGCCAAAAAGGGTGACCGCATTCATGACCACGACCTTAGCCCGTGACGCGCTGCGGCGGAGAGCGGCCCTTGTGCTCTCGATAATGGTTGGTGAGGAGAGGATCGCTGAACTCGGCCAGACCGGTTGTCCGCGCGACGCTGATCATCGTTGCCCTACTGGCTGTAGCGGGCTGCGGTTCCGTCAGCCGTATGGCTAGCTCGTCGCCGTCTGCCGGACCCGGCCAGCCCTCTGTACCTCCGGGCGCACCGACACCCGACCCGGCCGGACCTACCTTCCTGACCGTTGTCCTCAAACCTGGAGCAGATCCGTCGGCGGTGGCTCACCGGATCGCGGGAGCCGAGGCTTCAGTTCACCAGGTGCTCCAGAGACGGCAGGAGAACCTGCCCAGACGCGTCCTCGCGTCGACCTACCGAGTGGACCTAGTCAAGGGCCATGAGCTGGAGGCGCTGAAGAAGGCCACGGCTGATCCTGATGTGCAGCAGGCTTATCTAGGGGAGTATCCCGGGCAGTATCCGGAACCCTCGCCCTGATCTCGTGCAGCCCTTTTCGACCTAAGCCTCCACTAAAGGTTCCGTGATATTCCCTCCGCGCTCGAGGTCCATTGACATAGCGTCTGCTGGGAGTAGCTCACCGACGTTTACGCCCTTGCCCTCCACCCGTGTTGACGAGAACCAGTGGGCAGGGGCGGGCGGTGGCGTCGCACGCTGGAGGCCCGGTTTGTTCACTGAGCTCAGCTGATCCCGGCCTCGGACAGAAGAAATGAGACGTCGAGGTGCTGTTCGATCGCGTCGGCCAGCTCATCGAAGACGACATCGAGGCTTCGCGTCGGCTGCTCCTCGAACAGAGCAGCCAAGACCGCTGGCTCTTCGAAGACGCCGTGGACGTAGATCCCAAGCACTGATCCGCTGACGTACCCCAACCCGTTCGGCAGCGCTTCTGCCACCGGTCCCCTAGCCGCGGTCAGGCCGTGCCGTATCTGGTAGCCCGAGAAGGACCTGCAGCTGAGGGCATGCCACGGTGGAGGGAGCGCATTGAAGGAGCAGGAGACCCGTTCGGTCAGTTTTGCCGCCTTGAACGTGGTCCGCAGAGGCAGTAGGCCGAGTCCATCGGCTGAGCCGTCAACTCCACCCTCGTCCTCGACACGTTCGCCCAGCATCTGGAGACCGCCACAGATGCCCAGGACCAGCCTCCCTCGGCGTGCACGCCCACTCACGGCTTTCGCCATCCCGGTGCTCGCCAGCCACGCCAGATCCGCGGCCACATGCTTCGATCCGGGAAGGATGACCAGATCGCTGTGTTCGATGTCCTGCGGCTGATCGGCCCATCGCAGATCGACCACTTGCTCCAGCAACTTGTACTCGTCGAGATTTGATGCCGTCGGGTAGCGCACCACGGCGACCGAGAAGTTGCTCAACGATGTCGCCGGAGTGGCGGCTCCATCCTCGTCCGGCAGTCCGTGATGGAGCCAGGGAATCACTCCCAGGGTGGAGACTCCGGTAAGACGCTCGAGGTCTTCGGGCGCTGGCGGCAACAGAGCGGGATCGCCCCGGAACCTGTTGAGGACGAATCCAGCGAGGAGAGCCCGCTCTGCCTCGGGTAGCAGCGCCCATGTGCCGTAGAGGTGTGCAAATGCGCCGCCCCGGTCGATGTCGGCGACAAGCAGCACCCGCGCCGCCGCGGCCTGGGCGGTGCGCATGTTGGCCAGATCGGTGTGGCGCAGGTTCGTCTCCGCCGGACTGCCTGCTCCCTCGATCAGCACCAACTCGTGCTCAGTCAACAGCCTTTTCAATGAACGATCGATGACAGGCCACAGCAGCGAAGCTCGCGAACGCCAAGCCAGCTTCGACAGCTCGAGGTCAGGTTTTCCCAGGACGACCACCTGGGTGCGGTTGTCACCCTCCGGCTTGACCAGGACTGGGTTCATCCACACATCCGGCTCGACGCCCGCGGCGACGGCTTGCAGGTATTGAGCGGTGCCGATCTCGCCTCCCTTGACGACGCGAGCGTTGTTGGACATGTTTTGAGCCTTGAAAGGGACGACGTCCAGTCCGCGCCGATGACAGGCGCGGGCGAGGGCGGTCGTGATCAAGCTCTTGCCAGCGGAGCTCGAGGTTCCCTGAATCATCAGCGCACCCATCGCACCTCCTTCCGACGAGGCAGCACGAAGACGCTCCCGTTGTCCTTTATCACCTGGACGTCGGCGCCGTAGTGGGCCGCGACTATACCCTCCGACAAGACATCGGTTGGAGCCCCGTCCACAACAACTTTTCCACCATCCAACAGGAGCAGTCTGTCGGCGTACTGGCCCGCCAGACTGAGATCGTGCATGGTGGAGACAACAGTCAGCTTCGACTCCCGGCGAAGCCTGTCGACGAGCTCGAGCACCTGCTGCTGATGGCCGAGATCGAGGGCGCTGGTGGGCTCGTCGAGAAGGAGGATCGATGCCTCCTGTGCGAGCGCGCGGGCAAGGACGACCCTCTGCAACTCTCCACCACTCAAGGACCCGAGCACGCGAGCGGTGAACTGCCGCAGGCCGAGCCGAGCGATAGCGCGCTCGGCAGCGAGCCGATCTGCCCTGGTTTCAGTTGCGAAGTAGCCGATGTGAGGCGTCCTCCCGAGTAACACGTACTCCGCCACCGTCAGCTCATGCGGGGTCTCCGGCCGCTGCGGGACGAGTGCGATCTGCCGCGCCATCTCTCGCCTGGTGCTCATCACCGCCGGCCGACCGTCGATGAGAACCTGGCCGGCGAAGGCGATGATGCCCGCGAGCGCTCGTAGAAGCGTTGTCTTGCCGGCGCCGTTGGGTCCAATGATCGCGACCCATTCACCCTGTGTTACAGCCACATCGACCCCGGAAAGGATGAGATGGCGACCGGCTGTTACCGAAACGGCGCGAGCTTCCAGCGCGTAGCTCACAGGGCCATCCTTCGGGTGGTCCGCAGGAGGATGGCGAAGAAGGGAGCGCCGAAGAAGGCCGTCACGACCCCGATCGGCAATTCCGCCGGGGACAGGATGGTGCGCGCCAACGCGTCGGCGAGGACCAGGAACCCGGCGCCAGCGACGAGTGAAAGCGGGACGATGGCGCGGCTGCTCGGCGACACCAGGAGGCGAATGGTGTGCGGAACGATGATGCCAACGAAGCCAATCAGACCGCTCACGGCCACGGCGGCCGCCGTGCCGGCCGTTGCAGCGATTACGAGCACCAGACGTGTTCGACGGACGTGGACGCCCAGGCTCGCCGCTTCTTCGTCGCCCAGGCTCAGCACGTCGAGAATCCGGCGGTGCAGCAGGATGACGCCGCAGCTGAGGGCGATATAGGGGGCGATCACCGTCACTGACCGCCAGTCCGCGGTTCCGAATCCGCCCAGGATCCATGAGTAGACCTCTCTCAGCGTTTCGGACCGCTGCTGCTGCACAAAGGTCTGGGCCGCGGTCATGAAGAGCGCGACGATAACTCCGGCCAGTATCAAAGTGGTAGTGCTGCGTGCGCCGCCGGCGGAGCGACCGAGCACATAGGCGCCCGCCACCGCCAGGCTGGCGCCTCCAAAGGCAGCCAGTGGCAGGAGCACGCCGGTGTTGCTCCCGGCGGCGGCGTAGGCGATGGCAAGTGTCGCCCCCAGTCCGGCGCCTGCGGCAACGCCAAGCAGATACGGGTCGGCCAGCGGATTACGGAAGACACCCTGATAGGCAGAGCCGGCGATTGCGAGCATCCCCCCAACCAGCGCCGCAAGGGCCACTCGCGGCGCGCGCACCTGCCAGAGGATCGCCTCGTCCACCGAGCTCAGGGGACTTGAGCGGTGAAACATCTCCAGGTGTGCGAGCACTGAGGCGATAATGGCACCCGGCCCAATCTGGGCCGGCCCGATCGCGAGTCCCAGCAGTAGCGCTCCGGCGAGGAAGACCAGCGTTGCCGAGCCCCATAGTGGCGGAACACCGCGTGAGCGGACCGCCAAGGCTGGCAAGGCCTTCGCCCAGACAGTGTCTTCTTTGCGCGAGTTGCCCTGCCCAGCCGCACTTGCTGTGCCCTTGCTCTCGCTTCTAGCCCACCAGGAGAGGCACTTTGGGCAAATGCAATCTTGGGCGACGGCCCGAATCTCAGCGAGCGTCTCACGCCGCAGCGCAACACCTTCGCACCAGCAGCCTGGCTCACCATGAGCGCAACCGAACGGTTGTCCGCACCGCGAGCAGATCTTGCTCCTGCGGGTGGGAGCCCCAGAGCGTTGATTAAGCATCGTGCTGGGCTTTGAGTTCAGGTGGTCGGCTTAGGCATTGCATTCAGCGCATCGGCGACCGCTCGCACGAATAAGACAATCCGGGGGCCCCATTGCGATGCGACGTCATCATTGACTGGTACCACCGCACCGGTCTGGACAGCCTTAATGACACCCCAGCCGGATCGCGCTTTCACGGTCGCGGCAGTTTGGTTGCAGCAGACGGTGTCTGCCAGGACGATCAGATCCGGATTCGCCGAAATGATGTACTCCGCGGATAGCTGCGGGTAGCCGCTCGAACCCGGCGTCCGGTCAGCGATGTTCTGTAGGCCGAGAAGCTTGTAGATGTAGCCGACGAAGGTGTGTGTGGTGGCGGAATAGTAGGTCTGATCCAGCTCGTGATACACGGAGAGCGGCGCCTTGCGTGCGGGCGCCGACCGCAGGATCGTCTGCACCTGTTGCTTGATGCCGGAGTCGGTCATTGTTGCCTGGTCGGAGTGGCCGGTGGCCTGCCCGATCTGACTGATCTCGACGTACACGCCATCCAGGTCGGCGGCAGGCGGCTCTACGAGGACGGGGATATGGAGCTTGCCGAGTTGGCTCATCAGGTTATTGGTGTCATCCGCAGCTAGGACAAGGTCGGGATGGTAGCCGGCGATGGCTTCGATGTTCGGAGTGAGTCCTGAAAGAGAGGTGCGCGGCGCCTCTGCCGGATGTGTCGAATAGGAGTCGACGGCGACGACCTGCTGACCAGCTCCCACCGAATAGAGGTCCTCGGTGGCGGTCGGCGAGAGCGAGACGATCCGCGCAGGACGGTGTGAGATCGTCACCTTTCCCTTGGCCGTCGACAGGGTGAGGGGAAAGGAATCCGCGCTGGAGGTAGTGGTCGAGGGGGCGGTCCCACACGCGCCGATCAGCACCCCCACCAGCGGGATCATGAACGGCCACAAGAGCTTGAATCTCGACACCGGAACCTCCTCTTGTTGTCGTGTGGGAGAAGGCTTGCCGGCCACTGCCGCGCTCACCGCCCCATTCCACGAGGGCTGCTTCGCTCGGCGCGAACGTAGGCGGCCTGGCTCGTCCCCACGATGGGACATCACAGTTGCGGGACAGCGCCGGGATCTCACCGGCTTCGCTGCGAACACACCGGCCGGGCCATTGAGCCCGGCCGGGCCAGTATAGGTGGGCGGGAACCTACGCGGGGCTCGGCATCGCCAGGGGCAGCTCGGCGTGCGGCAGGCCGGGGTCCGGCACCGCATCGGGGTGAATGAGATGGGCGAGCTGCCGGATTCCGTCGGCGATCCGGGGAGCGGGCCGCGAGAAATGCGCATCTCCGTCCACGACGACTGTCCTCACGGGTAGCTGCAGGTCCGGCATCCGTTCGAGGGACTGCTGCAGGCTAAAGCCACACGCGGCGAGCACGATGAGCTCCGGCTTTTCGGCAAGAACGGTCTCCCAGGTGGTGGCGAACGAGTATTCGCCAGGCCGGCTGAGCACGTTGGCGCCGCCCGCCGCTTCAACCATCTCGGGCAGCCAGTGACCAGACCCGTAGGGCGGATCGGTCCATTCGGCCACGAACACACGCGGGCGATCGTGGCCAGCCACCGCCTTCGTGACCTCCTGCACCTTGTCGCGCATGTTCTGCGCCACCTCGACCCCACGCTGTCGGACTCCCAGTCGCTCCGCCAAAGCGATGACCGACTCCACAACATCCTCGAAGCTGCGGGGGTTCATCGAGAAGACCTCGACCCCGATCGGGCATGCGGTCGACAGGTCACCGCTAGACACGGCGCAGACCTCGCAGAGGTCCTGCGTGATCACCAGGTCCGGCTGGAGCTCGCTCATGAGCTGGGCGTCGACCGCGTAAAGGGAGTGGCTCTCCGACTTCGAAGCCATGACGATCTCGTCGATTTGAGCACTGGTCAAGCCGGAGAGGGCGACCCGGCTCCGCGCCACCACCGGCTTGCTGGCCACTTCCGGCGGCCAGTTGCAGTCCTCGGAGACGCCGACCAGCGAATCCATCAGCCCGAGGTCGGCGATCATGTCCGTCGCGCTCGGCAGAAGGGAGACGATCCTCATGGGGTGCATGGTAGCTTGAGACCCCTTGGCTATCCCAGCGGCACCCGACTTCGACCAGAGTCCGCTTAGTGCGATGGTGGTCGCTGGAACCCACAGCGGGGTCGGCAAGACCATGTTTACGCTGGGCCTGATCGCTGCTCTCCGGGTACGCGGCCTGACCATCCAGCCCTTCAAGGTGGGTCCCGACTTCATCGATCCGCTCCACCACGGCCACGCGAGCGGCCGGCGGTCCCGCAACCTCGACGGCTGGATGCTGGCGCCTGACGTCAACCGTCAACGGTTCGCGCGTGCAACCGCCGACGCCGACGTCGCCGTGATCGAAGGAGTCATGGGCCTCTATGACGGAAGCGAAGGTAAGAGCGACCGTGGCAGCACTGCTGAGATGGCCAAGCTCCTAGATTTACCGGTCATCCTCGTCGTCGACGCCGGCGCCATGGCCCGAAGTGCGGCCGCCCTCATACACGGCTTTGCGAGCTTTGATCCGGCGGTCAGGTTCACAGGCGTCATCCTCAACAACGTCGGCGGCCCGGCCCATGCCGACCTGATCCGAAACGCCGTCGGAGATGGAGTTCCGATCCTCGGCGCGCTTCCCCGCATCGCGGATATGGTGGTTCCTGAGCGCCATCTCGGCCTGCACCTTCCCCATGAAGTTCAACAGAGCTATGTCGAGCAGGCCGCCGACCTGATAGCCGAATACGTGGACGTTGACCAGCTCCTCATCGCGACGCGGACGAAGCGTCTTGGCGTCGATGCGCTGCCCGCCCCGGCTCCTCCGCGAGTACGCATTGCGGTCGCCCGCGACGAGTCGTTCTGCTTTTACTACGACGACAACCTCGAGTTGCTGGCGCAGGCCGGCGCTGAACTCGTGGAGTTCTCGCCGATCCGCGACCCACTCCCGCCCGATCTGGATGGGCTGTACATAGGTGGTGGCTATCCGGAGCTCCACGCGACAGAGCTCGCACAGAACTCGCGCACTACCGCGGCAATCCGTGAGTTCGCAGCGCGCGGCGCTCCTATCTACGGAGAATGCGGGGGTCTCATGTACCTGGCCGAGAGCTTGCACCTCGCCGAGTCAGAGTCTCCGCTCTGCGGGGTGCTGCCTTTTTCGACCACGATGTCAGGCAAGCTCAAGATCTCATATGTTGAGGTCGAGACAACGGGCGGGCTCTTCGGGTCCGGGCAAACGGCGCGTGGGCATCTCTTCCACCGCTCCGAGATCAATGGTGAACTACCTACGCGCCGCTGCTACCAGTTGCGTACAACCAGAGGCGTCGAGAGAGAGGAAGGGTATCAATACGGCAACGTCCTGGCCAGCTACATTCATCTTCACTTCGCCAGCAATCCCGGCCTGGCAGTTGCATTCGTGGATGCGTGCGAAGGGTTTCACCGCGGCAAGAGGAACCTTGTAGGTGCTCGGCGTGACTGTTAGCTGCGCGAACTCGGTCGACTAGCTCAGAGGGAGACGGCGTGAGAGTCGGGAAGGTCGTCGAGGAGAGGCCTGACTGCGTGTGGTCGAGCCGTCTAGCGAGCCGAGTCCGATGAGGAGCGCGGCCTCAACCGGCGCTGGGCGAGGGTTCAGGACCTTTGCATCGCCTTCGAACAGGCGGGACGGGGATCCCCCACAGTCGTGCTGATCCACGGAGCGTTCGGGAACCGCTCGCATTTCGCTGCGCAGCTCGATCACCTATCATGTCCTCGGGCCATGCCGCCGAGCTTGCCGCGGGTGACCACCCGTTGCTCTTCGTGCACGCAAAGGCGCCCGCCGATCTCGAGCGCCTTCGGCAGTTGAGGCCCGATGCGCTGCTGGCGTCGGTCGCGGGATCAGGCCACTACTTGATGCTGGAGGTCCCCGACCAGGTGAACGCGATGCTGGACCGGTTCCTCCAAATCGTCGCGTCCCGCCCGTAGGCTCGGCCGCCGGAACGTAGACATCTCCGGCTGGATCCCCAACTGGAGGTTAGAGCAGGCCGTCTGATCCTCCGATTGTTGTCGTACTCCGTATGGCAACGACCATAGAACGGACGGCTTGCCGTGTCGTCGCATACTGTCCAGTTCTTGTCCAGTAACTGCGAGGTGGTCGTTCCGCGTCTATCCACCACTATGGGGTTGCCCCAGGTGACTCCGCCGTCAATTGAGCGGCTAACGAGCAGATCGGCAGCCGACGTGCCCAGGAGGCCTAGGTACGAGATCAGCCAGACGTTGTGTTTGGCGTCGAAAGCGACTGAAGGGTCGCTGACTCGGGCATAGGATCCTTTGACGAACGTCGTTGTGCCAGGGAGAAAGCCAGGTTTCCAGGTCGAGCCGCCATTCGTCGACGTCGTCCAACCGATGTTGGAAGCCCCGCCGTCGAGGAAGCGGCCGACCTGGAAGGCCGAGACGATCGTGTGGCCAAAGGCGAAGGTATCAGGCTCAACCTCTGTCTTGTGATTGCTTGTGAGGTTGGTGTACGGATCGCTGCTGGTTTGGACGAGTTGCCCCGACGCTGCCAACGCGGGGGTGACAGACGTCAAGGCGAGCGTGCCGAGGGCGGCAAATGACCCAGCTTCAGACTCATTTTGGCACCGAAGCGCCACTCCCAACTGAGTCGACGGGGATACGCTTTGGTAGGGTCCAGTGGATCATTTCATCCCCGGTCTGGCCGTCAACAGGAAACCTTCGCAGCAGGATGTGCCGACAGAGCAGGTCGTGGTGATAGGGGTGGCACTCAGCTGGTTGACGAATGCTTAGGCTGGGGGCATATCCGGCATCTCCGGTTCTGTGGGTTCCACTCCACCCATCCCCGTAGAGTCCCGAGCAGTTCTCTTGCCGGACGGACGGTCGGCGCCCGATGTGCCGGTAGCTTCGCGCCCGGGCTCTTTGCCACCCAAGCCGATCTCCTCGCCTTTTCGCACGCCCTCCACATGCGCGGAGTCAGGTGGACTTGCCTGCTCGTCGATGGCTATCTCTTGTGGTTCGGCGGCCTCATGCCTTTCCTGCGACTCGGCGGCCCCGCGCCTGCTCCCGTGCTCGTCATCAGGAGCGACGGGGTGTCCCGCCTCCCTAGGACCGCCTACCGGCCCTCGGGACTCCCCGTTATCCTCTCGATCTCCAGTCACAGCATGCATCCTCCTAGTGAGAAGTGTCCAAACGCTTATCGTACGGTTGTCGCGAGGCGCTTGCGCACGGTGGCTTCAGGACGCCGTGGTGCGTACCATCGTCTCGTATCGCACACGTGTTCGAGTCGCCTGACCAAGGGAGCGGGACCTTGAGCAGGGCTGCAGACAGCACACAAGCAGCTCGTCGGCTCCATTCGCCAGCTCCGGGCTGAGCGTGACTTGGCCCAGCCTGGGAGCAATTGGCAACGCAATCTCGACCAGCTCATTCACCGCTTGGAGACTGACGACGAGCTTTTGTTCGGCCTAGCCGAGGAGACTCTGGCCCGGTTGAACCGCCGTTCCGGAACATGATTTCGACTAGTCGGAACCAGAGCGGAGGAAGCGGTGCAACCAGCCTTGGCGATGGGTTTATATTCCCGGACCATGGACACGACCACCCTGATCATCATCATCGTCGTGCTCGTCCTACTTTTCGGTGGGGGCGGCTTCTGGTTTAGCAGGCGCCGCTAGAGAAGCGGGGCGGAGCTTAAGAGGGTCGACCTCGATCTCTAGTCATCGGATGCATCCTCCTAGCGAGAAGTGTGTCAAACGCTGATCGTACGGTTGCCGTGAGGCGCTTGGGCACTGTGGCCCCAGGGCGCTGTCGTTCGTACCATGGTTGGGATCGCACACTTGTTCGAGCTAAAGGATCGAGTTCGGCAACTGCGATGATCACCGGGGCCTTCAGAACGAACCTGGTCAGCCCAGGCAGGGTTCGCTAGGCGTCGCAGATCTCGGCTGGCTCGGCCCCCGATCCAACCAGCGCTTCGCACGCCCGAATGGCTCAACCCAGCCGCGTGACAACAGCCAGCACTACCGCCGCCACGCACGCGGCTGCGGCCGGCGCCGCCAGCCAAGATAGTGCCAGCTGCGCGAAGTTGACGCCGTGCATCGAAGCGTCCCCGAGGTGGCGGACTGACACCGGCAGTCCGGCAACTGAGGCCGCGCCAGTGATCGCGGCCGTGTACAGCTTGGACTGGGCGGCGTCGCCATGCCGGATCGAGTCGAGTTCGCGGCCTGGGTGGCGTGTGAGCCAGAGGCCGCCGACAAGCCCGCCCAAAGCCAAGGCCACGCCGACGCCGCCGAGCAGGTACGGCAGCTTGACCAAGTTTGGCACTAGCCCGAACGTGCCGAGGGCCACGATCTTAGGCGCATCGTTGAGGCCGCGAGCGAGCGCCTTCGCCCAGCTCGCCACCCAGTGCGCAGGCCTTGCTTCGACCCGCCTGAACCAGGCGGGCAGCCTCATCGGCGGACCCTTTTGATCGGCGGCCGCGAAGGAGCCGACCGGCGAAGTGGCTCACCATCACGGTGCCCACCAATGGCAGCACGACCCGGAGCAGGATCGCGTCCCAGTGCACCCGGGCGTGGCTGCTGAAGACTGCGGCGCCGAGAAGACCGCCGGCCACCGCGGTGGTCGTCGAGAGTGGCAGTCCGGTCAGGCTGGCCGCCACGATCCAAGTGGCTGCTCCTATCCCAACGGCTGCCCCGAACTGGATCGAAGGCTGTACTTCGACGATGCCGCTGGCGTAGAGGCTCACCAGCTTGTCTGCAACGGCGAGTGAGAGTAGCGCCCCGGCGAGCGCGGCCAGGCAGCCGAACAGGACAGCCAGGCGATGTCGCTTCTCACCGGCCGCAACCAGGCTGCGCAACTCCTGGGCGGTGTCGTCGCTCCCGTCCAGGACGGCGATCATGATGATGACGAGGAGGATGCCACCCGGAAGAACACCGTTGATGGCGCCCACTCGAAACATTGTGGGCGTGCCCTAGGGCCGCACCACCTGATTCGGGGCGGGCGGCCCAGCCCGGCCCAAGCCGTTCGCTGAGTCAGGCATCGGTCCGAACCTGCCTATCGCCAAATCGCGGCCACGCCTCGGCCGCCAATCATGCGCAACTCAGTGGGCCGGTAGTTAGCCAGCCCACTGAGCTCACCTGCCGATCTGCCAGGCATCCGCTAATTCAGAGTCTGGATGAGACCCTCCTCACGGAAGAAGCCCGTTGAAGAAGGAGCGATAGCGCCGGAACGCGAGCCGGAGGTCCTCGGTCGACACGTCGGCGCCGCGTGTCCATTGTTCTTCAAATCGACTGCGCTCGTCAGCGAATGTTCTGGTGAGTTGCTGAATCACTTCGGCGACTAGTTGGTCAGCCTTGGCGAGCGTCTCACGCGGCTCGTCCACGAAGCCCCCCTGAATGTCGTTCCAACGACTTCGATACTCGTTGGCCTCTTGGGCTTCGATGAGTGAGGTCTCCGCCTCGGCAACATCCGTCCCGCCCTGGGGAACGCTGCCGGCTGATGAGCCGGTCTGGGGCTCAGAGGCCGCTAAACCTTGAGACTCGCGCGCGGCTCCCTGCTGCTGGTCATCGACGATCTGCTCCTCGCGCGGCGAGGAGCGTCGCTCCGCAGGTGCTCCCTCGCCTTGCCTCGTCCGATCCTCCTCAGCACCCAACTGCGCGCCTTCGGCGGTCGGGGGTTGCTCGCCCAGGCTGCGCTGGTCCCCAGTACCGCCTGCTTCCTGGTTCGGCTCTGGTCCGCGGTCCTCTTGCCTAGCGGCTGAGTCGTCTCGAGGGTAGGCCTCATTCTCTCGGGCCGACTCCCGCTCTCCAGCCCGTGCAAGGTCTTCAGTAGTCATGGGGCGATCCTGCTCCCGGGTCATCGGGTAACCTCCCGCCGGCCAGAACCCGGCTCATCGACGCTCTCATCTCCTGACGGCTGTGCTTCATGCCCTCCGAGCAGGTCCTCAAACAGCGCGCGGTAGTGCCGAATCGCCTGACGAAGGTCTTCCGTACTGGCCTGGCCCTGCGAGTCCCCTACCGCGATGGCGTGGCCAGCACGATAGTTCTCGACAAAAGCCGGGTGATCCACCGAGATGTCTGCTGCGCGCTGCTCGAAGTCCTCCACTGGGTAGCCTCGTTCGCGCATCACTTCAGAGAGCAAGACATCCGCCTCTCGTAAAGCGTCGGCTGGCGCGTCTACGAAGTGCACCTGGACTTGCTTCCACTTCTCTGCATAGTCGGCAGCGGTCTGTGGTGAGAGTGGCCGGATCTCGAATTGCTCTCGCCGTTGTTTGCGGCTCTCAAGCTCAGTCTCAGCGGCTTTACTGCCGCCGGCGGTCCCTACGGTGCGGTCGTATTCGGGACCGAACCTCTCCTTTAGCTGCTGGCTACGCCGCTGCCTCGAAATCACGAACGCAGCGGCAGCCAGCGCGACCACCACGATCACTGCGATCACCACCCAAACCCCCGTCTGGGCTGTCATGACACCCTTACCTCCTCTGCCCCGGAGTCATGCTGACCAAACGCCTCGCGGGGCAAATACAAGTGGTGAACTCGGTCATCTTATAGCGCGCCTATCAACGTTGATACCAGCGCGAAGGAGGGCTCCAGATCATCGCTGGTCGATGGAGTTGTCGCGGGTCTGATTCCGTTGGCTCCGGCGCTGGCGTGCGGCCGCGAGCTCAATGGTCCGCCAGTCTGTTCACCTAGCGCGAACCCGATTGCCACTGACCGCCCGCAGGATGAAGAGCAGGATCAGGGCTCCGATGAAAGCAACCACGATGCTCCCGATTAGGCCAACGCTGCCATGAACAAAGAACCCGACCAGAAAGCCGCCGATCAGGGCGCCGATCAGGCCGACGACGAGGTCGCCGACCAGCCCGTACCCGCCTCCCTTCATCACCTGTCCAGCCAGCCACCCGGCAATCAGGCCGACGACGATCCAGGCAATGATTCCACCGGGGTTCAGGTCCATAAGATCGCAC
>CATPBP010000182.1 GCA_955652675.1 Candidatus Dormiibacterota bacterium
CCAAGGCCTCGCGCGGGCGGCGACGCTGGCCGGGTCGAGCACCATCGAGATGGCGAAGAGCGCGGTGCCCACCACCGCCATGGCGAGGCCGACCAGGGTGGAGAAGCGGAGCGTCACGGCCGCCACCAGCCCGACCGCGATCACGAAGAAGGCCGCGGGCAGGGCTGGGCTGTTGGCGACCACCGGTGCCGCCGAGAGGGCGCACCAGGCGACCAGCACCATGACCAGGAGCCGGACCTGCGACGGGGACGAGCTCACGCCGTCTCCTCCCGCCGCGGCCGCACCAGCTGGAACCCGAGCACCAGCGCCAGGAGGACGCCTGCCAGCACGGCCAGGAGCTTGGGAAGGCCGGCGCTGGCGATGCGCGCGGCAGGCGACGAGCTCACCGCCGAGGCGATCTGGATGTGTCCGGCAGCGTCGACGGTGACTGCATCGCCCCGCAACTGGACGTCGGCCAGGGCCCGCGCCGCGGGCCTCAGGGTGTCCTTGCCACCGCCCACCCAGAGGACCAGGTCACCGCTGGACATCTGGGCCTGCTGCAGCGTGCCAACGGAGTCGGAGACGCCGAGCGGGAGCCGGCCCGCGACCCTGGCCAGCTCGCCGGAGCCGGGGGCAGGAGCCGCGCCGACGATGATCAGGTCCGACCCGCGGGGGAGGTTGCTCTCACCGACCCGGCTGTCCAGATGGGGAGGCGGCACCGCCGAGCGAGCTCCCAGTCCCAGCATGGCCTGGGCGGCGGCGTCCAGCGTCGCCTGGCCCGAGTCCGTGATCACCACCGCCGTCCGGTGCGGGCTTCCCTGGAAGAAGAACGGGTAGGGCAGCGTGCGCAGGTCGGTCGAGTGAGAGGGAAACCGCGGCAGGACCAGAGACCCGGTCAGCGTGTCGTCGCGGCTTTCCGTCGCGGCGGAGCCGGTGAGCGCGCCGGACCCCCGGAGCTGGAACTCGAAGGTCACGCCGTTGCTGCCGGGCCGAAGCACCCGGCCCGGAAAGCTGAACTGCAGGTTCCGGGGATCGCCCGAGGAGGGGTCGATGGACGCGGTGCCGATGCGCTGCCCGTTCAGCTCGGCCGCCAGGAAAGTCGGCTTGGCCGGGGCGCTCTTGAAGCTCGGCACCCGGATGTCGAGCTGGCTGGCGGCGTCGGGCGCCACGGGCGGCGCGGCGAAACCCACGCTGGTCCGATACCGCCCGGACTCGCTGGGCAGCAGGTCTCTGGGAGAGCCGACGTTGATGGCGATGGTCTCGATCGGCTCGTGAGAGCTGGGCTCGCCCTGGCTGGCCACCGTCGAGTCGCCGGTGATCGGCAGACCGGAGGCCCCGACCAGGGCGGCGGAGGCCTTCACCAGCGCGGCGTCGGTGGCGCCGGTGATCAGGACCATCGGGCTGTGATGGTCCCAGGGCGAGGTGGCGATGGCGAGAAGTCCGTCGTCCGGACCCAGCACTCGTCCGTCGGGCCCCGTCAGGCCCCGGTCCGACCGCTTCCAGCTCGTCGCGTTCAGAGCCGCCGAGGGGATCCTGTCGACGCGCCCGATGAGAACCGCCGGGTGGCCTCCCGCGGTGAGCCAGCCCATGCGGTCGCTACCCACCAGGGTGATGTCGGGGCGCTGGGGGCCGCTGCGCCGGCCGAGGTCGGCGATCACCCGCAGCGCGGTACCCAGCTCCTCGTTGCCGGGCTGCTCGGGCAGCACCACGCCCACGGTCTGGGAGTAACCCGCCTCCGCCACCATCTGATAGGGGTAGGTCTGCAGCCCCGGCAGGCCCGACTGGGGCAGCGCGAGCTGGTAATGGATCATGGTCTGGCCGTCGAGCCGGCCATAGAGGTCTGTGGGAGCAGGCGCGGGCTGGGCCGTGCTGTGCATGGTGAAGCGAACCTCGAGCTTGTTCGGCCCCTGCTCGCTGACCGTGTTGAGCGGCAGCCGGACCTCGACCACGCCGCCCGGCGCGGTGGAGTTGGAGAGCGGGATGGTGGAGAGCGGCTGGCCGTTCATGGCCACAACCGCGCTGCTGCCCGTCCCTAGATTGGTGGAATGGGAGAAGAAGAGGCGGACGAAGCTCCCCGACAGGGCCAGGTGCGCCGCCGGCTGCGGGAAGGAGATCTGGGTGACGCCGCTGCTCCCGTAGACCGCCTGAGGACCAACGCCCGTGCTGTCTAGGCTGATCTCCTGCACGGCGCTGGGCGCGGAGTCATCTGCCGACGCCGTCACCACGGGCAGCATCAGCGGTGTCACTACGACGACCGAAAGAGCGGTGGCCCTGACCAGGGCCCATATCCGCGACGTGACTCCCGTCCCTCCTCAATTCGGGAGACGCACCCACTCCCGAGCGCGGTCTCCGCGCAGGCTACATCATGGCGCTACGGACCCCAACGCCAAATGGGTCAATGTGGCACCGCTGGGACCGGGCCCGCTCAGACCACCCCGACGAAGAAGCCCTTGAAGCCAAGGTCTACCACCCTTCTGGGGCTGCCAAGGCGGACCAGCGCCATGTTACCGGAGCCCTGCCCGGCGACCCCGATCAGCGTGGTCGAGGTGAGCCAGCCCTGGGGCTGGAAGCCGGCTGGAAGCTCGGCGCGGGCGCCGTCGCGGGCGACGACGAAGACCTTGCGGCTGAGCGCCTCGACGTAGGCCACCCTGGAACCGTCCGGCGAGAGCGTCAGGTTCACGTACTGGATGTCCGGAGCCACGGGGAGCTGGAAGAGAACGTCGCCGCCGCGGGAGCGGACCGACACCTTCTGGCTGCCGCCCTCGTCGCAGAGGACGGTCTCGTCGCGCAGGACCGTCCAGGGCTGGCAATCAGATCCGCCCACCATCAGCCCCGGCTTCCCGGCCGGGTCCACCTCGGCCACGTGGCCGAAGATCTGCCGGCCCTCGGTGCGGTACTGGGTGACCGGGCGCGTGTCCACGCTGGCCAGCGCCGAGCTGCTCGACCAGCCGACGATCGACTGCAGGTCGGCGGGTATCCGAATCGAGGCGGGCCACGACTTGCGCTGCGCAGTGACCACCGAGCCGGCCGCCGCAGCGTTGAAGAGCTCGAGCGAGTAGCCCTCGGAGGGTGGGCTGGCGGCCGCCTGACCCACCGAGCCGGCGGCCGGCGGAAAGGTGAGCACCGCCCCCATCAGCCGCGAACCGTCCGGACTGACCGCGAAGGAAAGCGCCTGCTGTGAAGTCGCGAGCGGGAAGCGGGCGACCTCCCCCACAGCGCCCTCGGGACTCAGCGAGCGCACCACTCCCGTTCCATCGGCGAAGTACACGCGGCCCGCGGCCACCCGGCCCTCGGGCTGGGGCAGCGTCAGGCCCTCGCCGACCTGGGGGAGACGGCGAGACTTGAAGCCGGCCCTCGCCCTGGCGGTTCCGTTCACCCTGACGATGGCGACGACGTCGTTGCGCATCTGAGTGAGGTCGCCGCCCGGTTCGAGGACGGCGAACAGCGGCTCCGCGCCGGCCTGAGGGCTCGAGGAGGTTGCGGCGCCGGAGCTGTCAGCCCTGGAGGAGGGCGAGGGATGGTCGGCGCCGGTGGGTGCGTTGCCGCACCCGGCCAGCAGCAGGACGGCCAGGACCAGCCACCGCGAAGGCCCATAGATGCTGGGCGGCAGCAGCCACACAGCGGGGATTGTAGCCAGCCCTCCTGGTGGACACCGATGGCTCCTAGCTGAGCAGGGGCTGAACCGTCAGCGGAGCTGCGAGGGGTCGAGGGCCGGAACCACCACGCGCTTTTCCATCGTCACCCCGCCCGAGCTGAAGGTGCCGGTGAAGAGGTAGACCGGGAGGTAGTAGCCGTGGTCGCCATCGCCCACCGCCATGTATGCGAGGACCGCCCGGTTGAGCTCCACCTGGGGGACTCCGGAGCCGCCGTCCCCAGCACCGGGCAGCGCCGTCACCGCGTCCCGAGCTGCCTGCTGCGATCCGCGCGACCGGTAGGCGCTGCTCTCCAGAGAGAGGGGCAGCGGTCCGCGGACCCTGGTCACCGCGCCCGAGGCGACCAGCACCTCGAGGCCGGCCGCGGCGCCGAGCTGGTCGACCTCGCCGGCCGGGCTCGCCCCCGCGATCGGGAATTGGCGCTGGTAGAGCACCGTGCGGCCCTCCGGGCCGTCCGCCGAATGGGCCCCGGCCGGCCAGGAGGGAGTCAGGCCGTGCGCGGACAGGAACTGCTCCGCCACAGCCTGAGGGTCGGAGCCGGTGGCGCCGCCCGCGATGCCGCTGACCGTGAACCGCGGTTCCACGAGGGCTGAGGCCGGCGCCAGGTCCAGCCGGAAGTCCGCAGAGCGGTAGACGGTGGGCGTTCCGGCGACCCCGGCTCTCGACGCGCCCAGCCGGGCGGCGAAGGCGTCCATGTCCGCGGCGGTGGGCTGCGGATAGCGATAGACGGAAAGGGTGTCGGCGGTCGCCGGGAGCGGCGCGGTTACCGTCAGCCGCGCGGGGCCGAAGTAAGGCACCGGGGCGCCGCTGGAGGTCGCGGTCCCGGGCAGTCCAGGGTCGCCTGCGAGGGCCGGCGACGGAAGCTGGCCGAAGCTGCCGGCGGCCGCCTCCGGAAGCTGGTTCGGCCTGGCCGCACCGGCGGTGCCGGCCTGGCCGCGAGCTGGCTGCTGCACGCCCGAGTCAGTCTGAGACTTCGCCGAGCCGCCCGCCGGATGACCGGCGGTCAGCTGGGGAAGGGCCAGGACGGCGACGAGGCCGATGACCAGCACCGCGGCCAGAGCCCCGGCAGCCGGCCACGGGGCAAGACGTCGCCACGGCCAGCGCCGGCCGGCGCTCCCACGACGCTCCAGGCGCTCCCAGAGCTCGTCCTCGAAACCCCGGCGCGGCCGGGTCCCTGCGAAGGCCCTCGAGAGCCGGCCCTCGAGCTCGTCCAGCTCGGGATCCTTCAGCTCACTCACGCGGTCCCTCCGGACTGTGCGATCCCTCGGGGGGCTGCGAGGCCTCCGGGGGCAGGAGGCCGCGCAGGCTGCGAAGGGCGCGGTGATAGAGCATCTTGGCGGCGTCCTCGCTGCAGCTCATCAGGCCGCCCACCTCGAGGAAGCTGAGGCCGGACTGGCGAAGGCCGATCGCCTCTCGTTGCCGGTCCGGCAGCCGGCTCACGGCTTCCATGAGCTCCCGGTAGATCAAGCGCTCCTCGGCCAGGACGTCCGGGGCCACCTCGGAGGCAGGCTCTCGGGCGGCGGCCTGGCGGAGCCGCTCCTGCCGGCCAGCCTGACGGTGCTGGTCGAGCGCCGCGTTGCGGGCAATCTTGAAGAGCCACGCCGACGGGGTCTGGTGGCGCGGCTCATAGCGGCCATAGGCCTGATACGCCTTCATGAAGACCTGAGCCGTCACGTCCTCGGCGTCGGCTGCGTTGCCCAGCTGCGAGCGGACGTAGGCATAGATCCGATCGATGTACTCCCGGTAGAGATCCTCGAATGCGGGCTTCTCTGCCGGCACAGGCCGCAATCGTAGCCCCACATACACGAAACCCAACGTGGGCCCGATCCCGAGGTAACGAGAACGACATTCCTCTTTTTGCCGCTCGCTTACGTACACCCCGGTAAGGAGGGAAGAACTTGGTGAGCGCAGTCGACCCGAGTTTCAACGGGATCCAGGACCATCAGGCCGCCCTGCGCCAGGCAGATGCGGAGCTCTGTCACGCCATCGCCGAGCTTCAGGAGATCCTGGAGCGGCAGCAGGTGGCCGACGGGGAGCTGCCAGGGGACGCGCTGTACAGCGAGTGGGTGCTCTCACTCAACGTGATCCGGAATGCCCTGCAGGCCGTCGAACAGATCGCCCAGCTGCTCACGGACGCTTCCGAGGCGCAGGCCAGAGGCTAGCGGGAAGCGCTAGAGCCGCTGCTTGACAGGTGCCGGGGCGCCTATCCGGTCCTGCTGCATCACAGCCAGCCGGAGGGCTCGCTGGACCAGGTCGGGTCCGGCCTGCCCGAAAACGCTGACCTGCCCGACCACGTTCATGGATTGCCAGGTGACGCGGACCACCACCCCATTGGGCTTGCCGGAGACCGGCTCCTCCCAGACCGTCAGGCGATCCCCGATGGTCGTGGTGGGCGGCTGGTTGCTGGCGTGGGCTGCCCGCTCTGCGGACAGAACTGACTGAATGGCGGCCGCGGCCGCCGGGTCGCTGGGGTAGATGACGCTCAGGCTCTCGGCCAGGTCGTAGCCGGCCCCACGTGAAGGGTCGGGCTGGAAGAGGACGTCCCAACTGGGCGGAGGCGACGCGGAGCCGCTCGAGCTGAACGAGGCGACTCCGGCCTTGAGGACGTGGGTACCGGCCGGCATGTCGCTCATCTCCAGCGTGACGATCCGGGGATCGACCTGCTTTCCTGGCCGGCTGGCAGCGGGCACTGGCTTCGCCGCGGTCAGCGACGCCGGCGCCGCGCTGGCCGCCCACTCTGCGGTGTTGACGCGCCAGCCCGGGGCGGCTGCGAAGAGCAGTGCTGCGAGCAGGGCCAGCGCCACGCCGAGGCTGGTCAGGATGAGACCCCGAAGAGCGGCGCGCTGGGTCCAGGGCAGGACCGGGCGGAGGCGCCAGCCGACAGCTGCGCCCGCCAGCTCCTGGTCCGCCGAGATGGCCATCAGGCGCGCGTCACGTGAGCCGCCGGCGGCCAGGACGGACTCGACCTAAGAAAGCCACGTTGGCACCCTCCACGACTCCGCCTCCCGGCCGGGAAGCGGTGTTCCTTTCTCTATACATCGAGAGGGGGGTGTCTGGCCATCTTCCAAACGGCGCCGAACCTAGGCCTTTGTCCCGGACCCGGCATTCGTGGATCCGGGCTAAGGGAGCGGGACGCCGTAGCGGGCGGCGATCGTTCCCAGGTCTTGCCAGGTCGCCGCGGGGATCTCGATGCCCTCCAGCTCGCGCCGGCGGCGGCTCGCACGCTCGGGATCGCCGGCCACCTGAACCTGCTCCACACCGGGCTTGGCGGGCGTCGCGACCGCCGCGTCGAGGACTCCGGCCACCCTGCGCTGGTAATCCTCGGGATCGCCGAAGGCGGCGGGATCGATCGCGACCAGGAAGACGCCGGCCAGCAGCGTGTCCCACTGAGGGGGACGGCTCATGGTCCCCGCGGAGGTTGGCTCGGCGTCGCCGATCATGGCGAGTCCTCCGACCAGCGCCGCGGCCAGCGAGAGACCGAAGCCCTTGTGCCCCCCCACCTCTCCACCCAGCACGGTCAGGGTGCCGCCGGCGTAGAGGTCCGCCGGGCTTCTCGTGGGGCCGCCCTCGGCGTTCTGGACTGTGCCGGCAGGCACCTCGGCTCCACGTGCCAGGGCTACCCGGGCCTTACCTTCGGCGATCGTCGAGGTGGCGGCGTCGAAGATCAGCGGCGGGCGGCCGGCCGCAGGCACCGCGATCGACCAGGGGTTGGTGCCGAGGAAGCGGGAAACGCCTCCGAAAGGGGCGACGGTGCCCGCTCCCGGCCCGGCGATTCCCACGGTGACCAGCGCCACCAACCCCTCAGCCGCGAGGCGCTCCGTGTACTGGCCGAGCCTTCCGATGTGGGTCGAGTGGCGGACCGCCGCCGCCGCCAGGCCGTGCTCCCGCGCCTGGCGCATGACCCACTCGGCGGCGGACATGGTGGAACGATGCCCGAATCCGCGGTGGGCGTCGAAGAGCGCGCAGACGGCGCTCTCGCGAATCACCTCGGGTTCCGCCGCCGGGACCAGGTCTCCCCTGTCCGCCTCCGCGGCGTACTGGATCAGCCGGAGCACGCCGTGCGAGTCGTGGCCGGAAAGGTTCGCCTGGACCAGGTGGTCGGCGACCTCCTGAGCGGTCTCGGGACCGGCGCCCATGGCCCTGACCACCTGGAGCGTGAATTCTCGGAGAGGACCTGGAGCAACCGTGCGGACTTCGCTCATATCACTTCTTACGATATTGAATTGATGGGTTTCGATCCCCAGACCGGAGAGGTCGAGCTCCCCTTCGCCGACCGAAGGGAGGCCGGACGGCTGCTCGCGAGCCGCCTGGAAGCGTACGGAGGGAGCGGTTCCCAGGCCGTCGTGCTGGGACTCCCCCGGGGAGGGGTTCCGGTGGCCTTCGAGGTCGCGCAGGCACTGCGCGTGCCCCTCGACGTCTACGTGGTCCGCAAGCTCGGAGCGCCTGGGCAGGCGGAGCTGGCCATGGGCGCGATCGCCACCGGCGGCATCACGATCCTCAACCAGAGAGTGATGGACGAGCTCGCCGTCAGCGATCGCCAGCTGCAGTCGGCACTTGCGGCGGAGACCGCGGAGCTCCTGCGCCGGGAAACCGCCTACCGGCAGGGGCGGCCCCCTCCCGCGCTGGCGGGACGCACGGCGATCCTGGTGGACGACGGGCTGGCCACCGGCTCCACCATGCGCGCCGCAATCGCCTCACTGCGGGCGCAGCGAGTGCGGCAGGTGATCGCTGCCGTGCCGGTTGCTCCCCGCGAGACCTGCATCGAGTTGGAGCGGGAGACCGACGCCGCGATCTGCCTGGCGACCCCCCAGCCGTTCCTGGCCGTCGGACAGTGGTACGAGGAATTCGCGCCGCCCGCGGAGGAGGAGATCCGCGAGCTGCTCCGCCGCAACGCCACCGAGATGGCCGAGCTGGGCCACCGACCGCTCAGTCCCTGAGTTTGAGAAGCAGCTCGCGCGGGCGGTTCGTGAAGACGGAGTCGGGTCGGCAGAGCTTGCACCAGGCCACCGCCGCGTCGTCGTCAACGATCCAGACGCCGACCGCCCCGCCGGCGGCGTGAACGTCCTCTACAAGCTCCGGGTCCATGGCGCCGTAGTGGGGCGCGTAGAGGTCCGCCAGCGCACCACGCATCAACCCCACAGGGTCGATCGGGCGCGCCCCCTCCAGAATCCCGGTGGTCAGCCGCGGCTCCAGCTCCTTGAGCTGGCGAGCTGACGCGTGGTTGAAGCTGATGACCGCCGTCTGCTCGACCATGCCCAGGTCGGTTAGCTGGGCGACCAGCGCCTCTTCCAGCCCGGCGTAGTGGAGCGGATTTTGCTTGACCTCGATGCAGAGGCCGACGCCGGATTCTCGCGACAGTTCGCACACCTCGGCCAGGAGGGGCAGCGGCTCCCCCTCTCCCGCGTCGAGCGCACGCAGCTCGGCCAGCGTGTGCTGGCCGACGAAGCCGCTCCCATTGGTGGTCCGCTCGAGCGTGTGATCGTGGATCACCACCAGCTGGCCGTCGCCCGACATGTGGACGTCGCACTCGATCATGTCCACGCCCAGCTCGATTGCGGAGCGAAACGAGGAGAGTGTGTTCTCCGGCCGCTCGGCCGGATTGCCGCGATGGCCCCCGACCAGGGGTGTGCCGCTGAGGCGGCTCCGCTGGTAGAGCTCGCGGACCGAAATCGGCGGAGGAGCCACGGCCGGACCAGTCTATATTGGCTTGGGTGAGGGACCCCAGACCGACAACCATCGCTCAACTCCGCGCGGGCGGGCACGTCCGCGAGACGGTCAAGCAAGAGCTGCGCCGCAACCTACTGGCCAAGCTTCGCTCAGGCCAGGAGCTCTTTCCTGGAATCGTGGGCTACGACGACACGGTCGTGCCTCAGATAAGCAACGCCTTGATCTCCGGCCACGACCTGATCCTGCTGGGAGAGCGCGGTCAGGCGAAGAGCCGGATAATGCGCTCGCTGGTCGTCCTCCTCGACGAGGAGGTGCCCGTGCTCGCCGGCTGCGAGATCAACGATCATCCGTACGCGCCGATCTGCCGTCACTGCCGGGACCTGATCGCCAAGTGCGGCGACGAGGCGCCGGTCGAGTGGCTGCCGAGAGAGCGGCGCTACGGTGAGAAGCTGGCCACTCCGGACATCTCGATCGCGGACCTGATCGGCGAGGTCGACCCCATCAAGGTCGCCGAGGGGCGCTACCTGGCGGACGAACTGACGATCCACTTCGGCCTGGTCCCGCGCACCAACCGGGGCATCTTCGGGCTGAATGAGCTCCCCGACCTGGCCGAGCGGATCCAGGTCGGCCTGCTCAACATCATGGAGGAGAAGGACGTCCAGATCCGGGGATACCGGATCCGTCTACCGCTCGACCTGATGGTGGTGGCCAGCGCCAACCCCGAGGACTACACCTCCCGCGGGCGGATAATCACGCCCCTCAAAGACCGCTTCGGATCCCAGGTCCGGACTCACTATCCGCTGGCCGTGACCGAGGAGATCAAGATCATGGAGGCGGAGGGCGCGCGGCCGCCCGCCGATGTCGAGGTGCTGGTACCCGCCTTCATGAAAGAGATCGTTGCCGAGATGACCCACCTGGCCCGGCGCAGCCCCCACATCTCACAGTCCTCGGGCGTCTCCGTCCGGATGTCGATTGGCAACTACGAGAACCTGACCTCCAACGCGGTGCGCCGAGCCGTTCGGGTCGGGGAGTCGATGGCGGTGCCCAGGATCTCCGACCTGCACTTCCTGGCGGCCTCCACGACGGGACGTGTGGAGATCGAGGCTCTCGACGAGGGCAAGGAGGAGCAGGTCCTGGAGCGGATCCAGCGGGCCGCCATCAGCGCGGTTTTCAGCCGCCATTTCGCGGCAGGGCAGTTCGAAAGGCTGATCGGGCGGTTCGAGGACGGCGACATGATCGAGGCGGGCGAGGGCCTGGCGGCGTCCAGCTACCTGCGGGCGGTGGGTGACAGCCCCGAGCTCTCCAACGCCGTGCGGCGCCTCCAGCTGCCCGACCGTTCGGAGGTCAAGGCCTCGGTCCTCGAGTTCTTGCTGGAGGGCCTGCACCTGAACAAGCGCCTCAACAAGGACGAACTCGACGGGAAGGCGCTCTACCGGAGGTAGCCGGACGTGCCCGACCTAGTGTCCTGCTTCGGAAGTTCGTCGAGCAGATTGTGGCAGGCAGCCGCAGGCTGCCGGTCCGGGCGCCGAGGCGAAGGAAGGGGTGGCACTAGGAGG
>CATPBP010000183.1 GCA_955652675.1 Candidatus Dormiibacterota bacterium
ACGCAGCGGTCGGGCAGGTTGTCCCTCACCGCCGAGATGACCTCCGGAAAGTAACGCGTCATGGGCCGTTCGTTGCGGCTGCCCAGCTCCACCTCGTCACCGTCCCGGAACGCGACCGACCTGAAGCCATCCCACTTGGCTTCGTAGTGCATTCCGGGCGGGATCTGCGCCACCGACCTGGCAAGCATCGGCGCCACCGGCGGCATGACGGGCAGTCGCATCCGCCCATGATGCCCCCCTCTGGGACCTCCGTGCAGCGGAAGGCTGCTGCAGCGAGATGGCCGGAGCGTATCGGGCCAAGGCTTCTAACGCCGCGAGCTAGCGGCCGCGGCGCAGGCTCAGGGCTCTTGAAACCTCGCGGTCCTGACTCACCGCTTTCAGAGCCGGCGACAGTGCATCGGTCGCCATGGCGCACAGCCAGTAGCGACACGATGACAGATCGAAACGGCAATTCAACGCGCAATCGCTTGCAGTCGAAATCGTCCTTGTCATCACAGAGCAAGGCGTGCAGAATGTCGGGCCTGTAAGGGTATTCACCCGCTGCGGGCGTCTCAAACTTGGGGGGGAATCGCAATGAAGACCAGGCGTCTCGGACTACTCGGGGTCGCTGCCCTGGTTGTCAGCTCTCTGATAGTCGGCATTCCGGCGACGGCGCAGGCAGCGACCGCGCCGGTCGGTTCAGTGGTGGCCACCGGACTTAACAATCCCCGCGGCCTGACCTTCGGCCCCGACCATCAGCTGTACGTCGCCGAGGGCGGGACGGGCGGCAGTCTTTCCACAGTTGGGCAATGCGTCCAGGTTCCGATGGTAGGACCCTACAAAGGGGGTTACACAGCGAGGATCTCTCGCCTCAACGTCCACACAGGTGGCCGGCAGACGGTGATCGATAGACTCCCTTCAAGTCAGACAATACCGATGCCGGCCCCGCTGGTAAGCGGTGTGGCCGACGTCTCGTTCCTGGGAGGCAAGCTCTACGCGCTCATAGCTGGGGCCGGCTGCTCACATGGTCTGGCCGGGACCTCGAATTCCCTTCTCAGAATCGGGTCTGACGGCAGCAGCTCACCGGTCGCCAATCTGTCGGCCTTCCTGAACTCGCCTCTCGTCGCCAATCCCCCCTCGGAAGACTTCGAACCGGACGGTACCTGGTACAGCATGATCCGAGCCGGTCACAGCTTCTATGCGGTCGAGCCCAATCACCAGGAGCTGGACCGGGTCACGAGCAACGGCAACGTCTCGCGCGTGGTGGACTTCTCTAAAACCTTTCCCGGCAAGACCGACTGGCGTGGCCCGACGGCCATCACCCGCCATGGCGAGTCCTTTTACATCGGAACGCTGACGCGTTTCCCGATCGTTCCCGGCAACGCCCAGGTGTTCAAGGTGGATCCGGAGAGTGGCCGGTTCACCGTTTTCGCGGACGGACTCACAACGGTGCTGGGCCTTGCCTTCGATCGCCACGGGTCCCTCTACGTTCTCGAGACCTCCGTAGCAGCGGGCTTCCCAGCGCCCGAAATGGGTCAGATCGTCAAGATCAGCGGGCACCAGCACACTACGGTGGCCAGTAAGCTGACCACGCCCACGGCCATGACATTCGGCCCTGACGGCAACCTCTATGTGTCGAACAAGGGCTTCGGCGCACCAGCCGGCGCCGGCCAGATCGTCAAGGTTGCTGTGCATACGGATGGCGAAGAGAGGGATGAGTCCGGCGACGAGTAGCTAAGCTAGCAGCCGCTAGAAGTACGTAAGCACGGCGTCCAGCACCTGGTAGCGCTGGTCTACGAGTGGGATCAGGCGCCACTTGTCGAAGGCCGTGCACGGATGCGAGATCCCGCAGCCGACCAGGTCGCCGACGCGCAGCTTGGCGGCCTGGTCCAGCTTCATGTAGGCGTGCTGGTCGTTGAGAGCCACGATCGCCGCCCCGGCGGGCAGAGGCCGGGGCGGCTCGCCGCCGCTCTTCAGGAACCGGGGCACGGGCAGTTCCAGGTCATATGAGACGTCTCGCTTGCCGAAGCCCAGGAGGGCGAGCCCTGGCTCTGGCAGCGAGAGCACCACACCCCAGACCTCGAGCGCTTCTTGCAGCGGCTGGGTGTCAGGCAGCCGGCTGCCGAAGGGGGAGAGCTCGCTGTAGTGAACCGCGTCATGGGTCAGGTAGCAGCCGCTTCTCAGGACCAGGCGCACCGGGCGGCTGAGCTTCCAGCTCGCGCCCAGGCCCGCCACGACGCGGTCCAGGAAGGCGCTGCCTCCCGCCGACACGATCAGCTCCGGAACCCGGTCGAACAAGCCCGCGGCGTCGAGGTCCTCGACGACTGATCGCATGACGCCGAGGAACCGGTCGACCGCGCTCAGAGTCGCAGGCAGGCCGTCGGCGTGGATGACGCCCTCGAAGACCTCCACGCCCGCCAGGGCCAGCCGGTTCGACCCGGCGACCACCTGCGCGACCTCGAATGCCTGCTCTGGGGTCCTGCATCCCGTTCGTCCCCCGGCGAACCCCAGCTCGAGCAGGACGTGCAGCGGACGCTCCAGCCCGGCGGCGTCGAGGCCGGATTCGAGCCGGCGCACACCTGCCACCGAGTCGACCAGGCAGTGGAAGTCGAAGGCCGGATCGCGCCGCATCTCTTCGGCAATCCACCGGATGGCCGCCGGCTCGACCAGCTCGTTCGCGAGCAGAACTCTGTCCACGCCCACCGCCCGCCAGACCCGGACCTGGCTCGTGGTGGCCGCCGTCACCGCCCAGGCCCCGGCGTCGCGCTGCATCTGGAACAGCTGCGGCGCCATCGCGGTCTTGCCGTGCGGCGCCAGCAGGACGCCGTGCCGGCGGCAGAAGCCGGCCATCGCCTCGAGGTTGTGCCGCAGAGCCGCCTCCTTCAGAACCATGACAGGGAACATGAAATCCCCGTCCAGCACGTTCCAGCCCTGGCCGGCCACCGCGCGGATCGGGATCGCCGGCCCGGCGGGAAAAGACTTGTAGCGCCAGTCGACCAGCTCCTCGAGGACGGGCTCCAGGTTCAGCGACGAGGACTCCGAGGTCACTGGGCGCCCCGCGCGGTGCAGGTCAAGACTGCTCCACTCCGAAGACCGACAGCACTCGCCGCATCCGGTCCACGGCCAGCTCCGCGTCTCGCAGCAGGCCGGCGCGATCAGCCAGCACGAACAGCTCGGCCAGATGCACCGTGGAGCGCCCGCTCTCCAGCCCGCCCACCATGCGGAAATGCTCCTGGTGCCCGTTGAGGTAGGCGAGGAAGACGATCCCCGTCTTATAGAAGTAGGTGGGCGCCTTGAAGATGTGACGCGAGAGCGGCAGTGTGGGCTCGAGGATCGCCTCGAAGCGATCCCGATCGCCGGCGTCGAGCGCCAGGAGCGCAGCCGAAGCAGCCGGCGCAATGGCGTCGAAGGCTCCGAGCAGAGCATCGCTGTAGTAACCGTCTGATCCAGCGATCGTCGTCGGGTAGTCGAAATCGTCCCCGGTGAACATGTGGACGCCCGCCGGCAGGCGGGGGCGCATCTCCAGCTCGCGGCGCTGGTCGAGGAGCGACAGCTTGAGCCCCTCCACATTGGCCCGGTTGGCGTCGATGATCTCGAGCAGGGTGGTCATGGCGACGTCGAGATCATCCGAGCCCCAATAGCCAGCCAGCTGGGGGTCGAAGACCTCGCCCAGCCAGTGGATCAGCGCCGGTTGCGCGAGGCCCGAAAGGACCCGGTCGTAGACCTGACGGTAGTCATCGGGTGACTTCGCGATCCGGGCCAGCTCGCGGCTGGCCATCAGCACCACCTGGCCCCCCTGCGCTTCGACGAACTCGCATTGCTCTTCGTATGCCGCCTCCACGTCGCGCAACGTGCGGGCACTCCCCTGCGGAAGATGATCCGTCTGCACTCCGCACACGATCCGGCCCCCCGCGGCGTTGGCTTCGGCGACCGACCTCGTGATCAATTCCCTGGCGGCTTCCCAGTCGAGGCCCATGCCGCGCTGGGCGGTGTCCATCGCGTCCGCCACCCCTAGCCCATAAGACCAGACGTGGCGGCGGAAGGCCAGCGTCGCCTCCCAATCGATCGCGGCGGGAGAGACCGGCGTGGTGTCGGAGAGCGGATCGGCGACCACGTGGACCGCGGCATAGGCGATGCGACTGGTCGCCGCCGTGCCGCTGTCCGCATACCTGAAGTCACCCTGGACGTGATAAGCCGTCGACCCGCCGTCAGCGGCCGGTAGTCGCAGCGTCTCAGGCATATGTAGGCTCGATTGACATGCTCGCTGGTTGAAAAATACCCTCCGGAGGTCAGGGATCAGATGAAGCTCGGCGTTTTCGTGCCTTCGTATCTGCTACCCGGTGAGGACGCTCACCACGGCGATCAGATCCGACGCTTCGCGGTCCGAGCAGAGGAGCTCGGCTTCGACTCGCTCTGGATCACCGATCACCTGCTTACCGCACTGCGGTTCTATCGAGTCGCCTGGACGGAGCCGCTGATGACGCTCAGCCATGTCGCGGCGGTCACGAGCCGGGTGCAGCTCGGTACGTCGGTCCTGGTGCTGCCGACCCACAACCCCGTCGTGCTGGCCAAAGAGGTCGCCACGTTGCAGCACCTGAGCGGCGGCCGCTACATCTACGGCATAGGCACGGGCTGGTACCCGCCCGAGTTCGAGTCGACCGGCGGCACCCGGCAGCAGCGCGGCCGCCGGACGGACGAGGTGCTCGAAGCCTCGATGCAGCTGATGAAGGCCCCCAACCAAACCTTCCACGGCAGGTACCACGACTTCGAGGACGTCACCGTCGAGCCGTTGAGCCAGGTGCCACCCGTCTGGGTGGCCGGCGGCCGCCAGTACGCCCACGAGGCCTCCCCCGATGCGAACCGGATGGACCCCAAGGTGCTCGACAGGATCTGCCGCTGGGACGGCTGGATTGCCCGGCCGACTTCCCCGCCCGACCAGATCATGCTGGACATGCAGGAGATCGACCGGGAGCTTGCGCGGCGGGGCACGTCTCGCGAGCAGAAGAGCTTCGCCGTCGGTCACGAGAACTTCTGCTGGCTGAGCGAGAGGGCAGACCACGACGAGGCGGTCGCGGAACAGAAGAAATACATGCTGGCGGTCGTCTCGGACGAGCGTCCCTGGGACTACATCGAAGCCGTGTATCTGACCGGAACCATCGATGAGATCCAGGCTCGGATACAGCAGCGGATCGATGCCGGGATCGAGCACATCTTCCTGCACACGATGACGGCCGACCTGGGCCAGTTGGAGCTCTTCGCCAGGCACCTGCTGGAGCCCTTCAAAGATGTGGAGCCCCGGAAGCGCCCGGCCTCATCCCTGAGAATCACCGAACTGGGCTTCACCCCGGACTGAATAGCTAAATGCGCTGCTTGGGAGCGGCCTAACAAAAACCCCTTCGTTGCCCCTTCGGGCTCACGCCGCGATCGACGCTGGGACGCCGGTTCGGCGCTACCCTGGGATGGCTGTGGCCCGGCTTTCGACACGTATGACGCGGCTGCTGGGAGTCGAGCATCCCATCGCACTTGGTGGCATGGCCGGTCACGGCGGTCCCGAGCTGGTGGCCGCGGTCAGCGAAGCCGGCGGGCTCGGGGTGCTGGGGGCGACCGTCCTCGCGCCGGATTCGGTGGCCGGGGTGGCGGCCGACATTCGCAACCGGACCGGCCGCCCCTTCGGCCTCAACCTGCTCCTCTTTCAGACCGGTCGGGAGCTCGTCAGCGCCGTCCTCGAGGCCGCTCCGGCGGTGCTGTCCACTGCGTGGGCGCCTCCCGAGTTCGACCTCCGCTCTCTATTTGAGGCGGCCCACGAACGCGGGCTGCTGGCGATGCACATGGTGTCCACGCTACCGGAGGCCCGAGCCGCCGAGGCAGCCGGAGCCGACCTGATCGTGGCCCAGGGCACGGAGGGCGGCGGTCACGTGGGGACGATGGGGACCACGGTGCTGGTCCGGCAGGTCGCGCGAGAGGCTCAGGTGCCTGTGCTGGGCGCCGGCGGCTTCGCTGACGGGGCGGGACTGGCTGCCGCCCTCGCGCTGGGAGCCGAAGGCATCCTGCTCGGGACACGCTTTCTGGCCACCGTCGAGTCACCCCTGCCCGACTCCTTCAAGCAGGTGATCGTCGAGAGCGACGGCCACTCAACGCTGCTGACGGAGATCCCGGACCTGGCCACCAACCGTGTCTGGCCGGGGGCCTACGCGCGGGTCACCCGCAACCGCCTGGTGGAGGACTGGCTCGGCCGGGAGAACGAGCTCCGGCGCCACCAGGTCGAGGTGCTCGCGCGGATCCAGGCGGCTCGCCAGGCGGGCGACCCGGGGTACGCGGTGCTATACGCCGGCCAGACCGCCGGTCTGATCGATTCCGTGCGCCCCGCCAGGGAGGTAGTCGAGAGCCTCGTCGCCGAGGCCGCGTCGGTCATCGGCGAGCTGGCCGCGCGGCTTCGCGCGGAGGACTCGCCGGCCTAGTCAAGCCTCTCCGACCTTCGCTAGGCCACGTTACCGCCGACGCTAGCGATCTCGTCTACTGGCGGCCGGCGCCGAAGAGTATCAGCGCGCACCCGGCGGGAAACAGCAGCTCGTTGACGGCCCACGCCTCGAGCGCCACGGTAGTGAGCGGGTCTCCTGCGGAGCGCTCGGTGAAGAACAGAAGGAGGCCTCCGAACAGCAGTCCGACCAGAAGGCCGGCGCCGGCATGATGTACGGCGGCAGACCAGTCCTGCCGCCGCAGCCAAAGCACGATGAGGCCGAGGCAGGCGTATTCGACCCCCTTCAACCCCGCCACCAGGAACGCCGAGGGAACCCCGGCGGGCGCGGCCGAAGCCATGTAGGCGTGCGCCAGCTCTGCCGCGGCGCGGGCGAGAAGCGAGGCGACCGGCGCGGCGACCAGCCCGACGACCAGGATCGTCGCGGACCGATGGCTGCCGAGTGTGATGGCCAGCCAGAGCGCCAGACAGACCACGAAAGCCCAGGGGACCTTCAGGAGAAGATCTCGAGTCACCGCCGGCGCGCCATAGCCCGCTCCTGTGAGGGCGCCCACCACCAGTTGCAGGAGCTCGAGCAGAAGGGCCAGGCCGACCGACAGGGCCGCGACCCGGAGCGCTTCTCGCCGCAGCCTGGATCGGTGGTCGGGTGCGCTGACCGCGGACCGTGAAGGAGTTTGTTCGCTCACGATCCGCTCAGTCTCCGGTGTCGTCAGCCGGTCCGCAACTCAGGCTGGGTCGGCGAAGACTCCCCGGGTAAGCAGGTCCGCGGCGGTGGGATCCGGCGCGCCCCAGGCGCTTTCGACCGCCGCGTCGACCTCCTCCCGCGCAGCCGACCAGTTGCTTTCCAGGAGTGCCGAAGCCGCCCCGTCCTCCCGGAGACGCACCTCCAGCCGCTCGATCGGATCCCTCGCCCGCCACAGAGCCTTCAGCTCGTCCGGCACGTAGGCGGCGTCGTCATGGCCTGCATGACCGTCCATCCGCATGGTCATCGCCTCGATCAGGGTGGGTCCCTCGCCTTCCCGGGCGCGGGCGATCGCTCTCACCATCGCCTCGTGCATAGCCATTACGTCGTTGCCGTCGAGGCACTCGCCGCGGATTCCGTAGCCGAGCGCTCGGTCCACCAGGCGGCCACGGTACTGGCGGTCCGCGGGCGTCGAATAGGCGTACTGGTTGTTCTCGACAACGAACACGTTCGGGCAGCGGAAGACGCTCGCGAAGTTCAGCGTTTCGTGCCAGGTCCCGACCGAGGTCGAGCCTTCGCCACAGAAGGCGACAGTCACCGCCCGATCCCTGCGGAGCAGGCTGGTCAGTGCGAGCCCCAGGGCTATTGGGAAGGAGTCCGGAAGGTGGGACACCATGGGGAAGTTACGGCGCTCCCACTCCGCGAAATGGATGTCGCCGTCGCGGCCCCCGGACGGGCCTGTGGCCTTGCCGAAGTAGTGGAGCATCACGGTCTCGGCTGTGGTTCCGCGAATGAGATGGGCGGCCATGTCGCGGTGCATGATGCACATGAAATCGTCGGGGTTCACGGCCAGCGCCGCCGCGGTCGGTATCGCCTCCTGGCCGCGGCCGGTGAGCAGGCGGCCGCGGATCCTGCCCTGCTTCCAGAGCGCGAAGAGGCGGTCTTCGAGCACCCGCGACAGCACCATCCAGCGATGCATCTGGAGCCCAAGCTCTGAGTGGATGGCTGGCGGGGCTGGCGTCAGGCGCGCAGAGTCTGCCACACCGCCTCCTCGATTCTCTCGACGCTGGGGATGTAGGCCTCCTCCAGCGGCGCCGCTGCGGGCGCGGGAGCATCCGGGGCCGCGACCCGGGAGACGGGCGCGTCGAGGTCGAAGAACGATTCGGCGCTGAGCCGGGCCGCGATCTCAGCGCCGAGCCCGGAGCTGAGCGTGTCCTCGTGAACGATCACCACGCGGCCTGTCTTCGCCACCGACGCCTTGACCGCCTCCATGTCCAGCGGCACCAGTGTCCGGAGGTCCAGCACCTCGAGTTGATCGCCGGCACCGGACACCCGCTCCGCGACCTCCAGGCAGCGGGGCAGCATCCCGCCGTACGTCACAATCGTCAACGCCGAGCCAGGGCGGCGGACGGCGGCTCGACCCAGGGGCTCCCCGGCAGGGCGCCGCAGCAGATCCGAGCGCAGCGAGCGATAGAGCGCCTTGTGCTCGAAGAAGAGCACCGGGTTGGGATCGGCGACCGAAGCCCGCAGCAGGTCGTATGCATCCTGCACCGTGCCGGGACAGACCACTTTGAGGCCGGGGATGTGGGCGAACACGCCCTCCGGGTTCTGGGAGTGGAAGGGTCCGGCTCCGAGGCCGCCCCCTGATGGGCAGCGCACCACCATCGGCACGGCGATGCCGAAGCGGTAGTGAAGCTTGGCCGCCTCCGTGACCAGCTGGTCGTAGGCGCAGGAGATGAAATCGGCGAACTGCAGCTCGACCACTGGTCGCAGTCCGCGAACGGCCATCCCGATGCCCGCGCCCACCAGGGCGGCTTCCGCGATCGGGGTGTCGATCACACGCTCTTCGCCGAACCTTTCGAGGAGGCCGGCCGTCACCCGAAAGGCCCCCCCGAGGACACCGATGTCCTCGCCGAGCAGTACCAGGCGAGGGTCGGCCTCGAGCTCGTCCCCAAGAGCGGCCCGGATGGCCTCCAGGTAGGTGGCGTCCGCAGCGACGGTTCCGACGATCCGCAAAGGCTAAGGCCTGAACGGAGTGTGATGTCACCGTTGCGTCAAACCGAGCGCGCAGAATGCCCGCGCCGGTATGCAACGCGCGATCGCTGTTCTGAGGATCTTCTTCGGTGTCGTCTTCCTGAGCAACGGGCTGGCCAAGTTCGTGCCGGGCATCGCCCACCTGCCCGGCGGCTACTTCCTGATCGACAGCCAGGCAGCCAGGAGCATCATCCAGCACAACGCAAGCCACCACCCGGTCCGGCTGTACCATGACCTCGTCTTCAACCTCTTGGTACCCAATTGGGCGCTGTTCGGGCCGCTGGTGGGGCTGGCCGAGGTCAGCGCCGGCCTCCTCCTGGTCCTGGGGCTCGCCAGCTGGCTGGGCGCCCTCCTGGCCGCTCTTCTCTCGCTGCACATACAGTTCTCAGACGCGAACGGCCCCTGGCTCTTCGAGTACGCCGTCGAGTGGGTACCCCTGCTCTGCCTGGTCTTCATGAGGTCCGGGCAGGTGTGGGGACTCGACGCTCGCCTGGCCGCCTCTCGCCCTCGCTGGAAGCGGCTCTTCGCGTGAGGTCAGCGGGGAACACCTGACCATGGCCAAGGTGGAGCTCCTGAGCAAAGAGCGGGCCCCGCTGCTGGCTCGGCCGTACTACGAGCGCGGCGATCCCGGACCAATCGCGGCGGCGCTCGCCACGGTGCCGGAGCTGATGCAGCCCATGCTCGCCCTGATCGACACCGTCTTCGGCCCGACCAGCGTTGAGCCGCGGCACAAAGAGATCGTCATCCTGCGCGTGTCCTCCGCCAACGGCTGCCGCTACTGCACCGACTTGCACACCAAGGTGGCGCGTCGCATGGGTTTCGCCCCCGACGAGCTGGCCGCGCTTCGAGGCGAGGCCGCTCCGCCGCAGCGCTGGAGCGCAAAGGAGCGGGCGCTCCACGCCTTCTCAGAGGCGCTCGCCAAAGAGCCAGGTGAAGCGGTCGAGCTGCTCAGGGCGCACGTCAGCGAGCCGGAGATAGTGGAGCTGGTGGCGCTCGGCTCCACGACGGCGCTTCTCAACTGCTTCGCGACAGCCCTGGAGCTCTCCGGATGACTGCGATTGCGGAGGCGGTGGCCGGTGGCCTGATCGGCGGCCGGCTCTGGCTCTACGCCAACTACCACTGCAACCTCACCTGCGCTTACTGCCTGACCGAGTCGGGACCCACGGTGCCGCGCCGCGAGCTGCCCCTCCACCGCCTTCCCGAGATCACCGAGGAGGCCCGCGCAATGGGCTTCACGGCGATCGGGGTGACTGGGGGCGAACCCTTCCTGGTGAGGGGACTGCCCAACGCCCTGGACAGGATGGCCGCCATCCTGCCGACGCTCGTGCTGAGCAACGGCACTTTCTTCGGCCGCGCTCTTCTCTCTCAGCTCGCCCCACTGGGCGGTCGGGACTTCAAGGTCCAGATCTCGCTGGACAGCGCAGAGCCGGCCGCCAACGACGAGATGCGAGGACCGCGGAACTTCGCGAAGGTGGTGGAGGCGATTCCCCGGCTGATCGCCCTCGGGATAGGGGTCAGGATCGCCACCACGACCGAAGGCCTCGAGCCCGCCGCCCTGGAGCGCCTCTGCGATCTCCACCGCTCGCTGGGTATCCCGGACGCCGACCACGTGGTCAGGCCGATAGTCCGGCGGGGGCGGGCTGTGGACATGGGGCTGGGTGTGGAAGCCGGTCCGGCAGACCTGCCGGCCGAGCTGACCATCAGCACTGACGGAGCTTTCTGGAGCCCGTTCGGGCCCACCGTCCACGGAGGGCGGCTCGACACCGACCTTCTACTGACGCGGGTGACGCGCCCGCTGACCAGGCCTGCGGCAGCCCTGCTGGAGGTGGCAGGGGCCGGGAGCTCGAGGCCGGGGCCGGAGCAGCCGAGGATCTGTTGAGCCTGACCGGCATCCGCCCGTGGGGCGGTCAGGGAACCCTCAGACCGGCGCTCTCGACCGCCTCCAGCATGCCCCGGATGTCGTCGTAGCAGGCGTCGTCCACACTGACCAAGCGCTCCACCAACCCCTGCGCGAGACGGGCCCGGTCGGCCTCGGCCAGGGCGAGGCCGGTCACGATCTCGGCGACGTCCCGGCGGAGCGAGTCGGGCACGGCGCGCGTGGCGACCAGAGGCTGGATGGTCGAGGGCCCCAGCGTGTCGATGACACGCACGCGCTCGGCGAGCTCGGGATGGTCGCGCAGCTCGACAGAGAGGACCTGCGAATCAATCGCCGAGGCGTCCACCTGACCGTAGGCGACTCGGCGCAGGGACTCCTGGTGAAAGCCGGTCATCACCCAGCTGCCGAAAAAGCCAGTGGTCTCGCCCATCTGGCAGAGGCGAAACAGAGTGACCAGGTAGCCCGAGTGGGAGTCGGGCTCGTTGTAGGCCCAGGAACAGCCGCGCAGGTCTTCGAAGGTGGCCGCCGGGCTGGCTCGGGAGACGACCACGTCTGAGAAGTAGATCGGCCGGCCGCCATAGCGTGCTCCCCGAACCACGGGCGCCGCGACGGCCTCGACTGCCGAGTACTCCTCCCGGCGAAGGCGGACATAGGGAAGTCCGCAGAGAAAGGCGAAGTCCACCTCGCCGGCCGCCAGCTGCTCGAGCGGTCCAGCCGGGATCAGCGTCGTCGGGCAGCCCAGCTCCTCTCCCAGGCGGCGCGTGATGAACTCGTAGGTCGGCCGGATGCAGGGCGCCAGGTGGCTGGCGAAGAGGAGCTCGCGGCCGCGGCCCCGTCCCGGTTGCACGCGGCAACTTTAACAACTAAGAATCCCCCCCCCACAAGGCGGAGGCACTCCTGGGCTGGATCTCGCGGAGGCCCTGACCTATAGTCGGTAGTGGCCACAGGAACTTAGGGAGAGGGGGGTCATGGGGGGATTGCGCTTCGGCTTCGCAGCGGCCGCGCTTGCGGCAATTGTGGCGCTGGTTCCAGCGGCGCCGGCCATCGCCGGAGAGGAAGATGGGGGCGCCAGCACAGGCACCCCCCGGCTGTCGGTCTCCGACCGGCTCGACGACCGCAGATACGTCGCCGCAGGCACCCGCGCCTACGACATCGGGACCGAGGCAGGCCGCTACCCGGCGATAGGCTTTCATACCCGCGGCGAGATGGGCGGCATCTGGACGCCGCCGCTCAAGCTGCTGGACGGGATCTGGTTCGGGGTCGACGGCCAGTGGCTGCCGCCGGCGTCTCAGTTCGACTCCGGCTACGGCTACGTTCGCATGGCCATCCCGGGCCAGAGCGGCATGAACGTCAGCCGCGTCGACTTCGTCCCCGACGGCCGGCGCGCCGTCCAGGTCGGCCTGCAGTTCACCGCGACAGGTTCCGCTCGCGAGTTCACGCTCAAGGCGGACGCACACTCCGAGCTGATGGGCGCCTATCCGTGGGGCGAGACAAAGCCCACAAGTCAGGTGGATCACAACCTTCCGGACAGTGCCAGCTTCGACGGCGGCCGGCTCGTCTTCCGGGAGGTGGGAACTCCGATGGTGGACAATGCCACCGCCCACGACTGGGCGGCGCTGGTCGGAGCGTCCTCATCGGAGTCGGACCAAGTGAGGCTCCTGGGCCACGACGAGAAGAGCTACCCAGCCGGCTTTCGGGGTCCGCAGGACCCGCCGGTGGTCTGCCCCGTCTCAAGCCCTACCAACCCAGACCTGCCACGTTGTGACGACACCGCCTACGGGAAAGGGGCCGGCGGCGAGTTGCGCTACCGGGTGCAGGTTCCCGCGCACAGGACTGTGTCGGTCTGGTTCACCGTCGCGGGCTCCGACCAGGGGCTGGCGGCCGCCCGGAGCGAGTGGACAGCCGCGGCGGACGACCCGGCCGGCCAGCTGGCCGCGAAGATCCGGTCGCGCACGCGGCTGGCTGCGCAAACCCGGCTGAGCTTGCCCGGTGATCCGCTGCTCGCCCAGGGCATCGACTGGGGCAAGCAGAACATCGCCGACCTCACCCAGGAGGCTCGTGACCTGCGCGTCCGCGTCACCAACCAGGGCAACACCTATCCGCCGCCCGCCGGCACCCTGCAGCAGATCAGGTTCATCGGCGCCGGCTTCCCTGACTACCCGTGGCTGTTCTCAACCGACGGCGAGTACACAGCCTTCGCCTCTGTCGGAGTGGGCCAGTTCGAGGGAATCGAGTCGCACCTTCGCGCCCTTCGCGACGTGAGCGACATCGTCAACCAGGGCACGGACAGCGGCAAGGTCGTTCACGAGGTGGTGACGGACGGCTCCGTGTACTTTGGCGCCGGGCCGCCCACCCCGACCACGCTCTTCACCGGCAACACGGACGAGACTGTCAAGTTCCCGAGCGCGGTCGCCCTGGTCTGGCGCTGGACCGGCGACAAGGCGTTCCTCGACAACCTCTACGACTTCACCAAGCGCAACATGAGTTACGCCTTCAGCCTCGACGGAGCCGACATGGACAACTGGCTCGAC
>CATPBP010000184.1 GCA_955652675.1 Candidatus Dormiibacterota bacterium
CCGCAGGCCGGCGAGTGCGCCTGAGCAGGTTTGCTTGCCTGACTGCCGGGCCTTGATGGCGTCCGCCTGCTGCTGAGTCAGGTCGCCCGCCTTGACCGCGTCGGCCAGGGTCTGGTCGAGGGCGCTGGACGCCGCCTTCTGCACGTCGGCCGGCTTCTTGCCCAGGTTGGATGCCAGGTGGTTGATGAAGGAGTCACAGTAGGCCTGGCGCTTGGCCGCCGCGCCAGGGCTGGCGCTGGGCTTGGTGGTGGTCGCCGCCAGGGTGTTCGCATGCACGCCGCTGGCGGCCGCGGTGAGGGTGACGACGACGCCGGCCGCGACCAGCGCGCCGGCAATTCCGAGGTAGAACTTTATTGACCGAGGAAGCATGACCCGAGTATCGACCTGGTCCTGTCAACCTGGCTCCAGCGGCGGGTAAACCTTTTGTAATCGGTAGGCCTCTAGACTCCGGAGAGATGGAAGGACCAGCGCCAGCGCCGATGACGACCTCCGGCTGGACCGGCCGCCACGCCGTCGAGCTCTACGTGCGCACGTACTCCACGATGCTGCAGAGCTCGGGCGAGATCAGGCTGGATTCCCTGGTCCACGCCCACCTCGGGATGGCTTCCGCGCTGCATCCGCTGGCCCGCGGCCCCGAGATGGACATGGGCGCCTTCATCTACGCCGTGCGCCGGCTGCCAGCCGCGATCGCCAGAGCGCGCCGGGTCATCCTCGGCCAGAGCCCGCAGGGCTTTCGGGCTGTCCTGGGCGTCGACGTCTCCGGCTGGGAGCGGGTCAAGGCCCTCGCCCGCCGCCGCCCTTGGTACTACGACGGCGACGGCACGCTGGCGGTGCTCATCGCCTCCCAGTCGGACATCGACGACCTGGTGCCCACGCTGGTCGCCTTCCAGATCGAGTGGAACAAACTCCACCGCGCCCTGCGCGAGGTGGGCCTGGACTCGGAGCGCGCGCGGGAGGCGGCCCGGGCCACGCAGGCCGACTGGAATCGACTGCGGGCCGCCTGGGGGCCCGACTTCGAAGCCAACCTGGCTCGCGTGCACGAGGCGGAATGCCATCTCTCGCTCCGCATGATCGGCGGCTCCCACGTCGGCTACGCGCGCTCGGCCCAGCGCTGGTGGGTGCCGATCCAGACCGCCATGAACGAGATGGGCCTGGCCGACGCGCAGGTCTACTTCGTGTCCTCCAACATCCACAGCCTGGTCAACGTTCTCAGCGGGGTCGCACGGCAGTTCCAGGCGGAGATCGTCGAGCACGTCCGGGACAGCGACCCCGAGTTGCTGTGGGAGCTGGAAAAGCTGGAGTCGGGCGAGACGCCCGCCTCCCGCGAGAACTGGCTCTACTACGCAGCCCGGGCGCTGTTCGACGGACACCCCAACGCGGAGCAGCGGCGCGCCCAGCGGGCGGAGCTGGAGCGGAACGTCGGAATCCGGCACGTACCGCCCTCGGACATGGGCATCGACTCGGCTGCCCAGATCATCAAGCTCGCCGACCTCGATCCCGCCTGCCTGGACAGCCGGATCGGAGAGGTCGACCCCGGGATTCTGCGAGCGTCCCGGTCCGCGATCGTCAACATCGACTACCCGTTGGGCCTGGCCAGCTACCACCTGCTTCGTCAGGTGGCGGAGGCGGTCCCCTGGCTGCTCGGCGTCTACGTGATGGGGAAGGCGGCCACTCTGAACGCTGACGTGGGCGACGTGATGATCCCCAACGTCGTCTTCAACGAGCACTCGGGCAACACGTACTGGCTGGACAACTCCTTCACGGCCGCCGACGTGCAGCCGCACCTGGTCTTCGGCTCCGCCCTGGACAACCAGCGCGCGGTCGCCGTCAGGGGCACCTTCCTGCAGAACCGCGACTACCTGGAGTTCTACTATCAGGGCCGGTACACGGTCGTCGAGATGGAGGCCGGTCCCTACCTGGACGCTTGCTTCGAGATCCAGCAGCCCGGCCGCTACCCGATGAACGAGAACGTGAACATGAGCAGGCCGGGATTCGACCTGGGAATCATCCACTACGCCTCGGACACGCCCTACACGCAGGCGCGGACCCTGGGCGCCCGAGGTCTCGACTACCGGGGCACGGACGCCACCTACGCCTCGGCCGTGGCCGTAGCCCGGCGGATCCTGGAGCAGGAAGGCGCGATCCGCGAGTGAGAGGAGCCGAGGTCGGATCGGAGCCCATCAAAGACAAGGAGACCGTTCATGAACGAGGCTGAGGTCTTCGTGCTCGCCGACCGGGCGCTCAACCGCGTGGTCGCCCAGATCAGGGACGACCAGTGGGACATGGAGGTGCCGCCGAACTTCGCCCGGCGTCAGACCGACCGCAGACCGACCCTGCGCGAGATCATCAACTACCACGCGTACGACGACGCCTGGGTGCCCGACATGCTGGCCGGCAAGACGATGGCCGAGGCCGGCATGGACAATTTCAAGGGCGACCTCCTCGCCGGCGATCCCAAAGGCAACTTCGAGGCCATCGTGGACAAGGCGACGGCCGCGGCGGAGGGGCTGGATGACTTCGAGCGTACGGTGCACTGCTCTTTCGGCGACTTCCCGGCACGCGAGTACCTCTGGCAGGCGAACGGCTTTCGCACGCTTCGTGCGCACGACATCGCCAGGATGATCGGCGCGGACCCGAGGCTGCCCGAGGAGCTGGTGCAGGGGGTGTGGGACGAGATCAGGCCGCGCGCTGAGGAGTTCCGGGCGATCGGGGTATTCGGCCCGGCCGTCCCTGTCCCGGAGGACGCGCCCCTTCAGGACCGCCTCGTCGGCCTGACCGGCCGCGACCCCAAGTAACCGGAGGGAAGTGAGGGGTATTCGCTTAGCGGCTGATCGGCCGCCGCTGCCCCGGCCGATCTGGTCTGGGGTACCCCTCGCTCACCGTCCCCGGAAGGTGGATGAAACCTCGGGGTGGGGGTGGTTGTGGTCGTTGGAGCCGTGGGTCTGGCCCTGGGGGCAGGGGTGGCAGGTCTCCAGCTGGATGGTGGTGTGGCCGACGCCGAAGCGGTCGCAGAGCCGGGTCTCCAGCTCTCGGACCAGGTGCTCCCCGGCCGCCACCGACTGGGGCTCGACCACCAGGTGGGCGGAAAGCGCGGCGTGCTCGGGAGAGACCGTCCAGATGTGCAGGTCGTGGACCGAGACCACTCCCGGGCCGGCCAGCAGCTCCCCTTCGACCGCGGTAAGGTCCATCCCCCGCGGGGTGCCCTCGAGCAGGACGTGGAGGCTTTCCCGGGCGATCCGCACAGCACCCAGGAGGATCAGTACGCAGATGGCGAGCGAGATCAGCGGGTCTGCGTAGAGCCAGCCTGTGAGCAGGATGATCAGCCCCGCCCCCACCACCCCGGCCGCCGAGCCGAGGTCCCCGAGGACGTGGAGCAAGGCGGCTCTCAGGTTGAGGTCGGATCCCGGGTGCCGCAGCGACCAGGCGACGTAGCCGTTGACGGCGATCGCGAGCAGCGCGGTCAGCACAACAGCACCGCCGGCCACCGGCTCCGGGTGCAGGAGGCGGCGCACAGCCTCCAGCGCGATCAGCCCGATCACCAGCACCAGCACCAGCGCGTTGGCCATCGCGGCGAGAATGCCGGCGCGATGGTATCCGTACGTTCGATGGGCGTCGGCCGGCCGGCGTGACTGGGCGGCCGCGAACCAGGCCAGCGCCAGTCCGAGCGCGTCCGCGGCAACGTGGCCGGCGTCGGCGAACAGGGCCAGCGACCCGGACCAGAAACCTCCGGCCAGCTCTATCGCGACAATGGCAAGCGTGAGTGCCAGCGCGAGCCGCAGAGAACGGTCGGCGGCTCCGATCCCCCGCCTGTCAGATCTTTCCGGGCCGGCCTGATCCGGCGCTTGATGGACGTCGATGGATTCATCCTACCCACGCCCTCCAGCGCGCTATGCAATTTCGAGGTGAGAGAGCGATGAAGCTGAGCCTGGTCCCCCAAGAACGCCGCTTCTTCGACTTGTTCAAGGAGCAGGGACGGCTCGTCGAGGAGAGCCTGACTGAGCTCTCCAAGAGCCTGCTGGAGGGCCGTTCCAGGCATCCGCGGCTGCGCGACCTGGAGCACCGCTGCGACGACGTCACCCGCGAGATCTACTTGCTGGTCAACCGCACCTTCGTAGCCCCGCTGGAGCAGGAGGACATATTGACGCTGGCGGCCGCCCTGGACGACATCGTGGACCTGGCCGAGGAGCTCAGCGACAAGCTCGTCATCTACCGGGTGACACAGGTGACCGAGCCTGCGCGAGCCATCGGCGAATGCCTGGACAACGCCGGGACCGAGATCGCGCGGGCGCTGGAGAAGCTGGAGGGGTACGAGGGGATGGAGGCGCACCGGCTCGAGCTGCACCGGCTGGAGAACGAGGGCGACGCCATGTACAGAGAGGCGCTGGGACGCCTTTTCTCCGACAACCACATGCCGGCCACCGAGCTCATCAAGTGGAAGGACATCTACGACCTGCTCGAGCAGACCATGGACAAATGTGAGCACGTGGCCAACGTGCTCAACACGATCGCCATCAAGAACGCCTGACCGATGACCAATGCGCTGCTGGTCGCCGCCATAGCGGCGGCGCTGGTCTTCGACTTCACCAACGGCTTCCACGACACGGCCAATGCCATCGCCACCTCCATCTCGACCCGAGCCCTTTCACCAAGGATCGCGGTCCTGATGTCAGCGGTCTTCAACCTGGTCGGCGCCCTGGTGACGGTCATCTTCTTCGGCAGCGCGGTCTCCAACACGATTGCCAAGCTGCTCGCCCAGCCCACCGTCGTGGTCATCATCGCGGCGCTCCTGGGCGCAACCGCGTGGAACCTGGTCACCTGGTACGCGGGACTGCCGAGCAGCTCGACCCACGCCTTCGTGGGCGGCCTGGTCGGTGCCGGGATCGCCGCCGCGGGGGGCTTCAACGGGGTTCGCTGGAGCGAGGTGGGAAAGGTGGTGACCTGGCTGGTCCTGTCCCCTCCGATCGGTTTCCTGGTCGCCGCGGGTCTCATGCTGGTGATCTACGCGGCTGCCCGTAACAGCCGCCCCCATCCGCTCAACACCTACTTCCGCCGCGCCCAGATCCTGACCGGCGCCTTCGTCTCCTATTCACATGGCGCGAACGACGCACAGAAGTCGATGGCTGCGATGGCGATGGCGCTGCTGGCGACCGGCCATCTCACCAAGTTCACCGTGCCGATCTGGGTGGTGTTCCTGGCCGCGATCGCCATCGCCTTCGGGACCTACGCGGGCGGCTGGCGGATCATCCGAACGCTCGGATGGCGAATTTACAAGCTGGACCCGGCGACCGGCATGGGCGCGCAGCTGGCAGGGGCCGCCACCATCCAGGTGGCGACCGCCCTCGGCTTCCCGGTGAGCACGACCCACGTAATCACCGGGTCGGTGATGGGTGCCGGAGCGCCGCGCCGCCTGACCGCGGCCGGCTGGGGAGTCGGTGCCAACATCGTGACCGCCTGGGTCCTGACCATCCCCGCCGCAGCCACCATCAGCTGGGTCACGTTCGCCATCCTGCGCACGGCCCAGCTGGGCTGACGCAAGCTCTACGACGCTAGCGCCACCAGTCCTCGCCGCGCTGGAGGTAGGCCAGGAGCATGCCGTGCCGGAGACCCTCGTGGCTGACGTGAACCCGGTCCAGGCCGTAGAAGTCGAGTAGCAGGAGCAGGATCTCGACCCCGCCGCGCAGCGCCCGGACCCGGGCCTCGGGCACCCCGGTCCGCTCGGCGACAGCCGCGGCTGCCTCTCTGTCCAGCCGCTCGACTGCCGTCAGCAGGGCTTTGGTGTCGAGCACGGTGGGGGGCCGCTGCGGCGAGATCACCAGCGGGAGGTTGGAGGCCGTGCCGCCGGTCATGACCAGCTTCTGCACATCGGCCTCGATCGCCCTGCGCACGACCGGAAGCGCCGCCGCCCTGAGCGCCTCACGCTCGCCTGGCCGCGGGGGATCGGAAAGGAAGCGGGCGGCGTAGGAGCCCGAGCCAAGCTCCAGCGAGACCCAGCGGCGAATCTCCTCGCCCTCGGCGAGCACCAGCTCAGTGCTGGCGCCGCCCATGTCGACCATCAGCCAGCCCCGGCGAGCCGCGTGCCGGCTGGCCACGCCGCGGAAGGAGAGCTCCGCCTCCCGCTGCTCGCTGATCAGCCGGACCGGCACCCCGATCGCTGCGCTGGCCCGGGTCAGGAACCCCTCGCCGTCTGCGGCTCGGCGGACGGCCGCGGTCGCGCCCGCTATCAGTTGCTCGTAGCCATGCTCGCGGGCTCGCCCCAGGACCGCGTGGAGCGCGGCGATGGCCTCCTCCGCCTTGGCCTCGCCGATGCGGCCGGTCCGCCCCACCTCGGCACCCAGTTCGGGCATCTCGACGTAGTGGGCGACGTCCTCCAGCCGCCCCTGCACTGCGGCGGCCACCAGGGCGTGCACCGTGTTGCTGCCGACGTCGACCGCCGTCAGCCGCCTCCGGCCGGCCGCCTCCGCGTCCCCCGCCATCGCGCCTGTAAGTATGTCCAGACGCCGTCCCCGGGGGGATGTGGGCCGGCGCCGGCCCGCCTGTAACGGCCCGGACGAGGAGCCTGGCTTCGCTCCGCGCTACGATCGGGCCATGGCAGACACCAGGGTCGAAACCCGGATCGAGCGCGACTCGATGGGAGAGATGGAGGTGCCCGCCGAGGCCCTCTACGGTGCTTCCACCCAGCGCGCGGTACTCAACTTCCCCATCTCGGGCCAGCGCTTTCCACGACGTTTCATCCGCGCCCAGGCGCTGATCAAGAAGGCGGCGGCCGAGGTGAACGCCGAGCTGGGCGTGCTCGACATGGACCGCGCGGCGGCGATCAGCGCTGCGGCCCAGGCGGTCGCCGACGGGGAGTACGACGAGCACTTCCCGATCGACGTCTATCAGACCGGCTCAGGCACCTCGACCAACACCAACTTCAACGAGGTGATCGCCAACCTGGCCACCCAGCGGCTCGGCGACGGCACCCGCGTACACCCGAACGACGACGTCAACAGGTGCCAGTCCTCCAACGACACAATCCCGACGGCCATCCAGCTGGCGGCGGCCATGGCCATAGAGGAGGACCTCCTGCCCGGCCTTGAACGGCTGCGCGGCGCTCTTGCGGCCAAGGCCGAGGAGTTCATGCCGATCGTCAAGACGGGGCGGACCCATCTCCAGGACGCGACGCCGATCCGGCTCGGCCAGGAGTTCCAGGGCTACGCCGGCCAGCTCAAGGAGTCGCTGCGGCGCGCGCGCCAGGCACGGGACGAGCTGCTCTCGGTCCCGCTCGGCGGCACCGCCGTGGGCACCGGGATCAACGCGCACCCGGACTTCGCCCGCCGGACGGTCGAGCGCCTGGCCCAGCTCACCGGACTTCCGGTTCGGGAGACCGACAACCACTTCCACGCCCAGGCCTCACTCGACGCTGTGGTCGCGGCCCACGGCGCATTGCGCACCATCGCCTTGAGCCTCTGGAAGGTGGCCTCCGACATCCGTCTCATGGGCATGGGCCCGAGGGCCGGGATAGCCGAGCTGGCGCTGCCCGAGACCCAGCCCGGGAGCAGCATCATGCCCGGGAAGGTCAACCCGGTCATCGTCGAGTCGCTGATGATGGTCGTGGCCCGGGTGCTGGGCAACGATGCCACCGTTTCTTTCTGCCAGACCGGCAGCTTCCTGGAGCTGAACGTGATGATGCCGATGGCCGGCATCGCCCTTCTCGAATCCATCACCCTGCTCGCCACCTCCTCGGTCAACTTCGCGCAGCGTGCCGTGGAAGGCCTGCAGGCGACCGAAAGGGGTCCCCAGCTGGTCGAGCAGGGCCTGATGCTGGCCACCGCCTTCGCCCCGATCATCGGCTACGACGAGACCGCCAAGATGGCCAAGGAGGCACTCCGGAGCGGTCGCACTATCCGCGAGCTGGCCCGCGAGAAGGGCTTCAGCGAGGAAGAGCTGGACCGCATCATGGATCCCGCCAAGCTGACCCAGCCTGGCCTGGAGGCGGGCGCCGGCGGGGGCGGCTGAGGTCGGCGCGCCGCGCCGCCGGCGGTCCAGCGATGTCGCACGGTAAGGACCCCCTCCCTACCGATCCTGTTTGGGGGGTTCTCGGGGTTCGCCAGGCCGGCCGGCTGCCCGAGCGCGCGGACGTGCTGGTGATCGGAGGCGGCATCACCGGCGTCTCCCTCCTCTACTGGCTCCGCGGGCGCGCCCATGCCGTCCTGGTCGAGCGCCACCACCTGGCGGCGGGCGCCAGCGGCCGCAACGCGGGCTTCCTGCTGGCCGGCGTGGCAGCCTGCTACGCGGAGGCAGTCCGCCGCTACGGCCGGGACAGGGCCAGGGAGACCTGGGCCTTCACCGCGGAGACGCACGACCTCCTGGCCGAGGCGCTCCAGGGCCGGGAGGTGGGCTACCGGCGGACGGGCAGCCAGCTCTTGCCGGCGAGTCTGGAGGAGGCGGCGGAGCTGGCGGCCTCGGCGGAGCTTCTGCGGGAGGACGGGTTCGAGGCGAGCTGGGACGGCGAGCGACTCCTCAACCCCCGCGACGGCGAGCTGGATCCGGTCCGGGCTGTGTCCGCCCTGGCCGAGCTGGCGCCGACCGGCTCGATCCGCGAGGGCGTGGAGGTGGAGGCGTTGGAGGCATCACCGGGAGGGGTCCGCGTCTTCGCCGGCCAGGATGAGTGCCTGGCGGGCACGGTCGTCCTGGCGACCAATGCCTACACGCCCCTGCTGCTTCCGGAGGTCGGGATCGCCCCGGTACGCGCCCAGATGCTGGCGACCGGTCCGGAGCGGCGCCGGCTGGTCGACATGCCCACCTACTCCGACAGGGGGTTCCGCTACTGGCGTCAGCTGCCCGACGGCCGCCTCCTGGCGGGCGGCTTTCGACACCACGCGCCGGAGGAGGAGGTCGGCTACGAGACGGTCACCACGGCCAGGGTCCAGGGCCTGCTGGAGGGCGAGGTCAGGCGGCTGGGCGCGCAGGCGCCGATCGCCAACCGCTGGTCCGGGATCATGGGCTTCACCGAGACCGAGCTACCCATCGTGGGGCCGGTCGCCGGACGGCCTGGCATCTGGGTGTGTGGCGGCTACAGCGGCCACGGCATGGGATTCGCCTTCCAGTGCGCCCGTCTCCTTGCCAACCGCCTGATGGGCTCTGCCCGAGAGACTCAGATGGGAAGCTCGAGCAGCACGACCGGCTCCCCCCAGTAGCCGACCAGGAGGCGGCCGGCCTCGCGGAACCCGAGCCCACGGAAGAGCGCGGTCGCATTCTCCAGCTTGGGGCTGACCTGAGCCCAGACCTTGGTCACACCCGCCCGCCGGGCACGCGCCACCGCGTGCTCGACGAGGGCGCGGCCCAGGCCGCGGCCCTGCAGGTCCGGATCGACAGCCAGGCGGTCGACGTGGCAGGTACTGGTGGGAAAGCTGCACCGAACGGCGCCCACGAGCCTGCCGTCGTGGTTCGAGCGGTAGACCTCGAAGCCGCCGCCCAGCCAGGTCCTTATCTCCTCCACCGGCGGGACCTGGTCGGCCACCATGCGGGGATCGAGCCGGACGTCACACTCGGCCCAGGCGCGGCTGTACAGCTCCGCGAGGGCGGCGGCGTCGGAGGCCACGGCGAGCGCCACGCGCGGGGTCTGGCGGAAGAAGCGCATCAGTTCGAGAACGGCAACGGCGCCGCGGAATCTTCGATCGCCCCCATCCTGCTAGGGTATCGCCCGCATGGACCTGGTCCAGAGGGCTCGGGACCTCTACAGCGCGGGCCTCATGCACGACGCCCTGGAAGCGGCGCAGGCGGCCTGCGATCGCGCGCCCAAGGATCCCGAGGCCTGGCGGTTGCTGGCCAGGGTCAGCCGCCATGTCGGGCTCACCGCTGCCAGTGACGATGCCTTCAGGCGGGCGGCGGCGCTGGCGCCGGGGCGCCCAGCGCCCTATCGCGTCACTCCACCGCGCTTCGCCGAGCTGCTGGCGGAGGCCCGTGAATCGCTCCCCTCCGACGCCCGGCGGAGAACTGAGGGGGTGGCGGTGCGAATCCAGGCCCTACCGCCCGTGGACGAGATCCGTCAGGGTCTCGATCCGGACGCCCTCACGGTACGAAAGCGGCAGGAATCCAACGTCACTCTCACCGTCTTCCAGGTCAACCACGAGAACCGCAGCGCCAGCGAGAGCGAGCTGCGAACCCTGATCGCCAGATCCCTCACCCGAGGCTAGAAGAGGGGGGAGAAAGATCCCTCCCTTCTGTTCTGGGGAGAGAAACCTCCTCTACAAGAGCTGGGATGGGGTCGCTCTGAAGAGTCGGCTATCGTCGGCCCATGGCGGATATCAAGGTCCGGCAGGAGGGCCGGGTGCTGGTGCTGACCGTGGACCGGCCCCAGGCGCGAAACGCGCTGGCCGGCCGCACGATGCAGGAGCTGGACGCCCACCTGGCTGACCTGGCCGATCGCGCTGACATCCACTGCGCCGTCATCACGGGGGCCGGCGAGCGGGCCTTCATCGCCGGCGGAGACTTGAAGGAGCTGGAGTCGCAGCGAGACGAGGCCTTCGCCAGGCAGATGGCCGAAGCGATGCGGGCCTCGCTGGACCGGATCCCGTCGCTGCCCGTCCCGGTGATCGCGGCGATCAATGGGGCCGCCCTCGGCGGCGGCGCCGAGGTCGCCATCGCCTGCGACTTCCGGATCGCCTGCGATGACGCCCGCATCGGCTTCACCCAGGCCCTGCTCGGCCTGATGCCCGCCTGGGGTGGCATCGAACGCCTGGCGGCGTCGACCGGCCGCAGCCGGGCGCTCTACCTGCTGACCACCGGCCGGACGCTCAGCGGAAGTGAGGCGGCGGCCTGGGGCGTGGTGGAGGAGTCCGCCCCGCGCTCCCAG
>CATPBP010000185.1 GCA_955652675.1 Candidatus Dormiibacterota bacterium
ACCGTTCCGCGGCACCACTCAGAACCCAAGTTTAATTGGCAGAAGAGTTTGAGGAGGTTCTCCACGATGTTGAGAGCCCGACCGCTTCACCACCGATGGCCAGCCAGGAGGATCCTGCGGCCATTCCTCGCTGGCGCGTGGTGCTGTTCGCGTGCTGGCCGGCTGTCGGGAGCTTCTTCCTGTCCACACGCCCCGTGACAGCGGCCCACGCTCACAAACAAGAGCGGTGTCCACGACCCCGACCTGCGCCGCTGGTCCGCAGACGAGTACCCAAACCACAGCGCGCCGGCCTGCTGATAGCTCGCAGCGGACCTGCGCCAGCACGCCGACACTTCCTCGTCGACGAAGCCGATCGAACGCCATCGGCGGTGAGACACACGAAGTTGGTTCGCACGTCTTTAGATGGCCAGGACGGACGCCTTGACTGCCCAGCTGCCTGGAGGCCACGATGAACCGGATATTTAGGAGGGCTCCGTGACGCGCGATCCGATTGACGAGGACTCCATCGCAAGAATCAGTCCGCAAACCGACTCTGCCGATGGGCGTCGGCGATCACGCCACATCGGCATACGCCAAATCGGTCTGATCGTCGCCGGATCGCTAATAACCGGGTCCGTCGTCGCACTGGTGCTCGTCATCGGTCCCTTAGGCGGGGCGCAGGAACACGTGATCATGGGTACAGCCCTGCTCGGATTCGCCCTCGGCTGGACCTTGCTGGCGGTGTTCTCGATGCTGTGGACCGATCAACCCCAGCCGTGGGCGGCCGTGCCGGCCGGCCTGACGGCTCTTGCTGGCGCCAGCCTTCTGATCTTCGCGCCAGACGCCAACGCGTTCAACGCTCTCGGCTGGGTATGGCCTCCCCTGCTCTTCGCCCTCGCCATCTGGATGGCTGTGCAGGCCCGCCGGCATCTGCGCAGTCTCACCCGCCGGTTGATGCTGTACCCGCTGTTTGGCGTCCTCGCAGTCGCCGCCGTGGGGGGTGGCTACGAAACGATCCAAGAACAGATCGACCGAAGCGTCTCCGGAATGCCCGGCGAGCTGATCGATGTCGGCGGTCACCGGCTCTATCTGAACTGCACCGGCGCTGGCAGCCCGACGGTGCTGCTGGTCTCAGGCCTCGGCGAGGCCTCCACATATTGGGGCGGTTGGGTCGCGCCAGCTGTGGCACAGAACACCCGGGTTTGCGTTTACGACCGCGCCGGGCAGGGTCGGAGCGAGGCCGCAGCGGCTCCCCAGGACGGTCTCGCGGTCGCCGCTGACCTCCACACGCTGCTGGATCGCGCGCGAATCGCAGGTCCGCTCGTGCTGGTGGGGCACTCCACAGGTGGCGTCTATGTGAGGATCTTTGCCGCCCGCTACCCGGGTCAGGTCGCCGGCATGGTGCTGCTCGATTCGCAGCCCAACCAAGCGTTCACCCGACTACCAGACTATCCCGGCTTCTATAGCGCGTTCCACCGAATCGTAGCGTTGCTTCCCTCTCTGGCTCGGCTGGGCGTATTTCGGCTGGTCCATCAGTTCGACTTCGGCACGCTGCCGGCGCAGACTCGGGACGCGGAGCGCGCTACTCTGTCGACTGGGAGCTTGCTCCGCGTTCAACGCGACGAAATAGCCGAACTGCCGATAACGCTCAATCAGGCTGCCGCGTTCACGAGCATCGGCAATCGGCCGCTGATTGTCGTTACCGCGGCCAAGGAGGCCCAGGCGGGGTGGCTGCCCCTACAAGACCAAATGGCCGGTTACTCCAGCAACAGCGTCCACCGCGTTCTGCCGAATACGAATCACCTGGAGCTCATTGAGGAGAAGAGTAGTGCCGCACAGGCCAGTCGGGCGATCCTCGATGTGGTTGACGCGGTGAGGCGGAACGGGCTACTTACCAGGTCTTGAGCCTTAACCTGGTGCGGCCACCCGCGCCGCGGCGCGCCGTTCGCGAACGGCCTGCTCAACGTGACCACCGGATCAGCATGTAATAGTTGGGTTCGGTTGCGGCCCCCGGGTCAGCTCCTCAGTGGCGGCCTTCCCGCCTCGGTCGATGTCTGCATGTCGAGGTGCACGAGGTCGATGCTGGCCAGCTCACCGCGGGACAGGCCGAGGTCAAAGCCGCGGCTAGGTGCTCTGAGCCGCTCGACAGCTCGCGAGTACCTGGGCGTCCTACCAGATGTGGCCCTCGAGCTGCCCCGTCCTTTCGGTGAAAGAAGCATTGGATGTTGGGGGGGATTGCTTAAAGGATGGCGGCTCGTCTCCGACCTGGCAGTCCCGCCTGATCAGCATGCTCGAAGGAACCGTTCGCTGCTGATTGGTGATGGCTTAGGTATTCGATCGGCCAGAGGGTCCGGGAGCCGAGTCTGCATAACGCTGGGCATTGCGCAACACGACGCTGCAAAGTGATAAGTCGCGTAACACCCCGTGAAACGCAGTGCGTCCCAAGTGGAACCATATGAGTGGCGGCGGCTGGATTCGAACCAGCGACCTCGCGATTATGAGTCGTGTGCTCTACCGCTGAGCTACGCCGCCCTGGGATAGGGCCCTCAGCGGGCCCCGCGCGCCTTCGCCTTGTCCTTGCGCTTCTTGGCGCGATGCTTGGCCAGCGCCACGCGCTTCCGCTTATTCAGTGTAGGTAAGCCTCTCGTGGGACCGACGGCGGGGCGGTGAAACCGCCTCACCCTCGGTGAGGATTGTGGTAAATGCCAGGGTCGGTCGGGCGGGCGGCCACGGAATACGAACGCCCGGTCCTTCCTTGCCGCCCAGATTGTACCTTGCCGACTTTGAGGGTCTCCCGCGCACCCCAAGCCCAGGCGGCGGTCACCGCGTCAGCCGGGCTTCAACGGCAAAAAAAGAGGCGCCCGCTCGGGCGCCTCCTCGCTGGTTTCAGAAGGTGGTTGCGGGGGTCGGATTCGAACCGACGACCTTCGGGTTATGAGCCCGACGAGCTGCCGCTGCTCCACCCCGCGGAATCAGTATACCTCGGGACCGGCTCCGAGCCGGTCCACGGTGGCGACCGGACGTCTAGGGGTGGGCCTGGCTCTGAGCAGTGCCCGGAACGCTCGCAGACGCGGCGCGGGACGATGAATGGGCAGGCTGGGACGAGGGCGGGTTGACCAGGTACAGCTTCTCGTCCGGCCGAGAATAGCCGTTCAGGCGAGCCTCCTCCTCGGCCGCTCCGCCCGAGGAGACCGCGGCGATGTCGCGCCTGTAGCCGTCGTTGGCCAGCTGCAGGGCCGCGTTCTGGCTCCGCACCTCGCCGGCCTGATGACTGAGCTGATAGCTGAGGTACAGCTCCTGGGCGAAGGCCCAGACGATCCACCCGGCGAGCAGCGCGAGCACCACCAATAGGAGTACTTCTCGGGAGATGCGGAGGCGGCGGGGCCGCAACACACCATGGCTGGCCGAAGCTCTTCTCTGTCGCATTTTTTGCAAGACGTTAGCTGAGACGTTTGGGGGGACGCGGAAGCGCGCTTTCGGACTATAGCACCGCTATGACCGGTTGTGAACTTCTCCTCAGCGGGTGCGGTCCCAGACGGCCGCTAGCTCAGTGGGATCGAGCTCCCGATAGGAGACTCCACGCTCCCTCAAGTCCCTATCCATGGCCGCGAAACGGTCGCGAAATCGCTGGCCGGCGGAACGCAGAGCGTCCTCAGGATCGATCCTCAGCTTGCGCGACATGGTGACCATCGCGAAGAGCAGATCGCCAACCTCACGGAACGCCTGTTCCCTGTCTTGCGCACCCGCCAGCTCCTGCGCTTCCTCCGCTATGGCGCCGGCGGCTTGGGCAGGTGTCTCGAAATCGAATCCCACTCGCGCCGCGCGCTTCTGCATGCCGTAAGTCCAAGCCAGGGCGGGCAGTGCGATCGGAACGCGATCCAGCGGCGTCTCCTGTTCCCTACCGGCCCGCGCCGCTTCGTCCGCCTTCCGCTGCTCCCAGTTGGCGAGGACTTCCTCTGCGTTGGCCACCTGCTCGTCAGCGAACACATGCGGATGTCGCGCCACCATCTTGGCGGCGGCCGCTTCTGAGACTGTGGCGGCGTCGAACCTTCCCTCTTCTTCGGCGATGGCGGAGTGCATCGCCACCTGGAGCAACACGTCGCCAAGCTCTTCGATGACCTTCTGATCATCGTGGCCCATGTCGATCGCCTCGAGCAGCTCGTACGTCTCCTCCAGCAGATAGGGCCGAAGCGAAGCTGGCGTCTGCTCGCGATCCCAGGGACAGCCGTCGGGCGCGCGCAGCCTGCGTGCGATCTCGAATACCGCAGGCACGCCGTCTGGATAAGGCCGCTCTGGAGAGCTGTCGCCGTCTCGAGAGTCAGACATTTGCAACCACCGCCGTGGCTCCATACAGCTCACGCATCGTGTCCAGCACCGCCATCAGCTCATCTCTCCAGCCCTCACCCTGACGCCTGAGCAGCAGGCGGTTTGGCCGGACCCGCAAGTGTCCGCTGAACCGTCGCTGGAGCTCGTCGACGTCCAGGACCCGGTTGGGGTCGACCCGGATGACCAGCTCGGGTCCATCCGCGGCGACCGCACGGAGTCCGAGCTGCTGGCCTTTGAGCTTGACCTGAAGCGAGTAGACGAGGTTGGCCAGCTGGGCGGGAGGAGGTCCATATCGGTCCCGCAGCGAGCGCAGGACAGCGGCCAGCTGTGACTCGTCCTCCGCCGCCGCAAGCTCGCGATAGGCACCCAGGCGCAGCCGTTCGTCGCGAATGTAGGAACGAGGCATGAAGTGGTCCAGGGGAAGGTCCACGTTGATCTCCGGAGTCGAGAGTACGTCCCCCACCTCCTGCTGGTCCCCTCCGGAACGGACCCGTGCGACCGCCGTCTGCAGCATCTGCAGGTACATCTCGAAGCCGACCGAGGCTATGGCGCCGTGCTGTTCCACGCCGAGCAGGTTACCGGCGCCGCGAATCTCCAGGTCGCGGAGCGCGATCCGGAAGCCCTGACCCAGCTCGTGAAGTCCCGACATCACGTCGAGCCGTTTGTCTGCCGCCTCTGTCATGGATCTCTTGGGGTCGTAGAGGAAATAGGTGTAGGCGCGCTTTCCCGACCGCCCCACCCGCCCGCGGAGCTGGTACAGCTGTGACAATCCGAAGCGGTCAGCGCGCTCCACGAGCATGGTGTTGACGTTCGGGATGTCGAGCCCGGACTCGATGATGGTGGTGCAGACGAGCACGTCGTGACTTCCCTGCGAAAACTCGACCATCACCCTGGCAAGCTGCTCTTCGTCCATCTTCCCGTGACCCACCGCGACCCGCGCCGCCGGCACCAGCCGGCTCACCCGCTGCGCCGCCTTGTCGATGGTCCGCACCCGGTTGTGCACGTAGTAGATCTGGCCTCCCCTGTCCAGCTCGCGCTCGATCACCTCTTTCACCAGGGCGTCGTCGTCGGCCGTGACGTAGGTCTTGATCGGCTGCCGGTCCTCCGGCGGCGTCTGGATGACGCTCATGTCGCGAAGCCCGGCCACCGCCATGTGCATGGTGCGCGGGATGGGCGTGGCGGAGAGTGAGAGCACGTCGAGGTTCGCCCGCAGCCGCTTCAGGCGTTCTTTCTGCATGACGCCGAACCGCTGTTCCTCGTCGACGATCAGAAGTCCCAGGCGCTTGAACCGGACGTCGCGCTGCAACAGCCGGTGAGTGCCGATCACGATGTCGACGGGTCCGGCCTTGAGCCCGGCCAGGGTCCTCTTCTGCTCTTCCTCGCTGCGGAACCTGGAGAGCACCTCGATGGTCACCGGGTAGTTTCGAAGCCGATCTGTGAAGACCATGAAGTGCTGCTGGGCGAGCACCGTGGTGGGTGCCAGCAATGCCACCTGGCGACCACTCATGACGGCCTTGAAGGCGGCACGCAGAGCTATCTCGGTCTTGCCGAAGCCGACGTCGCCGCAGAGCAGCCGGTCCATCGGCCGCTCGGCTTCCATGTCCGCCTTTACCTCAGCCAGCGCCTGCAGCTGGTCCGGCGTCTCCTCGTAGGGAAAGCTCTCTTCCAGCTCCGCCTGCCAGGGAGTGTCGGGAGCGAAGGCGAAGCCGGGCCTGGCCTCGCGCTGCGAGTAGAGCTTGAGGAGATCCTCGGCCACGTCCTGCACGCTCTTCTTGGCCCGGGAGCGGGCACGCTCCCAGTCGCCGGTGCCGAGCCGGTGCAGGGGAGCCCCCTCCTCTGAGCCGCCGAGGTACTTCTGGACCCGGTCGAGGTTCTCGACGGGGACGAAGAGCTTGTCCTGGTCGGCGTACTCGAGCTCCAGGTACTCGCGCTGTATCTGGCTCCGGGGGACCTCGGGGTCTTCCGAGTCGATGAGCCGCATGCCGTTGAACCGGGCGATGCCGTGGTCGACGTGGACGACCAGTTCCCCCGGTTGGTATTCGAGGTGCAGGGTCTCCTCTCCCCGAGTCGAGCGCCGTGTGGGACGGGCCGCCACCCTCCTTATCCGGCCGAAGAGCTCCGCGTCGGAGTAGAGGGCGAGTCCGACCTCCGCGTTGCCGGACCCCGCCGGCACGTCTACGTCGGCGCGCCAGAGTCCGGGGCCCAGCTCCAGCTCCGCGTCCAGGTCGACCTCCGGCAGCTCGGAGGGAAGTCCGGCCTCGTCGAGCAGAGCCCCCAGTCTCTCCGCCTGCTCGGTGGCGATCACGACGGTGCTCTGCCTGGCCGTGTTGGCCAGCTCGGAGACTGCCCGCGGACGGCCGACCAGGGCTTCCAGCTCACGCCAGCCCAGGTCGACGGCCCCGTCCAACTCGCTCACCGCCACCGAGAGGACCGCCCTGCCCTCGATCCGGTCCAGCCTCTCGACCGGAACCATCGGCGGCGTGAAGCCGGCCGGCAGCTCGCCGTCACCCGCCTCGGCCTCGGCCAGCATGCGCGTCTCGCGTTCCAGCTCGGTGGCGTCGGCCTGCTGCCGCCGCGGCTCCAGGTCGACGACCAGGGCGTCGGCGGGGAGGTGGTCGAGCAGGGACGGCAGCCGGGTATCGAGATAGGCTCCGAACAGTTCCACGCCTGGAAATGCGGCGCCGCCCTCAAGCTTCTCGAGGTCCTCCTCCCAGACGGCGCGCACGTCAGCACGGAGGTCTTCCAGCCTGGCTCCGGCCCGCAGGCGCGCGGCCGCCGCGCGGCCGCGGTCGTCGCCCAGCAGCAGCTCGCGGCCGGGCCGGACCGTCGCCTGGGGGATCGACATCACGGAGCGCTGGTTGCGAGGGTCGTAGACGCGCACCGTCTCCACCTCGTCACCGAAGAACTCGGCTCGAACAGGTGATCGGGCCGCGGCCGGGAAGACGTCCAGGATCCCGCCCCGAAGCGCGAACTGGCCGGCCGCCTCGGCCAGCGCCTCCCTCGTGTAACCGAGCTCTACCAGGCGGCCCGCCAGGGCCCCGGGGTCGGCCCGCAGCCCCGGACGCAGGACGAGAGTGGTCGCCCAGAGGTCCTCGGGCGCGACAGTCATACGCGTCATGGCTCGCCGGGAGGAGACGACCACGCAGGGCTCGCGGTCGGCCGCCTCGCCACCAGGAGATCCGGCCAGGGCGGCCAGCGCTTCGAGACGCTGAGCCACGGCCTCGTCGAAGACGGGGGGCCGGTCCAGAAAGGACACCGTCACCTCGGCGAACTGGTACACCGGCGGACGTCCGGAGAGCCAGGGCCGGAGATCGGTGACCAGGCGGGCCGGGCCGGGAGCCAGGACCAGCAGCGGCCGCCGGCTCCGGGCCGCCCATCGCGCCACGCCGGCCACGAGGAGCGGCCAGGCCGCCCGAGGCAGCCGCTGCAGAGGCAGCACTGGCACCCCGCCGTCCGTTCCCAATCCGCCGCTATCCGAGGCCATTGGCGCTGAGAGCCAGGCTCCCAGCGGCCCCTCGAACATCCGTTCCCAAAGCGTGCTCAACGTAACTCCTCGCAGCCGAGAGATCCAGGTCGGTTGTAAAGCTCCATCGCTCGGCTGACTCCGGAGCGGAGGGCGGTTTCCAGGGCGGCGGCGACGCCGTCCACCACCTTTTCGACGACTTCTCCCTCGGACTTCGAAAAGCGCCCGAGCACGTGGCGCATTCCCACGCTGCTGCCCGGCGCCGGCTGCTTCCCCACCCCGACCCGAAAGCGGACGAAAGCGTTCGTCCCCACCGAGGCGATGATGGAGCGGATCCCGTTGTGGCCGGCGTCGGAGCCGTCGGTGCGGATTCGAAGGCGGCAGAGCGGAATGTCCATCTCGTCGTGAACGACCCAGAGTGAGTCCGGCCCCAGCTCCAAGTCCCGGAGCGCGTCCTTGACCGCGCGTCCGCTGAGGTTCATGAAGGTCTGTGGCTCCAGCAGCCATACCCGGCGGCCGTCCACCTCACCGGAGCCGACGCGGGAGCGCCAGCGCCGCCTGCCGATCTCGATGCCGATCCGCCTGCCGAAGGCCTCGAGGCAGAGCCAGCCGATGTTGTGCCGCGTGCGCGAGTATTCGGGCCCCGGGTTGCCGAGGCCGACCACGAGCAGATCAGTTGCTGAAGGAGTTTCAAGACCCATAGGCATGGCTCAGCCCGCGGCTTCAGCCGCAGGCCGGCCTCCAAAGTTTAGGAAGCCGGGAAGGGGGACCCTCAGGTCACGCCAGGCCGGCGGGCGGAAGCGGCCGAAACCGGCCCCTGGCTCTCAGCGCGGGCGATGGCGAGCCTACCGGCGACCGGAGGGAGGCCTGCGCGCACGAGAGAGGCCTGGGTGAGCTGGTCCATCTCCTGGGCCTGTGAGCGGTCGGCGTGGTCCCAGCCGAGGAGGTGCAGCAGACCGTGCACTGTCAGCAAGGCCGCCTCGACCGCCGGCGGGTGCCCGAACGTCTCGGCCTGGCGGACGACGGCCGGCCAGGACAGCGCCAGGTCGCCCAGGTAGCCGCCGCTGTCGCCGCTGGGGAAAGAGAGCACGTCGGTTGTCTCATCCAGGCCCAGGAAAGCCCTGTTGAGACGGCGCAGTTCCCGGTCCCCGGTCACCCGGACGGTCAGCTCCCGCTCTTCTTCACCCAGACGGCTGGCCAGCGCCGGCTCCTCGGCCGCCCGGCTCAGCACCTCCCGCAGGAATGCCGGGGTGAGCGGCGCAGGGATCGCCTTCACGACGCGCACTCTCAGCACGACACCAGGCTAGCCGGGCGAGAACCACTCCGGAAGCACGCCGGCCTGGCCGGCGCTGGACAATGGAGCGCCGTGATCTCGGTCCTGGCCTTCCTGCACAACCGCTTCGCGATCGCGCTGCTGCTCTTCGCGGCCGTCCTGGGCGTCTGGGGCACCTTTCAGTTCCTGCGACGCCGCCAGCTGAGCCCGGGCTTCCGCTCGAGCTTCCTGCTCATGATCGGGCTCACCGCCGTCCAGGGCGGCCTGGGCGTGCTCTCCCTTTCCGCCTACCGTCCCCGCAGCCTGCTCCACGTGGTATATGGGATCTTCGCCATCGCCTTCCTGCCCTCCATCTACCTCTACGCCACTCGAGGCGGCCGGGAGAGGGAAGCCGCCTTCCTGACAGCGGCCTGCTGGGTGGTTGCGATCGCCTTCGGTCGGGGAATCGTCACCGGGTCCTGAGCGGGCGGCGGGCCGACCACTCGGTCCACCAGGCCGCCAGGCCCTCCCGCCAGTGGCGCAGCGGTTGGGCGCGACCGGAGCCGAGACAGCCGTTGGCCGGCCGCGGCGCCGGCGCTCCGAGGGCGGCGCTGGAGATGGGCTCCACTTCGACCGCAAGCCCGGCCAGCCGCACGGCCTCCACGGCCAGCTCCCAGTAGGTACAGCATCCGCCGGCCACCAGATGCAGGACCCCGGTGTACCCGCGGTCGATCAGGTCGACGACGCCGAGGGCCAGGTCCCGGGTGTAGGTGGGGTTGAGGCTCTGGTCGTCGATCACCCGCAGCTTCTCCCCCGCCTCCGCGCGCATCACGATTCGCTGCGGAAAGCTGCCGCCTTTGACCGCCGATCCCTGGGCGCCGAAGAGCCCCGACGACCGCACGATCAGGCTCTCCGGCAGCATCTCCAGGACGCGCCGCTCGCCCTCCAGTTTGGAGCGGCCGTAGGCGCCCAGCGCCCCCGGGAGATCCGCCTCGGTGAAGGGCCGCGAGCCTGAGCCGTCGAAGACGAAGTTGGTCGAGAAATGGACCAGCCGGGCGCCCGCCAGACCGCAAGCCCAGGCCACGTTTCCGGCGCCCTCGGCGTTCACGGCAAAGGCCGCCTCGGGGTTGGCCTCCGCCGCATCGACGGCGTTGTCGGCGGCGCAGTTGAGCACGACGTCGAAGCCTTCCACGGCCTCCCGCACTGATTCGCGGTCAGCGATCGAGAGCTGGGCGCGAGTCATACCTACGGCGTCCGGCAGGACCGCCCCGAGATCGGTCCCCAGCTGGCCGCCGGCACCCGTCACAAGGAATCGCACCAACCTATGGTTTCATACAGCCTTCGAATGGATCGACTGACAAAGCTGATCGAAAAAGGCCCGGTGCTCCTGGACGGCGCCATGGGGACCGAGCTCAACGCCCGCGGGGCGTCCGCCGGCCAGTGCCTGGAGGAGCTGAACCTGGTCCAGCCCGCCCTGGTGCTGGGCGTGCACCGCGACTACATCGCGGCCGGGGCGGACATCATCGAGACCAACTCTTTCCGCGCCAATCGCTTCGGATTGGGCGACTTCTACCTCGAGGAGCGGGTGCGGGAGATCAACCTGGCCGCCGCCCGGATCGCGGTCGAGGCGCGCAACAACTCCGGCCGGCCGGTGCTGGTGGCCGGCAGCGTGGGTCCACTGGGCCGTCCGATGGAGCCGGTGGGCGCGATCAAGCGCTCGTCCGCCGAACGCATCTTTGCGGAGCAGGTCCAGGCGCTGGTCGAGGGCGGCGTCGACCTCCTGGTACTGGAGACCTTCACATCGCTGGGCGAGCTGGAGGTCGCCGTGGAGGCGGCTCGCAGAGTCGCGCCCGACACCCCGGTCATGGCCCATCTCAGCTTCGACGACGAGGCCAACCCGGCCCAGGCGGCAGCCGCCCTGGTCCAGGCGCTCGATCCTATGGGCGTGGCAGCGATCGGGGCCAACTGCGGAGGCGGACCCAACGCGGCGCTGGAGGTCACCGGCCACCTCGCGGCCGCGGGCGCCCGCACCATCTCCGTGATGCCGAACGCGGGCCTGCCCCAGCGGGTCGGCGGCCGGCTCCTGTACACGACCGGCCCCGACTACTTCGCGGAAGCTGCGGAACGCCTGGTGAATGCCGGCGCTCGCCTGGTCGGCGGCTGCTGCGGGACCGGCCCGCGGCACATCGCGATGATGCGCAAGCGACTTTCCGCGCTGGGCACCGCTCCTCGGGCCCGACTCGGCCCTACCGCCTCCCCCGAGGTCCCAGGAGCGGAGACGGCCCCTCGTTCTCGACTGGCACGGGAGCTCGCCCAGGAACGCTTTGCGGTCTCGGTCGAGCTGACGCCTCCGCGGGGCATCGATCCCCGCCGCATGCTGGAAGGCGCCCGCCTCCTGAAGGAGGCCGGCGTCGACTATGCGAACGTCACCGACTCGGCGATGGCACGGCTGCGGATGGGCGTCATCAGCTGCGCCGCGCTGGTGCAGCAGCAGGTGGGTCTGGAGGCGATCGCCCACTTCACCTGCCGGGATCGCAACGTCATGGCGATCCAGTCCGAGCTGATCGGGGCGCACGCGCTCGGGATCCGGAACATTCTCGCGCTCCGGGGCGACCCGCCCCGGGTCGGCGACTACCCCAATGCCACTCCCGTCTGGGACGTGAACGCGGTCGGGTTGATCACCATCCTTTCCAACTTCAATCGGGGCCTGGATGCCAACGGGACACCGATCGGTGAAAGGGCCTCCTTCCACATAGGCGCCGCGGTCAACCCGTCGGCCGAGGACCTGGAGAAGGAGCTCCGGCTGCTGCGGCGCAAGCTCGCCGCCGGAGCCGACTTCATAGTGACCAACCCGATCTACGAAGAGGCGGCGCTCGATCGCCTGCAGGCGATCGCCGCTGACACCCGGGTGCCGGTGCTGGTGGGGGTGCTGCCTCTGCTCTCAGTGCGCCAGGCGGAATACCTGCACAACGAGGTGCCTGGGATGACCGTGCCGGAGCGCCTCCGACAGCGCCTCGAAAAGGCGGGAGACCGGGCGGCCGAGCTCGGCGTCGACCTGGCCGTGGAGTTCCTCGACGCCGCTCGCAGCCACGTCCAGGGCGCTTATGTCATCCCCGCGGCCGCACGCTACGACCTGGCGGCTCGAGTGGTGACTAGGACGCGGGAGCTGGTGGGGTAGAAGTACCCCTCACTCGCCCTCCCCGCGAGGGGAGGCAATTCTGCTCTTCTTAGCCGGCGGCGTGGCGTGCGCGGAGGCGCTCCAGCCTTTCGCGCTTCGCGTTGAGCGCCCGCTGCAGGGCCTGACTGAGCTGGAGGTCGTTCATCGGGACCACGCGCAGCCGGGCTTCCAGCTGCCTCACCTCCACCTCGGCGTTGGTCAGTTCCAGGTCGATCGCTTGCATCTACTCTTCACCCTCGCGTGTTATTTTCGCACTGGGTCCACAATTTCTCAATAGCCTGCTGTAGTAAATCAGCGGGTGACGCTGAGCCGGCGCAGCAGCGGCCGGAGGACGGCAGGGAAGTCATCCTCCTCGAGGACCACCCGCCTCTCGCCAACTCGAAGCTGGTACTGGAAACGGTCTGCCTGGGGGCGGCGCCGGGGCGGGCTCGAGAGGGAATCGTCCACTGCGGCGCGCTGGGGCTGGCTCAGTTCCTCGAAGGGCACAAGAGCACGCAGCGTGAGGCCGGCGAAGCCGCCTGATCGTTCCAGCTCCAGCTGGTCGCCATCATCCGAGCGCCGCATCAAGCGCCCTCACCCCCTTCAGAACCCCGACCGCGGTCCACGCCTCGCTGACCGCCACGGCCTGGGAGGAGCCCAGGCCGAAGAGCCGCTCCGCGGTGTGCAGGGTGGCCATGGCGAAGGCGTGAAACTGCGCGTCAGGCCTGACCGCCCCCGAGGACATGGTGTCGTACCAGATCCGGCCGGCTCCGGCCCAGGCCCTGCCTCCGATCGCCGTGGCGGCGAGGTAGAAGGCATGGTTGGGGATGCCCGAGTTGATGTGGACCCCGCCGTTGTCCGAGGCGGTTCGGACGTACCCGCTCATGTGGGTGGGCTGCACGTCTCCCTCGAAGGCGGTCCCGGGCGCCTTCATGGAGCGGAGGGCGACCCCCTGGAGGGCAGGTCCCAGGATGCCCTCCCCGATCAGCCAGTCGGCCTGCTCAGCTGTCTGATTCAGAGCGAACTGCTTCACGAGTGAGCCGAAGACGTCTGAGATGGACTCGTTCAGGGCTCCCGACTGACCGATGTAGCGAAGGCCCAGGGTGTCCTGGGTGACCCCGTGGGTCAGCTCGTGACCGATCACGTCGATGGCGGCGGTAAAGCCCGTGAAGAGCCGGCCGTCGCCGTCGCCGAACATCATGCGGGCCCCGTCCCAGAAAGCGTTGTCGTAGTCGACACCGAAGTGGACCTCACCCAGCAGCGGCATCCCGCCGTCATCGATCGAGTCCCGCTGGAAGGCGTCCCAGTAGAGCCGGTAGGTGTGGCCCAGTCCGTCGAAAGCCTCGTTGGCGGCGGTGTCCCCGACGGGAGGCTCGCCCTCAGTGCGCATGACCAGGCTGGCGTGGGTGTCGGTCCGGTGCTGGGCGTCGTAGATCACCCGAAGCGGCGCCCCCCCGCCTCCGTGGGCCAGGGCCAGGCGACGGGCGGCAAGGCCGCGGAGCGTGCCGTTCTCGATCCGCAGGGTGCGAAGCGAGTGGTCGATGGCCAGTGTGTTGAGGGCCGCCTCCCGATCCGCCGGCGAGCCCGTCCGCGCCACCTGTTCCAGGACGTTCGGCGGCACGATCGAACAGAGACACCCAGACATCCGGCTCCTCCTCTTGCCGTATCGACCGTCAGTCGATGTTGATGGCGTCCCGCAGTTTCTCGAAGAAACCCCTGGAAACCTTCTCCGGCTTGCCCGTCAGGCCTCCAACCTTGCGCAGCAGCGCTCTCTGTTCACCGTTCAGGTCCTTGGGAACCACGATCTGGACGGTGACGAACTCGTCACCCCGCCGGCCGCCGCGCAGGCTCGGCATCCCCTTTGCAGGCAGGCGGAACGTCTGCCCGTACTGAGTGCCAGCCGGAATGGTAATCTCCACCGGCCCCTCAAGGGTAGGTACCTCGATGGTGTCGCCCAGGGCTGCCTGGATCATATTCACCCGCAGCTCGTAGACCACGTCCTGGTCCTGCCGCCGCAGCTGGGCGTGGGGCCTCACCCGAAGCACGACGTAAAGGTCGCCTGGCGGGCCACCTCTGAAGCCCGCTTCGCCCTCTCCCGAAAGGCGGACCTGCGAGCCGGTGTCAACTCCGGGCGGGATTGTGATGCGCAGCCGCCTCTGCTGCTGCCGCCGACCCTGCCCGCGACAATCGGCGCAGGGTGAGCGCAGTATCCGCCCCTCACCGCCGCAGCTGGGACAGGTGGTGATGTTCACCACCGCTCCGAAGATCGACTGCGCCTGGCGGCGAACCTGGCCCGAGCCGCCACAGCTCCCGCAGGTCTCAGTGCCGGTCCCGGGCTGGGCGCCCGTCCCAGTGCAGGTCTCGCAGCTCACCAGCCGGGGCACGTCGATCAGCTTCTCGACGCCGGTGAAGGCCTCTTCGAAGGTGATTGTCAGGTCGTAGCGGAGGTCCTCCCCACGGGTAGACCGCCGGCGGTTCCGGCCGCCCGCGGCGCCGCCTCCGAAGAAGGTGTCGAAGATGTCGCCGAAGCCGAAGCCCTCGAAGCCGCCGAAACCGGCGCCCGCGCCGGGCGTGACCCCGGCGTGGCCGAACATGTCGTAGCTGCGCCGCTTCTCGGGGTCGGAGAGGATTTCGTAAGCCTCGCTGCACTCCTTGAAGCGCTCGGCGGCCATGGGGTCATCCGGGTTTCGATCCGGGTGGTACTGCATGGCGAGCTTGCGGAAGGCGCGCTTCAGCTCGTCGCTGGTCGCGCCCCGGCCGACCCCGAGAACTTCGTAGTAGTCGCGCTTTATCGCCAAGGCTCGGCTAAGTTAACCCGGCCGCCGGGAAACCCTGACCAGCGCCGGCCGCAGAACGCGGTCGTGCATCCGGTAACCCGGTCTCAGCTCCGCGGTGACCGTGTCCTCGTCCGTGTCCTCGGACTCCTCCGAGCCGATGGCCTCGTGCAGATTCGGGTCGAAGGGTTTGCCCTCCGCCTCGATGCGCTCGACGCCGACGCTGCCAAGGATCTCCTCGAGTTTGCGCACGGTCATCTGAAGGCCCCTGAGCCAGCCCTCTTCCACGCCCTCGGGCATGTGCGCCATGGCCCGCTCGGCGTCGTCCAGAACCGGAAGCAGGCGTTCCGCCAGCGCTGCGGCCGCGTAGCGCATGGTCTCGGCCTGCTCCTGCCGGACTCGTTTCTTGAAGTTCTCGAAATCCGCGGCGAGCCTGAGGTAGCGGCCGTTTGCCTCTTCGAGCTGTGAGGCGAGATCCTGGGCCTGCGCGCTGGCACTGGCACCCGTATCGGCGGTCTTGACCCGCTCCGTGCCACGCTCGGTGGGCTCGGGATCGGGCTGGTCATTCTGGTCGTGTTCGGTTCGGTGTGTTGGCATGATCTCGTTGATTTGATACCGCGCGGCCGCAGCGGGCCAAACGCACATTCAGGACTCTAGGCCCAGGCTTCTGACATTCGCTCGCTCGCGTGGCGCGCCACAGCCTGTAAACGGCCGACGGTCTGGCCGTAGTCCATCCTCGTCGGCCCGACCACACCGAGCACGCCTTTCAGCCGCCGGGAGGGACCATACGTGGTCAGCACCACCGTACAGGCCCGGAGCTGGCTGGTCTGGTTTTCGGACCCGATGACCACCTGCAGATCCGAGCTCCCCACCAGTTCCTGGAGCAGCGCGGCAAGATAGCGCGTCTCCTCCAGCACCTCCAGCACCTGGTGCAGCCGTGAAGCCTCGGCGAACTCCGGCTGCCTGAGAAGGTTGCGCACGCCGTCGTGCACCACCAGCGTCTCCGTGCCCCGCTCAAAGAGCTCGAGGGCTTCGACGAGCCGGTCCAGCAGCTCTTTCTCGAGGCCCGGACCCAGCCTCCGCAGCCGGAGACCGAGGGCGTCACGGTCCCTGCCCCCCAGCTCCCGGTTGATCCTGTTGGCCAGCCGGGAGAGGTCGGCCTGCTGGACCGGCTCGCTGACGGCGAGAACCTGCTGGCGGAGCAGGTTCCCCTCGACCAGCAGGATGATCAGCACCTCGGTCGGCTCCAGGGAGACCAGGTCGACGTGCTTGAGGCGCGCCTGGGGACCGTGAGGCGAGCTCACGACCGCGGCGTTGTGTGTCACCGCGGCCGTCGTGGTCGCAACCTTCTCGACCAGGCCCTGTGGATCCGCGGGCGCCGCCCGCATCTCCGCTCCGATGAAGGCGTCGACCTCGACTGGTACCAGCTGAAGGTCCATGAGGAAATCGACGAAGTAGCGATAGCCCCGATCGGTCGGGATGCGGCCGGCGGAGGTGTGCGGCTGCACGAGATATCCCAGATCGGCCAGCTCCGAGAGCTCGCTCCTCACGGTGGCCGGGCTCAGCTTCACGAAGTAGCGGCTGACCAGCGCCTGCGAGCCCACGGGCAATGCGCTGCTCGTGAACTCGTTGATCACGGCCTTGAGGATGTCCTGCTTGCGTTGCTCCATGGTTTTGGCACTCTCACGGGGGGAGTGCCAACAAGTTTAAAGGACGGCCAGCGCAACCTGGTTGTGGAGGTCCAGGCCCCGCCGGGTCGGGCGCACACGGAGGTCAAGCCGCTCCAGCAGTCCGAGCTGCTCGAGTTCTCCGATCTCGGTCTCGAAGCCGGCCGGCGGCTCCAGTCCGGCGCGGGTCCGCAGGCCCAGCATCAGCCGCTCGGCATCCGCCTGTCGCGCGCCGAGCTCCTCGCGGTCCGCCTCTTCCCGGGCCGCCCGAGCGGCGGCCATGTACTCGCGGGGCCGGGCCACGTTCCACCAGCGCCAGGCTCGGTCCCCGTCGGTGGCGTAGGAGTGCGCGCCGGCGCCGGCGCCGTAGACCGGCCGGCAGGCCCAGTAGGCCGAGTTGTGCTGGGAGCGTCTGCCGGCTCGCGCCCAGCTCGAGACCTCGTAGCGCTCAAAGCCTGAGTCCGCCAGCACCCGGTCGGCCGCGTCGAGCTGTTCCCAGGCCAGGTCTGGATCGACCTCGGGGACCAGGCCGCGCTCCCGGCGGCGGTGGAGCAGGGTGCCCTCCTCGAACCCCAGGCAGTAGCAGGAGACGTGCTCGGGCTCCAGGGCCAGAGCCCGGTGGACGGTCTCCAGCCAGGAGGACGTCGTCTGGTAGGGAACGGCGTAGATCAGGTCGAGGCTCAGGTTGTCGAAGCCGGCGGCCCTCGCCGCCCGCTCCGCCTGCTCCGCCTGCCGGCCGTCGCTGCGGCGCTCCAGCACGGCCAGCGCGCGAGGGTCGAAGCCCTGCACGCCCAGGCTGAGCCGGTTGACGCCGCCCTCTCGCCAGCTGTCGAGCTTCGCGGCGTCGGTCGAGGCCGGGTTCGCCTCGAGCGTGATCTCGGCGTTCAGCTCCACCTCGAAGGTGGCCCGGACGTGGGCAAGCATCCTTGCCGCCAGCTCGGCCGGGAGCAGGCTTGGCGTGCCGCCGCCGAAGTAGACGGTGCGCAGCGGCGCGAACGGCAGCCGGTCCCTGGCCCGCTCCAGCTCCAGCTCCAGCGCCTCCTGGTAGCCCTCCATCAGGCGATCCATGCCGGCGTAGGCATTGAAGTCGCAGTAGCCGCACTTGTGCCGGCAGAAGGGCACGTGGACGTAGAGATGGGCGAATGGCCGCACCCTCCGACTGTACGGCGGCCGTACCCTTGGGGACTTGCCGCCCGTAAGAGTTGATGGATGAAGGCTTCCTCAGGCCGGGGCCGGCTGGCGCTGGCCACCCTGCTGCTGCTTCTTGTCGTGGCCGGGGTTGTCGCCTGGCAGTTCACCCACAGCCAGCCCGGGCCGTCGGTCCAGGGCTCGGAGACTGACAACCAGAGCGGCCGGGCGAAGGTGGCCGCTATGACGAGCGCCGTCGCAGCGGCCCAGCGCACCGGGCGTCCCCAGCAGGTGTCGGAGACCTTCACTGACGCCGAGCTGAGCTCGCTCGCCAACGACCAGGCGCAGGCCAGGTCTCTGCCGATCGACCAGATCGCCCTGCACGCGACCGGTCAGGGTGTCATCGACGGCCGAGCGCGGGCCAACGCCGGTGGCCAGCAGGTGCCGGTCACCTTCCAGCTGGTGCCTCAGGTCCAGAACGACATCCTCGGGCTGCAGGTGCGGCAGATCAGCCTCGCGTCCTTCCCGCTTCCGGGCCCGCTGGCCGACCAGGTGCTGGAGCAGGTTCGCCAGGCGGTCGACGTCAGGCCCTCCCTGGGCGGCCTTCACCAGCTACGGGTGACGACCGCCGAAGGCAGCCTCACCGTGACCGGGGTCGCCCAGCCCAGCTGAGGTTAGCTTCGGCGGATGTCGTAGCGGGCGCCGCGGGCTTGCTCCAGCGCCTTGCGCAGGTGCTCCACGGCTTCTTCCTGGTTGGGAACCAGCTCACGGATCCGTTCCGCCATGCGGTCCTCCGTCTTTGCGATCTGGCGGCCGACCGACTCCGCGTTGGCGCCCTTGGCTCGGTACCGCTCGCGCTTGCGCCAGAGCCGAGCGTGCTCCGCCCGCAGCTCCTCCAGCGCTACCTCCACGCGGCAGTCCAGGCAGCGGCCGTCGCGCACCTGGGAACTTTGCACCTGGCGGCCGCAGCGGTGGCAGGGGATCAGGATCGACCCGGTCATGCCAGTTCCGCCACCTGCGCCCCGCTGAGCTCCACCAGCCGCGCCGGGGTGATCGGAAAGACAGAGTCGGGCCGGCCCGCAGCCGCCCACACAACCCCGTAGCGCTCCAAATCTCTGTCCATGAACACGGGCAGCCGGCGCGCGTGCCCGAAGGGCGGTACTCCGCCGATGGCATAGCCGGTCGCCGAACGGACCTGCTCGGCGTCAGCCTTGGCCGCCCTGCCACCGGCCAGGGCGGCCAGCCTGGCCAGGTCCAGACGGTTGGCCCCGCTCACCAGGGCGACCACCGCTTCGCCGCCCGCCGTGAAGACCAGCGACTTGACGATCTGGCCCACCTCGCAGCCGATCGCCCTTGCCGCGTCTTCGGCCGTGCGCGTCCCCTCCGGAAAGCGGCGGACCTCCAGCTCCAGTCCCGCGGACTTGAGCCAGGCCTCGAACCGGCTCGGAGCTAGCCCGGAGGCCATCTCAAGGGGCGTCCGCCAAGGACGTGGAGGTGGGCGTGGTCGACGGCCTGGCCGGCGTCGGCGCCCACGTTGAAAACGAGCCGGTAGCCGCTGCCCGCCACGCCCCTGTCCGCCGCGACCGTGTGTGCGGCTTCGAAGAGACGGGGCAGCAGCCCGTCCTGGGTGGCTTCGCGAGCGTCCGCGAGGTGCTTTCGGGGCACCACGAGCACGTGGACCGGAGCCCGGGGCTCGATGTCCTCGAAGGCGACGACCTGGTCGTCCTCGAAGACCAGCAGCGCCGGGGCTCGGCCGGCGGCTATCTCGCAGAAGATGCAGTCTGCCATTCGCCGTCGGAGGTTACATCGGCTGAGGCGCTGAAGCGCGGAGCCGGGTCGATCGACCCCTCCCGATATACGACGCGTTCCAGCTGCCCCGCTCGCCGTCCCTGCGGCGGAGCGCTGACCTGGACGTAGTTCTGGCTGACGCCGCGTATCCGGCCGCCGCTCACTCGATCCCAGATCACGTCCAGCTCCTCACCTTCGAAGCGGGCCCGATAGGCGGCGCCGAGCTGGTGTCCCAGATCGATGGTGCGCCGTGACCGCTCCTTGGCTTCGGCAATCGGGACCTGACCGGCGTAGCGGGCTGCGGCGGTCCGCGGCCGGGGTGAGAAGCGGAAGACATGGAGATCCATGAATCCTGCCGCCTCGATCGCCGCGAGCGTGCGCTCGAAGTCCTCATCGCTCTCGCCCGGGAAGCCGACCATGACATCCCCGGTCAGCGCCAGGTCCGGACGGACGGCGCGGGCGCTCGCCACCGCCCGTTCGAAGGTGGCCAGGTCGTATCGCCGGCGCATCCGGGCCAGCACCTCATCGGAGCCCGATTGCAGCGGCAGATGGAGATGGGGACAGAGCCGAGGATGCTCGAGCAGCCGGACCAGCCCCTGGTCGATGTGAGAGGGATCGATGGAGGAAAGACGCAGGCGGGCCGGGGCCGCCGCCTCCAGCAGGCGCTCCAGAAGCGGCCCCAGGCCTCCTCGGTAGGAGCCCAGGTCGATGCCCGTGAGGACGATCTCCTGGTAGCCGGCCTTGGCCGCCGCCCGAGCGCGGTCTTCCAGATAAGGAAGGACGCGTGAGATCGAACGGCCGCGTGTCTGCCAGACGATGCAGAAGGTGCAGCGGTTGTCGCAGCCGTCCTGCACCTTGAGCACGTAGCGTGAGCGCCGGACGCCCGCAGGGGGCAGCGCCTCGGTCACGCCCTGGGGAGCCCCTTTCCAGGCGTTGGGGACGAGCAGGTCGGCGCCAAGCCGGTCCCCAGGATGGGCGTCGACGTAGCAGCCCATCAGGACCAGGGCCGCCTCCGGGTGTTCGCGTCGAGCCCTGGCGGCGGCCTTGCGGGTGTCGCGGTCCGCCGCGGTGGTCACCGTGCAGGAGTTCACGACGACGTAGTTGTCCGCCGCCGAGAGCAGCGCTGCGAGCTCGTCGGTCTCCGCCGCGTTGGTCCGGCAGCCGAGGTTCATGAAGATCCCGGACGCCATCAGCGCAGCGAGAGCACGGCCATGAAGGCCTCCTGGGGAATCTCCACGCTGCCCACCCGCTTCATGCGCCGCTTGCCCTCCTTCTGCCGTTCGAGGAGCTTGCGCTTGCGGGTCACGTCCCCGCCGTAGCACTTGGCCAGGACGTCCTTCTTCATCGCCGAGATGGTCTCGCGGGCGATCACCTTGCCCCCGATGGCAGCCTGCAGCGGCACCTCGAACATCTGCCTCGGGATGATCTCCTTCAAGCGCTCGACCAGCCGCCTACCCTGCGCCGCCGCCTTGGCCCGGTCCACGATCATGGAGAGCGCGTCCACAGGCTGGCCGGAGACCAGCACGTCCAGCTTGACCAGGTCGCCGGTCCGAAACCCGGTCACCTCGTAGTCCAGCGAGGCGTAGCCGCGGGAGCGCGACTTGAGCTGGTCGTAGAAGTCGTGGATGATCTCGCCCAGCGGCAGGTCGTACTCGAGCAGGACCCGCTCCCCAACCTGGTGCTCGAGGTTGCGGAAGCTGCCCCTGCGCTCCTGGCAGAGCTCCATCATGGGGCCGACGTAGGAGGCCGGCGTCACCACGGTGGCCCGCGCGTAGGGCTCCTCGATACGCTCGATGGCGGTCGCCTCCGGGAGCATGGAAGGGTTGTCGACCTCCACCATGCCGCCCTGCTTGAGGTAGACGTTGTACTGCACGGTGGGCGCGGTGGTGATCAGGTCGAGGCCGAATTCGCGCTCCAGGCGCTCCTGGACGATCTCCATGTGCAGGAGGCCCAGGAAGCCGCAGCGATAGCCGAAACCCAGGGCGCCCGAGTTCTCCGGCTCGAAGACCAGCGCCGCGTCGTTCAGCTGGAACTTCTCCAGCGCCTCCTTGAGCTCGGGATAGAGATCCGAGTCGGTGGGAAAGATGCCGGCGAAGACCATCGGCTTCACCGCCCGGTAACCCGGCAGGGCCTTGTCGGCGGGGCGGTCGTAGAGCGTCACGGTGTCGCCCACGCGGGCGTCGGTGACGTTCTTGATGGCGGCGGTGAAGTAGCCGACGTCGCCGGTGCCGAGCCGATCGCCGGCCCGCATGCGGGGCGTGAACCAGCCCACCTCGTCCACCTCGTGCACCTTGCCGGTGTTCATCATGCGCACCCGAGCGCGAGGGCGGATCTCGCCGTCGACCACCCGGACGTAGACGATCACGCCCCGGTAGGAGTCGTAGTGGGAGTCGAAGATCAGTGCCCGCAGCGGGCGATCCGGCTCTCCTGACGGCGGGGGCACCTCCCGTATCACCGCCTCCAGGATCTCCTCGGTGCCGACGCCCTGCTTCGCGGAGGCGAAGATCACCTTCGAGACGTCCAGGCCTGTGACCTCGGCTATCTCCTGGGCCACCAGCTCGGGCTGGGCCGCGTCCAGGTCGATCTTGTTGACCACGGGGACCAGCACCAGTCCCGCCTCGACCGCCTGGTAGAGGGTTGCCAGCGTCTGGGCCTCGATCCCTTGGGCCGCGTCGACCACCAGGATGGCGCCCTCGCAGGCGGCCAGGGAACGGGAGACCTCATAGGAGAAGTCCACGTGGCCGGGAGTGTCGATCAAGTTCAGCTCATAGGTGCGGCCGTCGGACCCGGTGTAGTGCATCTGCACTGCCTGCAGCTTGATGGTGATCCCCCGCTCCCGTTCCAGGTCCAGGGTGTCGAGGACCTGATCGACCATGTCCCTCTTGCTGACGGAACCGGTGCGCTCCAGCAGCCGATCCGCCAGCGTCGACTTGCCGTGGTCGATGTGAGCGATGATGCAGAAGTTCCGGGTCAGTTCCTGGGGCACGTCGAGATCAATCCTAGTGGGGCTAGAGGTCACGCCTCGACAGGTGCATACTGCGCCGGATACCATGCCGCCACCCGAGCCGGGAAAACCCAAGCCACCCGGCAAGAGCATGAGATGGGAATCAGGAGGTTCGCATTGATCTCGAACTCCACGCGGCGCACCTGGTGGGCGGGCGCGGCGGCCGCGATAGCCCTGGTCGCCGCTGCCTGCGGCGGCGGCAGCACGAGCAGCAGCCCCGGCAGCTTCAAGGGGACCATCAGGATCGGCTACAGCGGCGCTCTGACCGGCCAGTCGCAGCTCTATGGACACGCCATCAGCCAGAGCATCAAGCTCGCGGCCGACGACATCAACTCCAAGGGCGGCATCAACAGCTACAAGGTGGAGACCGACGTCCTGGACGACGGCACCACAGTCGACAAGGCGGCGGCCAACACGCGCCAGCTGATCCTCCAGGACAACGTGAAGGCGCTGATCGGCTCTGTCAACTCTGCGCAGTGCCAGGCCGAGAGCCCCATAGCGAAGCAGAACAAGGTGATCACGCTGGACGCGACCTGCAACAGCTACCAGCTGACCACCGAGCCCGATCTGATCAACCCCTACTGGGTATCGGTCGTGCCCAACACGTACATGGAGGGCACGGCCGCCGGCCAGCTGGCGGCCAAGACCGGAGCCAAGAAGATCTTCGTGGTCTCGCCCAAGTACCTGTTCGGCGTCTCTGAGACCAACGCCTTCGTCGCCTCGCTGAAGAAGGCGGCGCCCAGCGCAACCATCGTCAACGCTCCCGAGACCTGGTACGTACCCTACCCCACCAACCCTCGCTGGGACTCGACCATCAACGCCATCCAGGCCGCTCACCCGGACCTGGTCTACTCCAACATCTTCGCGGCGGACCAGGTGAACTTCATCACCCAGGCGCTCCAGGTGGACCCGGAGTTCTTCAAGAAGTTCCCGATGACCACGCTCTCCAGCGTTGACGAGCTCAACACTCTCAAGAGCAAGTACCCGCTGGGTATGCACCTGTACATGCGAGCTCCCTTCTTCGCCCTCACCAACTCCCGCATGACCGACTTCGTGAACCGCTACCGCGCCAAGTACAGCGAGTACCCCTCCGACTGGGCGGTCATGGACTACGACGCCATGCAGGTGTACGCCCAGGCCGCGAACGCCGCCAAGAGCTTCGACTCCGACAAGGTCCGCGACCAGATCGTCGGACACTCCTTCTCCAGCCTGCGCGGCTACAGCTTCAAGATTCGCAAGGAGGATCAGCAGGCCAACGTCGGCGAGACCATCGGCACCACGGCTGACAGCGGCGGCAAGTACCCCTTCCCGACTCTCAGCGGTTCGACCAACCTGAGAGGCGACGACCTGATCATGCCCACGGAGCTGGTCAGCGAGCTCAAGGCCGGTAAGTGTGAGAAGAACAACGACCCCACGACCACGGACTTCGCCCTCTGCCCATCCTGGAAGAAGGGCTGAGCTTGCCAGGAAGCCCGACCACCTTGAGGTAGGCGTTTGAGTCCCGGACAGCTCCTGCTCTTCGCGGTGGGCGGGCTGGCCACCGCGGCCTACCTGTTCATCGTGACCGCAGGGCTGTCCCTGGTCTTCGGCGCGCTGCGCATCATCAACATGGCGCACGGCTCGCTCTACATGATCGCCGCCTTCGTGACGGTGGTCGTCGCCAACCGGCTGGGAGCCAGCTTCGGATTCTGGACCGGGCTGCTTCTGGCTGTGATGCTGACAGGTGTCATCGGCGCGGTGATCGAGATCCTGGTGCTGCGGCGCATCTACAAGGAGGAGCACCTGGTCCAGCTGCTCGGGACCTACGCCCTGAGCCTGGTGGCAGCCGGCGCCGTCCGCCTCTTCTTCGGGGCCAGCTACCGGACCGTGCGACCGCCCGACATAGTCAGCGGTTCTCTCAACATCGGCGGCTTCCGCTACTCCGGCTACGCGGTCTTCATGATCGCCTCGGCCGTCCTGATAGCGATCGGCGTCTATCTGCTGCTCTACCGCACCGCGCTGGGCCGGAACATCCGCGCCGCCGTATCCGACCCGGAGCTGCTGAACGTCTCCGGCGTCAACGTCTCCCGGCTCTACACCACGGTCTTCGTGATCGGGGCCGGGCTGGCGGCCCTGGGGGGCGCCATCGTGGCCCCCAGCCAGGCCGTGGGGGCGAGCATGGACACGGACGTGCTGGTGCTGGCCTTCGCCATAAGCGTGATCGGCGGCCTCGGCAGCATCGTGGGTACCGCGGTGGGAGCGCTGATCGTCGGCGAGGTGATCTCCTTCGGGCTGAACAACCAGTACACGAACCAGTTCGCGATCGCCTTCGTCTTCATCATCATGGCGGCGGTCCTGACAGTCCGCCCCTGGGGCCTCTTCGGCCGGCCCGAACAGGAGCTGTGAGGCAGAGTCATTCGAGGGCAGGTCATTCTTGAGCTCGCCTGACGCCGGCCGGCCGCAGACCTCTCGGCTCCCGGCCTGGCTGCGCCGTGCCCGCCGCGGCCGGCTGCGCCTGGCGGTGACCGTCCTCCTGGTCCTCTTCGCCCTCCTGATCCCACCGCTCTCCGGCTTCTACGAGCAGCTAAACCCTGACGTGAGCTCGAAGTTCTACATCTTCCTCGGCACCTCGGCCCTGGTCCTGGCCCTCTGGTCGGTGTCCTACAACCTCATGCTCGGCTATACGGGAATGGTCTCCTACGCCCACGCCGCCTACTTCGGCGTCGGCGCCTACACGGTCGCCTTCCTCTTCAAGCGTTTCCAGCTGCCCGCCTTGGAGGGCCTGGTGCTGGCCCCGGTGGTGGCAGCGGCAGTCGGGCTGGTGACCGGGTTGGTGGCGCTGCGCGCCGTCCGGCTCTACTTCTCTCTGCTCACGCTGGCGATCTCGCAGCTGCTCTTCTCAATCGCCTTCTCCTGGTGCACGATCGGGTGCGACAACGGCATCCACGGGATCCAGCTCCCGGACCAGCTCTCCGACTACACCACGCTGTATTACTTCGTGGGCGCGGTGGTCGGAATTGCGATGCTGATCATGTTCGCCGTCGTCAGATCTCCATTTGGCGCGGCCCTGGCCGCAATCCGCGAAAACCGCCGTCGGGCGAGCGCGATCGGCCTCAACGTCAAAGCCTACGAGCTGACCGTCTTCACCCTGGCCTCGCTTTTTGCCGGGCTGGCCGGCGGCCTCTTCGCCGTCTTCCAGCAGGAGGCCTACCCGGAGCTGCTCTATTGGACGAACAACGCCCAGCCGATCGTGGTGGCGCTCCTCGGCGGCACCGGGGCCTTCCTCGGACCCGCCCTCGGGGCATTCATTTACACCGTCCTAGACAATGCCATCAGCAAGCAGTTTCCCTACCAGTTCGACGTCATCCTGGGTGCCATCGTTCTCGGCGTCGTGCTCCTGGTGCCCGGCGGCGTCTGGGACGCGCCCGCGCTGCTGGGCGCCCTGCGCGCTCGGATCCGAGGCGGCGAAGACGAGGAGCAGCAGGCCGAGAGCACCGGCGAGGCGATCCGCCGGATCGACGTTGCCAAGGCGGTCAAAGCCGGCGCCATAGAGTCCGACGCCGTCCCGCGCGGCGAGACGCTGCTGCGCCTGGATGGCTTGAGCAAGGCCTTCGGTGGGTTGCAGGCGGTCCAGTCGGTCAGCCTCCAGGTGAAGCAGGGAGACCGCCACGCCATCATCGGCCCCAACGGCGCCGGCAAGTCGACGCTCTTCGACCTCATCACGGGACGCCTGAAGCCCGACTCCGGGCGGGTTGTCTTCGACGGCCGCGACATCACGGGCAAGCCGGCCCACACGATCGCGCGCAGCGGAATCGGACGAGCCTTCCAGATCACCAGCATCTTTCCGCGCCTGACCGTCCGCCAGAACCTGCAGTACGCGATGCTCGCCAACCGCGGTGACACCCGGAGACTGCTGGGCTGGGCGGACCGGATCCACCGGGAGGACGCCCTCGAGCTGCTGGACGCGGTGGGCCTCGGCGCCTACGCCGACCTGCCGGCCGGGCAGCTCTCGCACGGCGACCAGCGAGCGATCGAGATCGCCATATCGCTGGCTCTCGGCTCCAAGCTCGTCCTCCTCGACGAGCCGACGGCGGGAATGTCGCCCTACGAGACGGAGAAGGCCATGGAGCTGGTCCGCCGCCTGGCCACCGAGCGGGGACTCACCCTGCTCTTCTGCGAGCACGACATGCAGGTCGTCTTCGGCACCGCCCGGACTGTGACCGTCATGCACCTGGGCCGGATCCTGACCGAAGGCACGCCGGACCAGGTGAGGAGCGACCCCGAGGTGCAAAAGGTGTACCTGGGAGTGGAGCTGGAGGAGGCCGGTGCTTGATGTAGCCGGCCTCAACGTCCGCTACGGGAAGAGCCACGTGATCTTCGACCTGGAGCTGCACGTGGCCGGGGGCGAGCTGCTGGCACTGCTCGGTCGCAACGGCGCCGGCAAGACGACGACCTTGATGGGCATCGTCGGCCTGCTGCCGGGAGCCAGCGGACGGGTCGAGGTGGCCGGTCGGGACGTGAGCCGCTGGCCGGCTTACCGGCGCGCGCGGTCAGGCATCGCCTACGTGCCTTCTGGCGCCCGCTGCTTTCCCAACCTCACGGTGGTCGAGAACCTGGAGATCGCCTCGGCCGACGGCGAGGCGGGCTGGAACCGGGAGCGCGTCTTCGAGCTCTTTCCGAAGCTGGAGGGTCTCCGCGGCAACCTGGCGGGGGGTCTGTCGGGGGGCGAGAGGCAGATGCTGGCCGTGGGGCGCGCTCTGATGAGCAATCCCAAGGTGATGCTGCTCGACGAGCCGACGGAGGGGCTGGCGCCGGTCGTGGTGCATTCCCTCATCGAGCTGGTCGGACAGCTGAAGCAGACCGGCGTGGCCATCCTGCTCGCCGAGCAGAACCACCAGATGGCCCTGCGCGTCGCCGACCGCGCCGCCTTCATGGAGAAGGGCATGATCGCCGAGCAGCTCCCCGCCGCCCAGGCCCGCGGCAGCGAAGTCCTCAACCGAATCCTCGGGATTTAGACAAAGAGAAAGAGTTCCCTCCCCCGGTCGGGGCCCGGTTGGGGGAGGGAGCGGCTAGCTTCCGCCCAGGGCGAGGGTCAGGGCGACCAGGGCTGCGGTGTCGGCGCGCAGGTTTCGGGGGCCCAGGCTGGCGCGGCGCTCGCCGGCAAGCGCCAGCTCGGCCGGCGACCAGCCCCCCTCTGGCCCGACGAAGAGCGTGGATGAATCCCCCAGCCCAGGACGCCAGGGTCCTGAGCGATCCAGAAGCAGCGGCGAGGAGGCGGCGGCCCACGCCTGCGCGAACTGCAGCGGCCCGCGTACCTCGGGCACCACCAGGCGCCCCGCCAGCATCGCGGCCTCCCGGCAGACGGACCCCCACCGGTCGACGCGCGCGCTCCGCCCGACGCTGCGGTCCGCGGCCAGCAGCAAGAAGGCCGCAGCGCCTGCTTCGGTGCAGCGAGAGAGCACCAGGTCAAGGGCAGGCGCGGGCAGCATGGCGACCGCCAGGGTGATCCGCCGCTCCGGCTCAGGTCGATGCTCGGCCTCCGCCTCCACCTCACCCACCACCAGCCCGGGTTCCACCGAGCGCAGCCGCACCGTGAGCAACCTGCCCTCGGGTTCCACCACGGAGATCTGCTCGCCGGGACGAGCCCGGAGCGAGCGGGCCAGGTGGCGGGCGTCGGCGCCCTCGATCTCTACCCGGCCCCCCTCGCGGCGGCCGAAGAAGTACGGCAAGACTCAGACGGCCAGGAGCCGCGCTCGCAGCTCGCTCAGATGTGCGATGGCGGCTTCGAGGCGTTCACGGTTGCTCGGGTCGTTGAGCCAGCGGCTCTGGCCCGAGGGGTGCGGCAGGGGCACGTAGAGGGGGTCGTCACCAAAGGTCTTGCCAATGCGGTCCTCGAGCGAGCCTGGACCGAGGAAGCGCCGGATCGCCAGCTGGCCCACAGGGACGATGACCGGCGGCCGGAGCAGCCGGAGCTCGGACTCCAGCCAGACCGAGCAGTTGCGAATCGCGGCGGAGGGAGGTGGCCGGTCGCCCTTGCCGGAGGGGTTGCGGCCGGGAAAGCACCGCATCAGCGCCGCGATGTAGGTGAAGCGGCGGAACTCCTCCTCCGACCGAAAGCCGGCCCGTGCCATCCAACGCCAGAGAATTCGCCCGGCCCTCCCCATGAACGGCCGGTGATAAACCGCTTCGACCGGTCCGGGAGCCTGCCCGACAAGGTAGAAGACCGCCTCAGCCGTGCCTTCCAGGCTGGGCCCCGCCTCGGGGATGATGCCCTCCTCCACGCACCGCTTGCACGCCCTGCAGGCGCCCTGGAGCTCGCTAAGCTCTCGGGTGATGCTGCGGCTCGGTCTCATCGGCGACACCCAGGGACGGTACCGCGTGGAGCGGCTGCTCAGGTTCGTGGCCGGCCACTTCGAGGACGTGGACGAGATCTGGCATGTCGGGGACTGGCAGGAAAGCTCGGTCCTCGAGGGGCTCAAAGCGCTGGGCAAACCGCTCACGGTTGTCAACGGCAACGCGCCGGACGACCTTTCCTACCCGATGCAGGTGCGCAGGCGGATAGAGGGCCTGGAGGTCGGCATGGTGCACCGGCCGCCGCGCAAGGGCGACGCCTGGGCGGCGGAGCTGGACATCTGCATCCACGGGCACACTCACCGCTGGCGGGACGAGCAGGTGGGCAGAACGCGGTTCATCAACGTCTCCACCCCAACCGCCGCCGGTCTCACCCGTGAGCGGACGATGGGAATCCTCACGCTCGACGGCGGCCGGGCGGAGCTGCAGCGGATCGACGTCCAGCTCCCAGCCTGAAAGGGGACCGCCGGGCTCAGTCTCCCTCCAGGCAGATCAAGGGGTGCGCCTGCGACAGCTCCCTGTGTCTCTCCTGGTGGTACTGGCGGTCCCATCCCTTGCCGAAGAGCCGTTCGTCGGAGCTCACCCGCAGCCTGGCCAGCGTGGTCATGGCGTGCACGCCGTCCCGCCAGGTCAGCTTCTTTCCTTCCTCGCGGCTGCGTGCGTGGTAGCGAATCGGCACCTCGTGGATCCGGTAGCCCAGGCGCAGGATCCGCGCGGTGATGTCGGGCTCGATGTCGAAGCCAGCGCGGCTCGTGTTGAGCCGCCGCCAGAGCTCCGAGCGGAGGACCTTGTAGCCGGTCTCGATGTCTGAGATGTAGGAGTCGAAGAGGATGTTCGAGGCCAGCGTGACCGCCTTGTTGCCGAGCACGAACCAGAAGCTGTAGGCGGAGTGGCTCAGAAAGCCGCGCACGCCGTAGACCGCGTCTGAGCGGCCCTCGAGGAGCGGCTGGAGGAGGGCGGGGTAGTCCCGGGGGTCGTACTCCAGGTCGGCGTCCTGGACCAGCGCGAAGGGCAGGCGAAGCTCGCCGATGGCGCGCCGCAGCGCCTTCCCTTTGCCGCCGTTGACCGGCTGCCGAAATGGGCGGACGCGGCGATCAGACTCCGCCGCCTCACTGAGGATCTCCCAGCTCCCGTCCGAAGAGCCGTCGTCGACCGCGATCACCTCCCCCACCTCGGCGCGGTCGAGCACGTGGCCGAGGATGATCGCCAGCGTGGCCTCCTCGTTGTAGATCGGCATCATCACGCTGAGGACGCCGTCCGAGCTCGACCGCGGAGACTGCCGGAATCTCATCTCACTTTTCGCAGTCGCGGGCTGCTGGTGGGGCCGGGGATCCGGCCACGCTTGGTCCGCCACTCACCGTCGACCTCTTTGATGTCGGCCGTGAAGCCCAGGGGGGGCGCGGAGGATATCGCCATCCCGACCCCGAAGGAGTCGATGGGCGCTCCCGCGGCGACGAACTCGCGGACCCGCTCCGCGGTGAGGCCTCCGCTCACGAAGATGCCGACGTCGGGATGGCCCGCCTGGTCGAGCCGCGCACGCACCTCTTTGACCAGTGCCACGGTCACCCCTCCCCTCTCCTTCGGGGTGTCGAGGCGCACGCCGCGAAGCCTCTCGCCCACCGCCCGCGCCACTCTCAGCGACTCCTCGGCCTCGTCCTTGAAGGTGTCCACCAGGACTATGCGGAGCACGTCTTCCGGCATGTACCCGTCGAAGGCGACCGCCGCCTCGACGGTGTCGCCGATGATGAGGATCATGGCATGCGGCATGGTCCCGGAAGGGGCCCGGAGGCCGGCCAGCTCGGCGCCAAGCGGCGTGGCGCATCCGGCGCAGCCGCCGACCACGGCGGCATATTCCATGATCGGACCGATCCTGGGGTGGACGTGCCGGGCGCCGAAAGAGATCACGCGTGTGCCGGCCGCTGCCTCCACCACCTCGCGGGCTGCCGTCGCCCATCCTGAGCAGCTCGTCATCATGCCCAGCAGAGCCGTCTCATAGCGGCCGAAGTGCGAGTAGGGCGCCCGCACCTTGAGCACCACCTCCTGCGCCGAGATCGGGTCGCCGTCCTCCAGCGCCCACACCTCATCGGTCCCTGACAGGGCCTCGCCGAGAAGCTCCAGGGCCTCCTTGACGCCACAGAGAACGCCGGCTCGGTCCCCGAAGAACTCCATCGTCACCTGGGGATCGAGCCCAAGCCCGGCTAGCGTCTGGGCGGCCCGCTGGAAGTAGACGTCCGAAGCCGGCCCTCCGTAGTAGTCGAGGGGATCCCGGAGAAGCGGCGTCACTGAGCGGACAGTCTATTCAGCGGAGCGACGCGGGGCACGGGCGGCCATCCTGGGAGACCGGGCGCCGGGTCCTCCCGGCGGCCCTCTAGTATTGGTTCGAGATGGCACTGAGCGAGGAGCAGGTACTCGGCGCGCTCGGCAAGATAGTCGACCCCGACCTGGGCCGCGACGTCGTCAGCCTGGGCATGATCAAGGACCTGCGAGTCACGCCGCAGGGCCAGGTCGGCTTCACCTTCGAGCTGACCACCCCCGCCTGCCCGGTGCGGGATCGGTTCAAGACCCAGGCCGAGGAGATCGTTGGATCGCTGGCCGGCGTGTCGGACGTGCAGGTCAAGATGACCGCCAACGTCCGCCCCTCCTTCCGCCAGCAGGCCGCCGAGATACTCCCCGGGGTCAAGCAGACCATCGCCGTGGCCAGCGGCAAGGGGGGCGTCGGCAAGTCCACAGTGGCGGTCAACCTGGCCGCCGCCCTCGGGCAGTCCGGCGCCAGCGTCGGGCTCCTCGACGCAGACATCTACGGCCCCTCCGTGCCGGCGATGACCGGGACCCAGGAGCAGCCGCGGCTGGTCGAGGTGCCCGGCGCCGAGGGCAAGACGGAGCGAAAGCTGGTCCCGCTGGAGGCGTACGGCCTGAAGCTGATGTCGATCGGGTTTCTGGCCGGCTCTGACCAGGCCATGGTCTGGCGCGGCCCGATGGTGTCGCGAGCGATCCAGCAGCTGATGTCGGACGTGCACTGGGGCGACCTCGACTACCTGGTCATCGATCTTCCGCCGGGAACCGGCGACGCCTCGCTGACCATCGCGCAGTCGGTCCCGCTCAGCGGCGTGGCGATCGTGGCAACCCCCCAGGACCTGGCCCTGGACATCGCCGTCAAGGCGCTGCAGATGTTCCGCAGCCTCAACGTCACCCCGCTGGGCCTGGTCGAGAACATGAGCTGGTACACCTGTCCCAGCTGCGGCCACGAGCACCATCTTTTCGGCCACGGCGGCGCCGAGCGCGCCGCCCAGCGGCTGGGAGTGCCCTTCCTGGGCGCCATCCCGCTCGACCAGGAGATCCGCGAGGAGGCCGACCACGGCGCCCCCGTGGTCACCTCCCGGCCGAACTCCACGGCCGCCACCGCCTTCCGGGAGCTGGCCTCGCAGGTCGCAGCCAAGACCTCGATCCAGTCCTTCCGCCGGCTGCCCGTCATCAACGTCCGCTGAGGGGCGGCGGGCCGGCGTCGGATCCTTTCCCGGTCAGCGTTGACCTGGTGCGCGGCGACAACCTGCTGCTGATCGCCTGGGAGGACGGCTCCCAGAGCCGGTTTGGCGGCAAACGGCTGCGCTGGGCCTGCCCCTGCGCGGAGTGCCGCGGTGAGGCGGGGGTTCCCGGCCGTCTGGACCAGACCGATAACCTGGCGGACCCCGAGCTGCAGCTCGCAGGGGTCTCTCTGATCGGTCAGTACGCTCTCCAGATCGGCTTCGAGAGCGGGCACGCGACCGGCATCTACACCTTCCGTCACCTTCGCGGCTTGGGGGCCGAGTAGCCGCCGCATTATCCTAGGCCCCGCGCCGGCCAGGAGCGCCGCAAGCTCAGCCGAGCGGGGGTGACTTCGTTGCTGGAGCGTATCGCTGCCTTCCTGACGACCGTGCACGGCCGCAGCGCCGCGGGAGCCGCGGCGGCGGTGATCGCGGTCGTAGCCGCCGGCAGCTTCATCGGCGTCCGAGCGGGCGCCGAGCTGTGGGACCCCGGAGGCCCAACGACCGTTCGTTTCAACCTGAAGGAAGGGCAGCAGGAGGTCAGAGGCGACCAGCGGCTGCTTTTCAGCGTTTCACGGCCATTGCTGCTGAGCCGTGTCCGGCCGGCCCTGCACATCGAGCCGGCGGCCGACGGAACCCTGACAGCTTCCGGTGACGGCCAGACGTTCACCTGGCTGCCGGCCAGCGCGCTCGCGGACCGGACTGCGTACACCGTGCGGTTCGATTCCATCTCGAAGGTCGACGGCCACAGGGTCCGCGGGGGCGTCTGGCACTTCCGCACCACCACCACCCCACGCGTGGTCGGAATCACGTTGGCGTCGGGGACGGCCGTGCAGGGCGGTCAGATCCCCTTGGGAACCGGGCTGGAGCTGACCTTCAACACGGCCATGGACACGGAGAGCGTGAAGCTTCTGGCCAATGGAAGCCCGCTGGGGCTTTCCTGGGCCCGTGACCGCCGATCGGCCAGGGTGGAAGGCACGGCGCTGAAGGCGGGCCAGCTCTCGCTCGAGATCGGTCCCGGGGGCCGCGACGCCGGCGGCCGCAACCTGGCTGCCTGGCGGCTGGCGGCGATCGTGGTCGAGCGGCCTCAGGACACCCCGCCACTCGCCGCCCCCGCCCTGGTTCAGATCGCCAACGACGCTGCCGCGCGCGACCAGTCCGGACTCCAGTCCGCCGACGCCGTCTACGAGTACCTGACCGAGGGCGGCATCACCAGGTTCACCGCCATCTTCAGCCACGCGCCAGAGGTCGCCGGACCGATCAACAGTGGACGCCCGATCTCGCTTAAACTTGCGCGTCACTATCGCGGCATGCTCTTCATGAGCGATCTCTCGCGCGGTTCCAGCGCCCGGCTGGCGGCTGATCCTGTTCCCACGAGCCTGGATAGCCCCGGTGTCTTCTACCGATCAGACGCCCGTTCCGCTCCCGACAACCTCTACGCCCACGGCGCCGCGCTGCAGCAGGCAGAACAGCGGCTGCACGTCCCGCCGAACGGGCTGCCCACCGGCGGGATTCCCCTCGCGACGGGCGCAGCGGGTCCGGAGGTCGCCGTCCCCGAGCATCGTTCGACCTACAGCTACGACCCGAGCTCACACACGTATTCGAAGACCGAAGACGGCAGGCGTGTCCAGGATGCGGCCCTCCAGGGGGCTCCCATCCAGATCCAGCTCCTGGTCGTGCTGCACACGACCGCCACGCCGACCAGCTATGCCGAAGACGGCGCCGGACATCGCGGCCTGGACTTCGACCTCGACTCCGGCGGCCATGCGGACTTCTACTCAGGCGGCCTGCACGCGAGCGGCCGCTGGGCAGCACCGCAAAGGCCGGGCGACATCCGGTTCACGTTGGACGGTGGAACGCAGCTTGACCCACCAGGCGGCCTGACCTGGTTCGACGTGGTCACCGGCTGAGCGGTGCGCAGACTGAGGCCGGCGGTCGTGGCCGCCGCCGCCTTGCTGCTCGTACTGGTCGCCTCGGGAGCCGTCTTCGGCGCCGCCTACCTCCGCGACCGGTCGCAGCCTACCGCGGTGGCCTTCGGCTTCCACGACGGGCAGCGCGAGGTCGGGGTGCTGGACAGGCTCCAGTTCACCGCCACTCGGCCAATCGCCCCGGCGGCCTTCAAGGCCGCGCTGCGCATGGCCCCATCCGCCCCCGGCGAGCTACACGCCTCCACGGATAACCGGCTCTTCACCTGGCGGCCGAGCCAGCCCCTGGCCGACCTGACCGAGTACACCCTCGCCCTGTCACCACTCCGCGACGCCTCTGGCCATGAGGTGAAGGCGGCTCGCTGGCGCTTCACGACCACCGTCGAGCCCAGGGTGGTCGGGCTCACCACCGAAGCCGGCGCCGCGGTCCCCGACCAGGGTGAGGTAGCGGCCGGGTCACACCTCCGCGTCACCTTCAACGAAGCGATGGACGCCACCACCGTCAAGCTTCTCGCCAACGGCGCACCGGTCGACCTCCGCTGGTCCCCCGACGGCCGGTCGGCGGCGCTCCAGTCGCCACAGCTCAAGATCGGCAGCCTCGAGCTCAGCCTGCAGGACGGGAGCCGGGATGCCGCCGGTCGGATCGCCCGTGCCTGGTCGATTCGCGCCTCGGTCATCTTCCAGGCCAACGTGCACACCCTGCAGCTCAAGGCGCCCGCCCTCATCCAGGTGCCCAACGATCCCGCAGCCAGGGACCAGTCCGGTCTCCAGGCCGCGGACTCGGTCTACGAGTACGACACCGAAGGAGACATCACCCGCCTTACCGCGGTCTACAGCCAGATTCCCGACGTGGTCGGTCCCAGCCGGAGCGCGCGGCTGATCTCGTTCGCGCTGGCCCGGCACCTGCACGGGATGCTTTTCATGAGCGGCCTCTCGAACGGTTCCGCGGCTCAACTGGCGGCCGCCCCGGTCCCCCACGCCGACGACCTGGTACCCGGCATCTTCTACCGCACCGGCAACCGCCGGCCGCCCAACAACCTCTTCATCACGGGCACGTCAGTCCAGCAGAACGAGGAGCGGGCGGGGATCCCGGCCTACTCTTTGGAACGGGGAGCCGTCCACATCCCCGGGGGAGATGAAGGGGCCAGCGTCTCCGTCTCCGAACATCGCTCGACCTACACCTACGACGCCGAGACGGCCACTTACACGAAGGCCGAGGACGGCCACCAGCTTCTCGACGCCGGCCTGAAGGAGCCGCTCAGGATCCAGCTCCTCATCGTGATGCATACGACTGCCCAAACCACGAGCTTCGTCGAGGACGTCAACGGCGTGCACGCGCTCGACTTCGACATGGAGTCGGGCGGCCGCGCCGACTTCTACTACGGCGGCCGGCACGCGGGCGGCAGGTGGTCCGCCGCCGACCGTCAGACGCCCTTCAAGTTCGAGCTGGACGGCGGCGGCGAGGTGAAGATGCCGCTGGGCCTGACCTGGATCGACGTGGTCAGGAGCTGATCGCCGCCGGGATACTCCCTCCCTGACCCTTCCCGCAAAGGGGAGGGAAGGGCCTTTTTAGGCGGCGCCGCGTTCCTGGTCGCGCAGGTGGTCGACGTATTGAGAGGCGGCCACCGCGGCCGTGGTGCCGTCCCCAACCGCCGTCGCTATCTGCTTGGTGAGCTGGGCGCGCACGTCCCCGACCGCCCAGATGCCCGGGATGGACGTCTGCATGTTGCGGTCCGTGACCAGGTACCCGGCCGCCTCGTGCTCGACGTGGGGCCTCAGCAGCTGGGAGTTGGGCAGGAAGCCGACGAAGATGAAGACGCCTCCCACCGGAAGGTCCCGCTCGACCCCGTCCTTGACGTAGCGCAGCCCGCTCACCCTCTCGTCGCCGTAGATCTCCGTGACCTGGGCGTTCAGGAGGAACTCGATCTTGGGATTGGCGCGGGCACGCGCCTGCAGGACCGGCTGGGCGCGGAAGTGGTCGCGCCGGTGCACGATCGTGACCTTGGAGGCGTACCTGGTCAGGAACTCGCCCTCCTCGAGAGCCGCGTCACCGCCGCCCACGACCACCAGCTCCTGCCCGCGGAAGAAGGCGCCGTCGCAAACCGCGCAGTAGCTGACGCCGCGTCCCGCGAACTCCAGCTCCCCGGGCACCTGCAGCTTCCTCGGCACCCCTCCGGCGGCCAGGATGACTGCAGGGG
>CATPBP010000186.1 GCA_955652675.1 Candidatus Dormiibacterota bacterium
CCCCCTCGACAATCCCTTCACCAGGCGCACCCCCCTCCGTAAGCCACCCACCCGGAGGGTTGTTGGCGGAGCATCGGGGGCGGACGTGGGGGCGGTCAAGAGTGGTCGTTAAGGAGGGCTGGGGTACCTGATGGGCGGCGAAGCCGACGAGCGCATGCTCTTCCGAGAGAGCGTCCGTGCTTTCGTCGAGAAAGAGGTGCTGCCCTGCGCCGAGGAGCTCGACCAGCACGGCGTCTTCCCCCACCGCCTCTTCAAGCGGCTGGCCGAACTCGGCTTCTTCGGCCTCCGTTATCCGGCCGCGCTGGGGGGCCAGGCGGCCGATTTCCAGACCGCCTGCGTCTTCTACGAGGAGCTCGCCGCGGGCTCCCTGGCTCTGGCCGCGATCGCCGCGATGCAGAGCCTGATGGGAACCGTCTTCCTGCAGCGCTACGGCACCGCCGACCAGCACGAGAGGTACCTGAAGCCGGCGCTCAGGGGCGAGAAGGTGGGCACCTTCGCCCTCACTGAGGCGGAGGCCGGCAGCGACCTGGGGGCCATGCGGACCAGGGCTCGGCGGACGGACGGCGGCTGGCGGCTGGCGGGCAGCAAGACCTGGATCACCAACGCGCCGGTCGCCTCCTTCCTCACCGTCGGCGCCAAGACCAGCGATGAGCCGGGCCTGGGCAACATAGCCCTCTTCCTGCTCGACGCCGCCACGCCCGGCTTCACCGTAGGCAGGCCGATCGAGAAGCTGGGCACCCGCAGCTCCCTGACCAGCGAGGTTCACATCGACTGCGAGCTTCCTGCCGACGCCCTCCTGGGCGTCGAGGGCGAGGGCGTCAAGAACGTCGGCGGCGTTCTCTCCGAGATCCGCGTCATGACCGCCGCCCTCGCCCTCGGCCTGAGCCGCCGGGCACTGGACGACAGCGCCCGATATGCCGCCGAGCGGCGGGCCTTCGGGAAGGCCATCGGCGAGTTTCAGCTGATCGGCGCCAAGCTGGCGGAGATGGCCACCGAGCTCCAGGCTGCCCGCCTGCTCACCTATGACGCGGCTGCGCGTCTGGACGCCGGTGAGCAGGTGACCACGGTGGCGGCGATGGCCAAGCTGTTCGCCACCGAGGTCTGCGCCAGGGTGGTGGACGAGGCCACCCGGATCTACGGCTCCTACGGCTTCGCCATGGAGTACCCGGTCCAGCGCTACTTCCGGGACGCACGCTTCCTGCTCTACGGCGGCGGAACCAGCGAGATCCTGAAGGGTCTGATCGGCCGCGAGGTCCTGAGAGGCGGTTGGCGACAGGCACGCTGATCCGCAAGGCCGCTGCCGCCGACGGGCCGGCGCTGACCGGGGTGCTCAGCGCAGCCTTCGACGCGGATCCGGTGATGAACTGGTTCATCCGCCAGGACGGCCGCCGGGACGCCGCCTTCCGGCGATTCTTCGAGCTGGCCCTGGGGCGGCTGACGCTTCCCCACGGCGAGGTCTACACGACTGCGGACAAGCGGGCGGCCGCCTGCTGGACGCCTCCCGGCCAATGGGGCGCCTCGCTCCCCGCCCAGTTCCTGCTCCTGGCCGAGTACGTTCGAATCTGCGGCCCGCGACGCTTCCTCAAGGTGACCCGAGCCTTCGCCCCACTCCAGGCACGGCATCCTCGCCGCCCGCACTTCTACCTCTTCTTCCTCGGCGTGCTGCCTGCCTCCCAGAGACTCGGCCTCGGCTCCGCGCTTTTGCGGAGCATGCTGCAGCGCTGTGACGCGGAGGGCATTCCCGCCTACCTGGAGAACTCGAACCAGCGCAACCTGCCCCTCTACCGGCGGCACGGGTTCGAGGTGACGGAGCGTTTCCAGCTGGTACCCGGCGGCCCGCCGCTCTGGCTGATGTGGCGAGAGCCGGGCGCCAGAGGTGAACAGGGCCGGCCTTGAGCCAGATGTTGCGCGGCATTCGCGTCCTGGACCTGACCCGGATGCTGGCCGGTCCCTACGCCACCATGCTGCTGGCGGATCTTGGCGCCGAAGTGATCAAGGTCGAGGAGCCCGCCGGCGACCCCATCCGGGGCATGGGACCGCCTTTCGAAGCGGACGGCCGGGGGGCGTACTTCATGGCCGTGAATCGCAACAAGAAGAGCGTCGTGCTCGACCTCCGGAAGGATGAGGACCGGGGCCGCTTTCTGGAGCTTGTGAAGACGGCCGACGTCGTGATCGACAACTTCCGGGCGGGAGTGATCGAACGCCTCGGCGTCACCGCCGGCGTCCTCCGCGCAGCCCGGCCCGACCTGGTCACCTGCTCGATGACCGCCTTCGGCTCGGACGGCCCCTACCGCGAGCTGCCCGCCTTCGACCTGGTGGTGCAGGCCATGGGCGGCGGGATGTCCATCACGGGCGAGCCGGGACGCCGCCCGACCCGGGCCGGCATCCCGATCGGAGACCTGGCGGCGGGCGTCTTCGCGGCCTTCGCCGTCTGCGCGGCGCTGGTCCAGCGCGATCGCAGCGGAAGGGGCGAGCACATCGACCTGGGGCTCCTCGACGTCCAGGTCTCGCTCCTCACCTACATCGCCCAGTACTACCTGACCGACGGGAAGGTACCCGGGCCGATGGGCACCGGCCACCAGAGCGTCGTCCCCTACCAGGCCTTTCCCACCGCCGACGGCTTCGTGGTGGTGGCGGTCTTCGTCGAGAACTTCTGGGCGCCACTCTGCCAGGTGCTGGGAGCGCCAGAGCTGGTGGAGCGGTATCCGGACAACGCGAGCCGGGTGGCGGCTCGCGACGAGCTGGTGCCCATCCTGGAGGCCAGGTTCCTGCAGCAGAGCACCGACGAGTGGGTCCGCGAGCTCTGGGCGGCGGGCGTGCCGAGCGGGCCGGTCAACACACTTGACCGGGTGCTCAGCGATCCCCAGGTCCTGCACCGGCGCATGGTCGTCAGCGACGGGGAGAGGCGGCTCATCGGCAACCCGATCAAGACCGGGACCGAGGGGACCTTCACGCCCGCCCCTGAGCTTGGCGCTCACAACGGCGAGTACCTGGGATGACGGCAGGGAGCCCCTCCCAACAGGGGGAGGGATGAGGTCATCTGTCCAGGTGGCGTTTGACGTGGGCGGCACCTTTACCGACTTTGTGCTTCAGGACGCGGAGGGGCGGCTGCACACCGGGAAGCGGCTTACCACCTACCCTGACCCGACCGGCGCCTGCCTGGAGGGCCTGGACGAGATCATGGCGAGAACGGGAGCCGTCTGGCCTGAGCTGGCGAGGGCGGTCCACGGCAGCACGCTGGGAAGCAACCTGGTGATCGAGCGCAAGGGGGCGGACGTGGCCCTCGTCACCACGCGCGGCTTTCGCGACGTGCTCGCCATCGGCCGCCAGAAGCGCTACGAGCTGTACGACCTGCAAACCGAGCGGCCGCGGCCACTGCTCGATCGCACCCAGGTCCACGAGCTGACCGAGCGGGTGCTGGCGGACGGCTCGGTTTATGTGCCGCTCGACCTCGACGAGGCTCGGGCACTGATCCGGCGGCTGGGGGAATCCGGCGTGCGGAGCCTGGCGGTCTGCTTCCTGCACTCCTACGCCAACCCGGCGCACGAACGCCGCTTCGGTGAGCTGCTGAAGCAGCTGGCGCCCGCCGTCGAGGTCTCACTCTCCTGCGACGTGGCTCCCCAGTTCCGGGAGTACGAGCGGACGAGCACGACGGTGATCAACGCCTACCTGGTGAACGCGGTGCGCGAGTACCTGCGGGGTATGACGGGAAGGCTGGCGGAGCGCGGGTACGGTGGCCGGCTCTTCATCATGCAGTCGAGCGGCGGTGCGGCAACGGCCGAGACGATGGCCGATTTTCCGGTCCGGATGATCGAGTCAGGGCCGGCGGCCGGGGCCCTGATCGCGGCCCGCTACGGCGAGATGACCGGCCACCCAGACCTCATCGCCTTCGATATGGGCGGCACCACGGCCAAGCTCTCCTTGATAACCGGCGGCCGTCCCCAGACGGTGGACAGCTTCGAGCTGCACCGTGTACGGCTCGCTCCGGGGAGCGGCCTGCCCTTGAACGTTCGCTCCCTGGATCTGGTCGAGATCGGTGCCGGCGGCGGCTCCATCGCCCGAGCCGAGCTGGGCACCATCCAGGTCGGCCCGGAGAGCGCCGGGTCAGCGCCTGGACCGGCCTGCTACGGGCTGGGCGGCAGCCAGCCCACGGTGACAGACGCCAACCTGCTGCTCGGGTACCTGAACCCCGACGGCTTCGCCGAGGCCTCGCTCCGACTCGACCTGGAAGCAGCTCGCCGGGCGATCGCGGAGAAGGTGGCCCGGCCGCTGGGACTCCCGGTCGAAGAAGCGGCCTGGGGAATCCACGCCATGGTGAACCTGAACATGGAGCTGGCCACCCGGGTGGTCTCCATCGAGCGGGGCCACGATCCCCGGACCCTGGCCCTGGTCGCCACCGGGGGTTCGGGGCCGGCCCATGCCTGCCGCCTGGTGCAGCAGCTGGGTGTGCAGACGGTCATCCTGCCGGCCTCCGCCGGCGTCGCCTCGGCGATCGGGCTTCTCGCGGCCGAGGTCAAGTTCGACCTCTCCCGGAGCCGGCTCGTGGACTTCGACCGGCTCGACCCCGAGGAGGCGGAAGACCTCTACCGGGAGATGGAACGGGAGGCGGAGCAGGCCCTCGGCGCCCTGCCCGCGGCGCTGGTCCGGGAGGTGGACCTGCGCTACTCGGGCCAGGGCTACGAGCTCACCGTCCCCTACGAGAACGCCCGCCAGGAGTTCGAGCGACTCTACGGCCGCCGCTACGGCATGGCCAGCCCCGGTGAAGCGCTGGAGGCCACCACCTGGCGGCTCACCGCCATCGCCGAAACGCCCCACGTGGAGCTGCCCCGCTTCGCGCCCCGGGAGGCACGCCCACCGCAGCGGCGGCCGGCCTACTTCCCGGAGTGCGGTGGGTTCACCGAGACCCCCGTCCATCCCCGCCATCAGCTCTCGCCGGGGCAGGAGCTGGAGGGTCCTGTGGTGGTCGAGGAACACGGGTCGACGACCGTGCTGCCGCCCGGCGTCAGGGCCCGGGTCGACTCCTACGGGAGCCTGCTGGCGCGATGGTGAGCGAGCCGGGCCGTCCCGATCCCATCACCCTCGGCGTCGTCTGGGGAGCGCTTCGCTCGATCTGCGTCGAGGTCGGCTCCAGCGTCCAGCGCACGGCCTACTCGATCCAGGCTCGCGAGGGCCAGGACTTCTCGGTCGCGGTCTTCGACGCCCAGGGTCGCATGTCTGCCCAGGGCCCCTACTCCCCGGGCCACATGGGCGCCATGAACTTCGCCATCGGCAACTTCATCAACGCCTTTGCGCCGGAGGCTCTCCGCCCCGGTGACACGCTGCTCCTCAACGACCCCCAGCTTGGCTCCGGACACTTCCCCGACTTCCTCGTGGCTCAGCCCTGCTTCTGGCGGGAACGCCTCGTCGGCTTTGGCGTCAACCTGGTCCACCACACCGACGTGGGTGGCTCACGGCCGGGCAGCCAGGCCGTCGAAGGCATCTTCGACTGGCACCAGGAGGGGCTGCGCATCCCTCCGGTCAAGATCGTCGAGGAGGGGCGCGAGAACAAGACCGCGCTGGACATCATCGCCGCCAACTCACGAGTCCCGGGCAACGTCCTGGGAGACCTGCGCTCCCAGCGCGCCTCCCTCCGAGTGGGCGAGCAGCGAATGGCCGAGCTCTACGAGCGCTTCGGCAGTGAGACGGTGGACGCCTGCGTGGAGGCCATGATCCAGCAGACCGAGGCCCGCGTCCGAGAGCGGATCCAGGCCATGCCGGACGGCGAGTACCGCTTCGAGGACTTTATGGACGACTGCGGCAGCGGCACCGATCCCCTGCGCATCGCCGTCCTCGTGACGGTGAGCGGGGACCGCATCGCGGTCGACTTCGCCGGCAGCGATCCGCAGACGGAGTCGGGCTTGAACAGCTACTTCAACTACACCCGCTCCTACGTCTACGCAGCGCTCAAGTGCCTTACCGACCCGTTCGGCCCCATGAACGCCGGGGCGCTCCGGCCGATAGAGATCAGCGCCCCTGAGGGCTGCTTCTTGAACCCCCGGCCGCCGGCCGGCGGCGGTCCCCGCGCAGCCATCTGCACCCGGATCTTCGAGGTCATCCTGGGCGCTCTGGCCGGCGCCGTCCCGGACGCCGTCACGGCGGCCAACAGCCACTTCTGCAACGCGACCTTCGGCGCCTGGGACCCGGTGCGCAAGCGGCGCTTCGTGGGCTATGAGCTGATCCACGGCGGAACCGGCGCGCGGGCCGCCAGGGACGGCTGCGAAGCGATGAGCTCGCCCTACAACGCGGCCAACATCCCGATCGAGGCCGTCGAGGCCGCCACGCCCGTCATCGTTGAGCGGTTCGAGTTCATTCCCGACACGGGCGGGCGGGGCCGGCATCGCGGCGGCCTCGGCGTCCGGCGGGACGTCCGCATCCTGGCAGAGAACGTGAAGCTCACCAATCTCTCCGAACGCCGCCGCTTCCGCCCCTTCGGGGTTCTGGGAGGCGAGCCGGGCGCGCTCGGCCGCACGGTCATCAACCCGGGCGCTCCCGGCGAGTACGAGATCGGCGGCAAGGCCTCGGTCGACCTTCGCTACGGCGACGTGGTCTCCTTCCAGCTGGCCGGGGCCGGCGGCTACGGAGACCCCGCCGAGCGAGACCCCGCCCTGGTCGAAGAGGACCGCCGCCTGGGCCTGATTACGCGATGGTGACGCCGCCTATACGGATCATCGTGGCGAAGCCGGGCCTCGACGGCCACGACCGGGGCGCCAAGGTGGTGGCCAAAGCACTCAAGGAAGCCGGCATGGAGGTCATCTACACCGGCCGCCATCAGACGGTGGACGCGATCGTGGCCGCCACGGTCCAGGAGGACGCCGAGGCCGTCGGACTCTCGGTGCTGAGCGGCGCCCACATGGACTACTGCACCCGGCTGCGGCGCCGGCTGGACGAGGAGGGCGCCTCCGACGTGCTGCTCCTGGTCGGCGGGACCATCCCCGAAGCTGACCGAGCGGGGCTGGAGCAGCTCGGCTACCGAGTCTTCGGCACCGGCAGCCACCTGGGCGACATAGTGGAGTACGTGCGCACGGAGGTGGCCCGGCGTCGGACCGCCGGCCAGGAGCCGGCGTGAGCGTGTTCCTGGCCGGCGTCGGAGACCTGGTCGTCACCAGGCCGCTGCGCCACCTGCGCGACCGGCCGCAGGAATCCCTGCTGCAGCTCCTGGACCGGGCGTCATTCACCGTCGGCAACCTCGAGGCTCCGCTGACCGGTGCGTCCTTCCCCGAACGAGGCGCCCTTCGCCTGCGCGGTGCCCCTGAGCTGATGTCGGAGGTGGTGGCCATGGGCGTCGACGCGGTCTCACTGGCCAACAACCATGCCGCCGATGCCGGCTGGGACGCGGTCCGGACCATGGCTGAAGAGCTGGAGCTGGCCGGGCTGGTCACGCTGGGCATCGGCGAGGACGCCGAGGACGCCCTCCAGCCCGAGCTGAGGAACGTCCAGGGCCTGGACATCGCGCTGCTGGCGGCCACCTGCGTCGGACGCAGGGCGCAGCACGCGCAGAACGGCCGGCCGGGGGTGGCCGGCGTCCGGGTCCGGACCCGCTACGAGAGCGACGCCGAGCGTGTCGAGCAGGAGCCGGGCACGCCGCCCCGCACTTTGACCAGCGTCGACCCGGACGATCGCCGGCGGCTGATACGCGCCGTCGCCAGGGCCCGGGACATGGCCCCGTTCGTCGTGGTCACCATGCACTGGGGAGTGACCTGGTTCGAAGAGCCGGTCGCATACCAGCGGGAGCTGGGCCGGGAGCTGGTCGAGGCGGGGGCCTCGGTGGTCTTCGGCAGCCACTCCCTGACCCTGCAGGGCGTTGAGGTCCACCGGGGCGCGCCCATCTTCTACGGGCTGGGCTCCTTCGTCTTCAACTACCCGATTCCGCCCCGCCACCGGGTCCCCGAGGACACCGCGGTGGCGCTGCTCGAGCTGACCGGCGACGGAAGGATCAGCAGCGCGAGGCTGGTGCTGGGCCGGCTCGACGAGGAGGGGGAGCCGGTCCGGACGAACGCCGAGCGGGCTGAGCAGCTCGCCGAATCGATGTCCCGCTCGAGCGCCGGTCAGAGCACTGGGATGCGCCTCGAGGACGACACCCTGAAGATCGACCTCGGGTAGCGGGTGCGGGTCGGGATAGGGCTGCCCACGTCCACCCCGGGCACCGGCGGCCGGCTCCTGCTCGACTGGGCGGCTCGCGCGGACAGCGGCCCCTTCAGCTCGCTGGCGGTGATCGACCGGCTGGCCCACCCCTGCCTGGAGCCACTGGTCTCGCTGGCGGCTGCCGCCGCCGTCACCCGCCGGCCCCGCCTGGCGGCGACGATCGTGATCGGACCGATCCGGAACACCGCCATGCTGGCCAAGCAGGCGGCGTCAGTCGACGCCCTTTCCGGGGGACGGCTGGTCCTCGGCCTCGGGATCGGCGCGCGTCACGACGACTACGAGGTTGCCGGAGTGGACGCTCGGAGCCGGGGACCCGACCTGTCCCGTCAGCTGGTGGAGCTGCGCCGGCTCTGGGAGGAGGGGGCGGCGGCGCCGTCTGCGGCGCCGGACGGACCGCCGCTGCTCGTTGGCGGCGGCGGAGCCTCGGCTTTCGCCCGCGCCGCCCGGTACGCCGACGGCTACGTCCACGGCGGAGGACCTCCGCGAGCGTTCGCGGCCGCCGCCGGCCGGGCGCGTGCCGCCTGGCTCGACGCGGAACGCCCCGGCCGCCCCCAGCTCTGGGGCCAGGGCTATTTCGCGCTGGGAGACGCCGAAGCTCGGGAACGGGGCGCCGCCTACCTGCGCGACTACTACAGCTTCACCGGCGGCTTCGAGGAGCGGATCGCCGCTGGCAACCTGACCACCCCGTCCGCGGTCAAGGACTTCCTCCGCGCCTACGAAGAGGAGGGCTGCGACGAGCTGGTCCTCCTCCCCACCGTGTCCCACCTGGACCAGCTGGACCGTCTGGCAGACGTCCTCGGATGACCCCAAAGATCTCGAGGTGAAGATCAATGTGTTGGGGGGTGGGCCGGCGGGGCTTTACTTCGCGATCTTGATGAAGCGTTGGGACGCCCGGCACGAGGTACGGGTCTTCGAGCGAAATCACCCCGACGCCACCTTCGGCTGGGGCGTCGTCTTCTCCGAGACCTCCTTGGAGGCGCTCGAACACGCGGACTACGAAAGCTACGTAGCGATCGGGGAGGCCTGCAGGCACTGGGATCCGATCGACGTCCGCTACCGGGACACCGTGACCCGGATCCGCGGCAACGGCTTCAGCGGCATCGGCCGCCGGCGGCTGCTCAACCTCCTCCAGGGGCGCGCCCGCGAGCTGGGCGTGCAGCTCGCCTTCCAGAACGAGGTCGAGGAGCTCGAACCCCACCTGGACGCCGACCTGGTGGTCGGCGCAGACGGGTCCAACTCCCTCGTCCGGCGCCGTCTGGCCGACCGATTCCGGCCCTCAATAGGCCAGACGGACTCCAGGTACGCCTGGTACGGCACCGACTTCGCCTTCCCGGTCTTCACCTACGTCTTCCAGGAGACGGAGTGGGGGCTGTTCCAGGCCCACTGCTACCCCTACGACGAGTCGAGCAGCACCATGGTCGTGCTCCTCGCGGAGGAGACCTGGCGCCGAGCCGGGCTCGACCGGCTGGACGAGCCCGGCTCGCTGGAGCTCTGCCAGGAGGTGTTCGCGGGGGCCCTGCGGGGCCACCGCATGCTCTCCAATCGCTCGCTCTGGGTCAACTTTCCCTGGGTCCGCTGCCACTCCTGGCATTCCGACAACGTGGTCCTGGTCGGCGACGCGGCCCACACGGCGCACTGGTCCATCGGCTCCGGGACCAAGCTCGCCCTGGAGGACTCGATCGCCCTGGCCAGGGCCTTCGTGAAGCACCGGGGCGCGCTGGGAGCGGCCCTGGCCGAGTACGAGCTGGAGCGGCAGCCGCCCGTCGAGCGCTTCCAGGAAGCGTCTCGGGTTTCCTGTCACTACTTCGAGTCGGTCGGGCGCTACCTGGGCTTCGAGCCCCTGGACTTCGCCTACCAGCTAATGACGCGGACCCCCCGGATCACCCACCTGTAGCTGAGCAGGCGAGACGCCGAGTTCGTGCGCACCATCGAGTCGCGCATTCAGGAGCGAACCACGGGGCGGCGCGCTTACGCCGCTCCGCCGCCGGTCCTGGCCCCGCTCACCCTGCGCTCCCTCGTGCTGCCGAACCGCCTGGTCTTATGGCTGCGGCCGGGAGAGAACGTGGTCGAGCCCGGCGCCGGGCTCGTCGTCAGCGAGCCGCACGCCGTCTCCGCCGGGGGACGCGCCTCGCCAGAGACACCACTGGTGATCCCGCCGCCGGCGGGTGAGGGAGCCATCCTCTGCCTCCGCCTGAGCCACGCCGGTGCCCGCGCCGCCTGCAAGCCTCCCCGATTTGGCCTGGACTGGCCCCTGGGCAAGGAGGGGTGGCCACTGGTCGCGGCTTCGCCTTTGGCCTACTCGCCCTGGCAGCCGACACCGCAGCCGCTCGACCGAAGCGGCATGGTCGAGGTCCGCGACGCCTTTGTGTCGGCCGGCCAAAAGGCCGCCGCCGCCGGCTACCGCATGCTCCTGCTCGACTTCTCGCGGGGAGGGCTGCTGGCGGGGTTCGTCTCCCCGCTGACCAACCGGCGTACTGACGACTTCGGCGGTCCCCTGGAGAACCGGCTCCGCTTTCCGCTCGAGGTCCTGGCCGCGGTCCGGGCCGCCTGGTCGCCCGGACTGCCGCTGGCGGTCGCCTACTCGGCGTCCGACCATCTGCCGGGAGGGCTGGGGCCGGACGAATCCCTGGAGACGGGACGGCGTCTGACGGAGCACGGCGCCGACCTGCTGGTGGTGCTCAGCGGGCAGACGCTGGCAGGATCCCGGCCACCCTATGGCAGAGCCTACGGCGTCGCCGATTCGGACCGTGTCCGGAACGGGACAGGGGCCCGCACCTGCGCCTTCGGCCAGATAGGCAGCCTGGACCTGGTCAACACCATCCTGGCTGCCGGACGCGCCGACCTCTGCGTCCTCGACCGGCTCGGCTGAAATCCCCTGGTGAGGTGGAAATTGGTCTAGGCTGTACGTACTTCTTATAGTCGGGACATCAAGCAAATGGATAACGCAGCGAAAGCACCGCTAGAGGAAGTGCCCGACGTGGGCGACTCGCTGGACCCGGCCAAGGTGATGGAGCGCACCCTTCGCCGCGCGGCCGACGAGGCCGACGCGGATCTGGTCGTCCTCCTGCGCAGGGAGGATGACGAGCTGGTGGAGGAGGCGGGGTTCGACCGGGCCAGCCTGAACGGGCACCTGCAGCCGATCCCGCTGGCCGGCGACCAGGCCAGCCGGCTGGCCCTGGAGCTTGGGGAGCCGGTACTGAGGAGTCCCGAACCTCTGTCCGCCGGTGCCGGTTCCAGCGCGGGACTCGGCGCAATCCGGCACAGCGCCCGGGTCCCCCTGCGGGCGGAGCCTGAGACCTCGGCGCTGCTGCTGTTTCTGGGACGACGCCGCGGAGGCCCCTTCACCCGGGACGACGCCGCCCTTCTCGAGGTCCTCGCCCACCAGGCCGCCATCGCGATCCGCAACGCCGAGCTCTACGAGCGGGCGCAGAAGACCGCTCGCCGTCTCCAGGTGGGCGTCGACGTCGCGCTTGAGGTGGCTGCCCGGCTGGAGCCTGACGAGGTGGTCGAGCGAATCCTGCGGCGGGCGCTGGAGGCGGTGGAGGCGGACCGGGCGACGCTCGGCCGGATGGAAGGCGGCTTCGAGTGCACGATCCTGGGCTCGGTCGACCGGACCGAGGACCAGGCTCCCGTCGGGAGGACCGTCTCCCTGGAGAGTCAGGATCCGGTCGTCGAGGCGATGACCACGCGCCGGCCGGTGCAGGGCCACCTTGCCTACGAGCGCATCGGGATGCGACCGCTGCGCTGGGATCTCGTGATTCCGCTCGTGGTGGGCGGCGAGCTGGTGGCGCTCCTCGGCGTCAGCCGGGACCGGCGCCAGTTCGATGAGGACGAGATCGCGGTGCTTCAGCAGATCGGTTCCGTGGCCGCTCTGGCCTTCCGCAACGCGACCCTGTTCCAGTCCCTGCGCGAGGCCAGCCGCGTTCGCAGCCAGTTCCTCAACATGGCTGCCCACGAGCTCCGCACGCCGCTCTCGGTGATCGGCGGCTACGCCTCCATGCTCTCCGACGGCACGCTGGGCGAGGCGCCCTCAGCCTGGCGAATGCCGCTCGCCGTGGTGGTGGAGAAGACCAAGGAGCTGGCGCACCTGATCGACGACATCCTCCTCGCCGGACGCCTGGAGAGCGGTGTGGCGCGCACCTCGGGGCGTTCGATGGACCTCACCGCGGCGCTCCGAGAGGCGACGCAGCGGGCGGGAGCCCGCGCCAAGCTGATCGACGCCAGGCTTAAGGTGGAGCCGCCGCCGGGAACGGTCCAGGTCTGGGGGGAGCCCGACCACGTGGCGCGCATCCTGGACAACCTGGTCAACAACGCCTTCAACTACAGCCCCGAGCAGGCCGAGGTGAGCATCACCTCGGAGGTCGGCGAGCACTGGGCAGTGGTGCGCGTGGAGGACCACGGCCGGGGCATCAGCGAGGAGCACCGGGACCACATCTTCCAGCAGTTCTACCGGGTGGAGGATCCCAAGGACGGCTATCCCCCGGGGACCGGGCTGGGCCTGTTCATCAGCCGTGCGCTGGCCGAGCGCTACGGCGGCAACCTGGACCTGGAGTGGACCGAACCGGGGCAGGGCAGCCGGTTCGCGCTCCGCCTACCCCTCTTCGACGCCGCGGCCTGACGCCCGGCGATCCGGCAACGATTCGCTTGCTCACCGGCCAGGACCGCCTGGGCGCCGAAGACGCTGAGATTCTGGCTTCGGAGACGGGGACGGTCGTCGGACACACGCTCAAGGTGCTGGTCCTCGACCCTCCGCCGGACCCACGCCTTTTCTTCCGCCGGCTGCGCACCCTGGTTCGCGACCGGCTGAGCCAGGTGCCCCGTCTCAGGCAGCGGCCGGCCACGCTGCCGCTTGGACTCGGACGGCCGGTCTGGGTCGACGACCCGCATTTCGACCTCGACCACCATCTGCGGCTGAGCCGGTGGCGGCGGCCGCTCAGCGCCGAGGACTTCCAGCAACGTGTCGCCGCGGCCATGGAGCGACCGCTGGACCGCAGGCGGCCGCTCTGGAGCCTGGAGATGATCCATCCCCTGGGCGCGGGCCGCGCCGGGCTGATCTGGAAGATGCATCACTGCATGGCCGACGGCCTGGCCACCCTGTCGATCGGCGAACGCCTGCTCTGGGACGCGGCGGGCGGCGAGACGGGGCCGCGCCGTCCCAGCCGCTGGCGGCCCTCGCCCCCGCCCTCGACCGCCGAGCTCCTCCTGGGCGCACTTCAGGAACACGGCCGCCGGGCGGTGACGCTGGCAGAGGAGCTGCCGGCGGCGCTGCGGGCCGCTCGCCGCCTGCCCCTGGACGTCCCCGGCCTTGCTCGCGGTGCGGCCGCCGCCGCGCGCGAGCTGATGCCGCTGGCGGGCAGCTCGCCTCTCGATGCAGAGGTCGGCCGCGGCCGCCGGGTCGCCTTCGTCCAGCGTCCGCTCCAGGACCTGCACGGCATCGCGGGGAGCTTCGGGGTACGCCTGACCGTCAACGACGTGGTGCTGGCCGCGGTGGCAGGCGGCCTCCGCCGCTGGCTGGAGAATCGCCGCGCCTCGCTGGACCCGCTGCGCGTTTCCGTGCCGGTCAGCCTCCACCACTCCAGCGAGCCGCATGCTCTCGGCAACGAGGTCACCGACATCCACGTCGACCTTCCTGTCCAGGAGCCCGACCCGGTTCGCCGGCTTCTGGCGATAAACGCCGAAACCAGCCGGCGCAAGGTCTACGACGCCGACGTCCTGGACTCCCTGGTCCGCTTCTCCAGGCTGGTGCCGCCCCTACGGCGCCTCCTCTCGGCGCTGCAGGCCAATCCTCACGTCTTCAGCCTTGCCGTCTCCAACCTTCCCGGCCCGCGCGGGCCGATCTGGGTGGCCGGCGTCCGCGTGCGTGAGCTGCACTCTGTGGTTGAGGTCGCCCAGCGTCATGCGCTGCGCTGCGCGGTGGTCTCATGCGACGGGCTCCTCTCGTTCGGGCTCTGCGCCGCCTCCCGGGCCGTGCCCGACCTCGCAGGGCTGGCCGCGGGGATGGAGGAGACGATCGAAGAGCTCAAAGCCGTCGCCTCCGAGCAGCGGCCGGCCGGCCAGAAATGAGCTGGGACCGGGCCATCAGGCTCGGCCCCAGCAGAAGGGGAGCGGTTAAGGAGTAGCTAGGGCGTGGGTACCGCGGTCGGCGCCGGCGTGGGCGGTGGCGTCGGACTCGGACCCGGTCCCAGTATCGAGGTCCCACTCCCGGTCGATCCTGTCGGGCTCGGTGTGGGCGTCGGCGGCAGAGGCGTCGGGCTCGGGGTAGGCGTACTAACCGGCGTCGCCGAGGGGCTCGGGCCGACCGCCCCCGCAGGAGCCGGTCCACCTGAGCTCGGGGTGGCCAGTGGAGTGTTGCCGGGGATGCCGGTCCCGATCACGCTCGGGGTGGCGCCCTGGGCCGCGCCGCCGGCGGCGGTCCCGGGTTGGCTTGAGGCCTGGGCCGTCCGGGCCGGCCCGCTTCGCCCGGAGTTGGCCGTGGTTCCATGCGTCTGGCCAGTAGCGGTGGGGTTGCCACCGCCCGGGGTCGGCACGGACATCTTGGGCAGCGGCAATCTGGTGGGCACCAGACCGCTCACGCACTCGGTTACGCCCCGGCCGACGTCCGGCTGAGCCTGGTCGTTCTGGCACTTCTGGACGGCGTGCTTCACGGCCTGCGCCACCTGGTTGGGACTCGAGCCGCCGACGGCGGCGGCGGCAACCACGCTCACACTCAGCGCGATCGAGGCTGCTGCCACGCCCACCGCCAGCTTGGAGACGACGGCCATCGGCGGCGGCGCCGTCCGATATCGAGCCTGCGCCGCCCTGGGGGCCGGCCCTCGCGTCCCACCGGCCACTCGCTGCATCTCTCGCTGCAGGCGAGTTTCCAGTTCGAGGTCGTTCATCTCTCAGAGGGAACGCCGTGTGCCGGCAAAGTACCCGTTTCCTGCCGCCCTCCCAGCCGGCTCTGGAGCTTCGCGCGGGCGGCGGCCAGCCGCGAGGCGATGGTCCGCTCCGGCACCCCGAGGGCCAGGGCGATCTCGCGATTCGAGTACCCATGGAGGTGGCGGAGGACCAGCGCGGCAGACTGCTTGGGAGGCAGCGCGCGCAGCTCGGCGAGCAGCTCGGGGTCCCCTAGGGCGTCCGGCCCGGGAGTCTCCACCTGCGGGCGCCGCAGGAGAGCGGTCGCCAGGCGCAGCTTTTCCCGGCGGCGGTATGAGACCGCGACGTTGATGGCTATGCGGTGGATCCAGGCCTCCGCCGGCGCCTCCGGCTTCCATCTCGACCACGCGCGAAAGGCGCGCAGGTAAGCCTCCTGCACGCAATCCTCCGCCGCCGCCCGGTCGCGCAGGATCGTGACCAACGTGCCGAACAGGCGCGGATACGTCTCCTCGTACAGCCTGTCGAAGTCTTCCTGAACCCCCGGCCGGTACTCGCTCCCCACCCTGGTGGTGGATTATCTCAGTCCGGCGACCTTTCGGCATACCCCAGCTTTACCTACTTCTGTTGCGGGGCTGTTGCGCCTCGCGGAGCCAGCCGAGCAGTTTCCAGGGCGCGAGTGGGTAGGAGCGCGGCCGACAGCCGGTGGCGTCGGCGACGGCGTTGGCCACGGCAGCGGCGACCGGGATCAGGCCCGCCTCACCCACGCCCTTGGCGCCGAAGGGGCCCTCCGGATCGAGCGTCTCCACCACGCTCAGGTGGAGCGGCGGAACCCCGCGGGCGGTCAGCATGCCGTACTCGCGAGGCGAGGGTTGGAGAACGTGCCCGTCGCCGATCCCGAGCTCCTCGGTCAGGGCCAGCCCCAGCCCCATCACGGCGCCGCCCTGGATCTGGCCCTCCACGCCGGCCAGGTTGAGCGCCCGGCCCACGTCGTGAGCGCACCAGAGGTTGAGGACCGCCACCAGCCCGGTCTCCAGGTCCACCTCCACCTCGGCGACGTGGGCGCCGAAGCCGTAGGCGGCTGAGATGTTGCCGACGTGCCGACCGTCCTGGGGCTCGGTCGGGGGGTCGTAGAAGGTGCTGGCGACCAGCATGGAGCCGCCCTGCCGGAGCAGCCGGCGTCGGGCGACCCGGTCGTACGAGATGGAGCGGCCGGGCGAGCCGCGGACCGAGATCTGTCCGTCATCCAGCTCCAGGTCGGCGGCGTCCACCTCCAGCACTTCGGCGGCCGTCTCCAGCAGCTTCTCCCGCAGCTCGAGGGCGGCCAGCCGGGCGGAGTTGCCGGCCACGAAGGTCGTCCTGGAGGCGTGCGCTCCCACGTCCCAGGGCTTCACCTCGGTGTCCTGGTTGAGCACTCTGATGGCGCCCAAGGGCACGCCCAGCGCCTCCGCCACGACCATGGCCAGCACCGTTTCGGAGCCCTGACCCAGCTCCGAGGCGCCCGTGACGAGCGTCACCCGGCCGGCCTCGTCGATCCTGAGGATCGAGCCACAGCCGTCCGAAGGGTAGATGCGGGCGCCGCCGCCGACGTGGACGTAGGCCGCGGCGCCCAGCCCCCGGCGGAGGGCACGCATCCGGCCCCGGCGCTCGCTCCAGCCCGACTGCCGGCGAACCGTCTCCAGGCACTGGCCCAGCCCGCAGGAGGTGATGCGCATCCCCTGTGGCGTCAGGTCACCGGACTGGTTCGCGTTCTTGAGGCGAAGCTCGATCGAGTCCATGCCCAGCGCCTCGGCCAGCTCCTCGGTCTGGGACTCGACGGCGAAGGTCGCCTCCGGGTTGCCGAAGCCGCGGACGGAACCGCCATAGGCCTTGTTGGTGTAGACGACCTGCGAGCGAACCCGGCAGTTGGGCACCCGGTAGAGGGAGCTGATCGTCTGCATCACGACGAGCAGTGCGTGGGAGCCCCAGGCGTTGTAAGCGCCGTTGTCGGAGACCACGTCGGCGTCGCGGAAGAGGAGTCGCCCCTCGGCATCGGCCCCGGTTCGCAGCCGGATGTGCATCGGCTGGCGCACCCGCGAGCCCACGAACTCCTCTTCCCGGCTGAAGTGGATCCGGACCGGGCGGCGAGCGCGGGCGGCGAGCAGCACGGTGATGAAGTCGATCGGGTCGATGTCGATCTTGCCCCCGAAGCTGCCCCCGATGGGCGGCTGGTGCACAGTGATCTGGCGCCAGTCCAGCTCCAGGGTGTCGGCGAGCGCCTTGCGATACATGGAGACCATGTGGACGCCCGTCCAGACGTCCAGCTGGCCTTCCGACCCGAAGCTCGCCAGGCAGACGTGCGTCTCGATCGAGGCAGGCGCCGAGAGCGGGCTGGAGTAGAGGCCCTCGACGACCACCGCCGCCTCGCGTGAGGCCGCCTCCACGTCGCCGTGCTCGAAGTCCCAGCGCATGGAGACGTTGCCCTCGATGTCCCGGCGCTCGTCGTGCACCAGCGGGGCTCCCGGCTCCAGGGCGCTGTACGGATCGAACACGGCGGGCAGGACCTCGTACTCGACCTCGATGAGCTCCAGGGCCCGAGCGGCGGTCTCCTCGTCCTCGGCGGCGACGGCCGCCACCTCGTCCCCCGCGCAGCGCACCTTGCCGGCCTTGAGCGGCAGGTTGTCGGCGCCGTAGCCGAAGGGCCGCTGGCGGACGTTGCCTGCGTGGACCACGGCCTGCACGCCGGGCAGCGCCTCGGCCGCCGAGACATCGAGGCGCAGGATGCGGGCGTGCGGATGAGGGCTGCGCAGGATCCTGCCCGCCAGCATCCCGGGCAGGCGCAGGTCGCTGGCGAAGGCGGTGCGGCCCGTCACCTTGTCCCGGCCGTCGAGCTTGCGCTGCCGGGTGCCGATGACGCGGAAGGTGCTCAACGACCCGATTCTGGCAAAGGGGGGACGCGAACGCGCGCCCCCCTCAGCCTGACGAATCTGTTGCTAGTTCTGCGAAGCGTCAGCCCCGAGGCCGCCGCGCCCACCGACCCCGGCGGTGAAGATGTCCTGGTCGTTGGTCGGCAAGTTGGGAGCCACGTCCTGTCCGCAGAGGGCGGGCGGATGACCCGGTGTTCCCGTGTTCGGGCAGAGGAACAGGTCTCTGGGCCGGGTGTCCGACCAGATCGGATAAGCGCGGTTGGAGACACTCAACCCGGTGTAATCGCCCCAGAACAGCCCGCTGAACTGGGTCGCCGGGGGCGAGGAGCCGGTACTGGCCCGGCGGGTGTCGAAGCTGGAGAGGTTGCTGGAGGTCGTGAGGCTGAAGTCGGAGTAGCCGGTGGTCTCGTCGCTGCCGTGCTGCCGATCGTAATACGACACGGCCAGCCGGCCGTCGCGGAAGAAGTCGACCCACTGCCACCACTGGTCGGTAGTCCGTTGACCACGATCCTGGGTGATCAGGGTCAGGTCACGGGGGTCGGTGTTGGTGCCTGTGAAGGTCTTGCCGCCGTCGTTCGAAGTGCTGAGAAGGATGCCGTTGTTGCAGGCCCCCACCGACCGGAAAGTAGTTGCTTCCCTGCGCTCGGGCCTGCGACTGCGAACGGCTGGACCGCACCGACCGCCACGAAGGCGGCGGGCGGCGCAGCCGGAAGACGTAGTCTCCTGGAGACCAAGTTCTTTCCCTCCTCACTGACTCGACTGCAATCCACGCCTGGCCAGGGCGGCTGTAGCCGATTACTCCCCCTCGTCCCGCAGAGATTCGCCAGCCTCCGGAGCCGGTGCCGAGCAGGCTAGCTGCCGCGCCGCAACGGCGTCAACCAGGCGGGCCCGCCTGCCCTCGCGCCGCTTCCCAAACAGGCCGTTCGGCCCGGTAGACGACTATCGGCAGCTCCTCCCGGCTCTCCTCCTGGTGGGGCCGAAAGCCGATCTTCTCGGCGACCCGGCGTGAAGCCAGGTTGTCGCGGTGAATGATGCTGATCAGGCGTTCCAGGCCCAGCCGCGTGAAGGCGTGCTCGAGCGCCGCCGCTCCTCCTTCGGTCGCGATTCCGCGGGACCAGAGGGTCGGGGCGAGGCGCCAGCCCAGCTCCACCTCCGCCGGGTACCAGCGGTGGTGGCTAGGCCCCACGAAGCCGGCGAACCGCCCCCCTTCCAGGAGCTCCATCGCCCAGAGCCCATATCCCCAATGCTCCCAGTGACGCCGGGTGCGATCGAGGAACGACGCTGTCTCCAGGTTGGAGAGGGGCCGCCCACCGCCCCCAAGGTAGCGCGTCACCTCGGGATCGGCGTTGATCGCGGCGAACGGCAGCTGGTCCTCGTCGCGCCAGGAGCGCAGCAGCAGGCGTGCGGTCCGGAGCACCGCTCCCCGGCCCTCAATCACGCTCGTCGATGACTCGCCGGGTTTTGCGGTCCGTACGAGGCAGGCTGCCCGGCGGCACGATCTGCACCTCCGGACGCACCCCCAGGGCGCGGCGAAGCGCGTCGGCGACGTCCTCCTGCCGGTCGGGCGCCGACGACTCCACCCGCACCAGGAGGTGCTCGCGACCGCCCACCCGGCGGAGCACCACCTGGTACTCGCTGCCCAGCCAGGGCAGGCCGGAGAGCGCCACGTCGACCTGGGCGGGGTAGACCTGGACAC
>CATPBP010000187.1 GCA_955652675.1 Candidatus Dormiibacterota bacterium
CCGCGTGGCTCCGGCCAACCCGGCACCGCAGGGCTACATTCCTTGCGATATCACGAGGGCCTATCACCTGGACCTGATGCACGCCGCCGGGTTCACGGGGGCCAATCAGAAGATCGCCATCATCGCCGCCTTCGACAACCCAAGCGTGCGGGCGGACCTGCACGCGTTCGATGCGGCCTTCGGCCTACCGGACCCCGCCTTCCAGGTCGTCAACCAGGGGCCTCCCAACACTGCCACCGGCACAGGATGGGATACCGAGATCGACATGGACGTCGAATGGGCCCACGCGGCCGCGCCCGGAGCCGCCATAACCCTCGTCGAGGCGGCGACCGATTTCCTCAACTCAACAACAAACCAGACCGGCCTGCTCGCCGCGGTGGACTACGCCGTGCAGGGCGCCCACGCCGACGTGGTGTCCATGAGTTGGGGAGGCATCGAGTTCACTGGGGAGACGGCGCTCGACACGCACTTCCCGTCGACCGACCCGACCAGCAACAAGCCCATCATGTACACGGCGGCCGACGGCGACAGCGGGTTTGGGACCAGCTGGCCGGCCGTCTCGCCGCGTGTGCTCGGCGTGGGCGGCACCAGGCTCGCCCCGTCAGCAGTCGGCAACGATACGAATCAGACGCACTTCGGCTGCTCCGGGATGAGCACGACGCCCGGCGTCACATCCCAGAACGAGACGGTGTGGGGAGGAGGCCCCGCCTGCGTTCAAGATAGTTGTCCGGGTACGGGCGGCGGCATTTCGAACTTCGAACCCAGGCCGACCTGGCAAAACAATCTCGGACTGAGTAGCGGGGATCGCGCCATGCCAGACGTGGCCATGCTGGCAGACCCCTCGAGCGGGGTGGCTCTCTACTCGGACGGGTCCTGGTCGGGTTCCCTGTGGGGCGGAACCAGCCTCGGCGCGCCGCTCTGGAGCGGCATGATCGCGCTCCTCAACCAGCAGCGCATCGCCCAGGGCCTCAGCAACCTCAACGTAACCTCCAGCAGCTCCTGGGCCTACCAGACGACGACGGCGCTCAACGACATCGTCACCGGCAGCGCGCCGAGCTCGCCGTCCGACCCCTGCCTCAGCTCGGGAGCGTGCACGGCACACAGCGGCTACGACCAGGTCACTGGCCGCGGGAGCCCCATCGGCACGCTCCCCTGGGAACCGCTGCAGGGACCGATCACCTCGGCACCGGATGCTGCGGCGCAGGGCGGAGGGCGCCTTGACGTCTTCGCCAGGGGGTCCGATAACGCCTTCTGGCAGCGCACCGGCAACGGCGGTCAGTGGGGAGGCTGGCAGTCCCTGGGAGGGGTGCTGACGGCCGCGCCCGGAGTTGTCGCCTGGAGTCCCGGACGTCTCGACGTGTTCGTCCGCGGCAGCGACAACGCGCTCTGGCACAGGTGGTGGACCACCGCGGGCTGGAGCGGCTGGGAATCCCTGGGCGGCGTCCTCAGCTCAGGCCCCGCGGTGGCGTCCTGGTCATCCGGCAGGCTGGACATCTTCGTGCGCGGCAGCGACCAGGCGCTGTGGCACAAATGGTGGGGAGGCACCGCCTGGGGCGGGTGGGAGTCGCTCGCGGGAGTGCTGCTGCCCTCGGATCCGGGCGCCGTCTCCTGGGGTCCGAATCGGATCGACATCGTTGTCCGGGGGAGCGACAGCCAGATGTGGCACAAGTCGTGGGACAGCGTCCGCTGGACCCCCTGGGAGCCCCTCGGAGGCTCGCTCACCTCAGGCCTGGGCGCTGCCTCGCCTGGTGCTTCACAACTGGACCTCTTCGGGCTGGTCGCCAACGGCGCGCTACAGCACAAGGCCTGGGCGGGACGCTGGGGTGTCTGGCTGGATCTCGGCGGTCAGTGGGCGTCGGATCCTGGAGTCGTCTCCCAACGGAACGGGACTGTCGACGTCTTCGAACGGGGCACCGACGGGCAGCTCTGGCATACAACGATTCCCTCCCCCCTGACTTGATTCGGAGTTGACATTACCCGGGGCGGGGCTGCCGCAGCGCGAGAATATGCTGCAGTGACTGCGGACCGTTTGGAAGACCTCTCCGCCCGGATCCGCGACGCGCGCGCACGGTTCGAGCCGCTCCACCGCCAGCTGGGCGCGCACCTCGAACGGTGCGAGCAGTGCCGTCGCGCCGACTCGCTCCAGGGCCCCCCGGCGCCGTTCTGCCCGGCTGGGGACCAGCTGCTCAGGCGGATGGCGCAAACGCGCTTCGACATGCACATGGCCGCCACTCGGCTGATGGCGCTCGAGGGTCGCTCGGGTCCGGTGCCGATCCAGCGGTCTCGGCCCGAGAGGAGCGCGGCATCGGGCTATCGTCAGAAGTCGGGGCGGCGGCCCTGGACGACCAATCCCAGGCACCGGCCCTATTGAGCTCGAGCTCCTCCTGAGACCCTCCCAACGCTCCCTGCACCCGGCCGCCAGGTGGAGGGAACTGGTCTAGAGGCCCCCTCCCAGCCCTCCCCACAGTGGGAAGGGGTTCTGTGTAGAGAGTGAGAGGAGGTTGCCGTCCGGGTCTTTGAACCAGGCCACGCGGGCGCCCGAGGGGGCCGTCCAGATGGCTAGCTCATCCTGCTCCAGCTCGCGGAACCGTTCGAAGGTGATGCCGCGGGCGCCGAGGGCGCTGACTGTGGCGTCCACGTCCTCCGTCACCCAGCCAAACACGGTGAACGGCTGCGGGGTGAGCTCTCCTACCTTGGCGATCCGCAGCGTCGTGGCTCCCAGCTCGAACACCAGCGCGAATTCCTCGTCGGAGAGAAGCCGCAACTCCAGCGGCCCCTCGTAGAAGCTCCGAGCTCGGGCGGCATCGGCGGTGGCGAGAAACGCGACCGGTCTCGCGTTTCTCAGCACACCGCCGGCCCCCGATCTGCTGGCGGCGCCTCAGGCCTTGCCGTAGATGAAGCCGACCAGCGGGATCTGCCCGGGATGGATGGTGCGCCTGGAAACCATGTTCCAGCCGGCGTAGTTCATCTCGGAGACGGTCCAGGACCCGTCGCCGCCGACCGACTCAACGTAGGCGACGTGGCCGATCGGGCTTTCTCGCGTGACCATCACGGCTCCCACGGCCGGCGACCCTCCCTCCGCGTATCCGTATGGACGCGCGTTCGGCCACCACTCGATGGCGTTGCCGAACCAGGGGATGTTGCGCCGGTTGGCGACGTACCAGGTGCAGTAGCCGTAGGCGAAGTGGTTACCGCCCGGTGCCTCTATGGTGACGCCGCCCACCGGCCGTGACACGAAGACCGCGGCGGCCTGGGTTGCCTGCGCCTGCTGGGCGACCGAGGAGGCCTTCGCGGCCAGCACCTGGTCGTTCACCTGATTGCGTACAGCCAGCGTGTGGGCAACCACAGACGCGGCCTGGTCCTTGGCGGACTTCACCTCGTTCAGCTTCGCCGCTTGCTGATCCCGGACCTGCTGGTCCTGGCGCCGCAGCTGCTTGGCCTCCTTCTGAACGGCCTGCTGCCGAAGTGAGATCAGTCGAGCCTGGGCGAAGTTGGAGATAAGCTCCTGGAGGGTAGGCGCCTCGAGGAGGGTGCTGATGCTGATCGCCGGCCGCTCGTACTGGTTGCGCGCCAGAGCGCTGACCTGCTTGTCCAGCACGGCCTCCCGCTTCTGGTCCTCGGCGAGCTTGCGGTTCAGCGCGTCGACGACACCCGCGGCCTGCTCCACCTGATTGTTGAGGCCGTCCAGCTTCGCCTGATCCTGAGTCAGCTGCATGTCGAGGCGGGCCAGCTCCTGCTCCGCGTCCACGGCCGCGGCCGGTGTCGGAGCAGTCACCGGCACGGCCAGCACGCTCAGGAGAAGGGCGAAGAACAGGGTCGCGCAGGTCTGCTTCATCTAGGCAACCTCACAAGCAAACTGCAGGCGCCGAGGGCCATCACGCTGCCGGCCAGGGTGGCCAGGCTGATGGTCCGGACGGCGTCCGCCGCCCCTCCCAACTGCAGGAAGGGCAAAGAACCGTTGACAAGGGGGACCAGGTGGCCACCCACGTAGATCAAGACCAGAGTTGCGACGATGCTCCCGGCGAGGGCCAGGGACACCGCCTCCACGAGCACCGGCAGCCGGATCACCGGCCGCGGGGTGCCGACCAGGGAGAGCACCGTGAGCTCGGCCCGGCGGGCGCGAATCTCGCTCCGGAGCAGTACCAGACCGACCAGGCTGGCCACGCCTAGCGCGGCCGCGGCCACGCCCACGATGATCGCCTGCGCGGTGGAAAGGAAGGTACTGAGACGCTTGCCCTGGGCCGGTGTGTAGGAGAACGGCACGTCGTGGTCGGTGGCCGGGTCCTGGGAGATGGCCGAAGCCACCTGGGACGCCGCCGACGGGTCGGCGAGCTGGACGACCAGGCTGGCGGGGAAGGGATTGCCCGGCGTCGTCGAAGCCAGATTGGAAAGGGTCGGGTCATGGCGGGCGAGGCTCAGCGCCTCCGCTTTGCTGCGGTAGGTCACCGATTTGACGCCGTGGAGGTCACCGACCTTCGTCCGCAGGGCATCCACCTGCGGCTGCTGCGCTTCGTCCGTGAGGAAGACCTGGAACTCCGAGGCGGACCGCGCCTGCTGCGCCAGGCTGTGCTGCGCGAGCACCAGGAAGAGTTCGGCCGTGGCGGCCAGCGAGAGCACGGCGGACACCGCAAGGGCCGTCGCCAACCATGCGGTCAGCCGCCGGCGCCAGCAACGCCAGCAGTAGGCGAGCACGCTGACCGCGTATTGCGGCAGCCAGGTCGAGGTGGGCACGACCCTCAACTGGCCACCCCCTGCGCATGCGCCGGCTCCTGGTCCTGTTTCTTGGGATCGAGCCAGTAGGCCCGTGCCGAATACCTGGAGAGCACGAACTCGTCGTGCGTCGCCATGATCACCGTGCTGCCCACGTCGTTCAGCTCGGCGAACAGCTCCAGGATGCGGGCGCTGGTGTCGCTGTCGACGTTGCCGGTCGGCTCGTCGGCGAGCAGGATTCGCGGCTGGTGCGCAATCGCTCGCGCCACAGCCACCCGCTGCTGCTCTCCACCCGAGAGGTTCTCGGGCAGCTCGTTGAGCTTGTGCTTCAGCCCGACGAGCTCGAGGGCGTCGACGGCATATCCACCGGGGTCGTTCACCCGCGGATGGCCTAGCTGCAGCGGCAGCAAGACGTTCTGGTACGCGGTGAGATGCTGCAGAAGCTCGTAGTTCTGGAACACGCATCCCACGCGTCGCCGGATTTTCGCCGTCTGCCAGCGGTGCATCCCGTGCACGGCCACGCCGTCCACGAAGATCTTCCCGCTCTGCGGGCGCACCATCCCGAAGAGCACTTTGAGGAGGGTCGTCTTACCCACCCCCGAAGGGCCCACGAGATATACGAACTCGCCTGGCTCGATGCTCAGGTCGAGCTTTTCAAAGACCGGCGTCCTCGCGTAGCCGACCGTTACGTCCTGCAAGCTCACTGAGCCAGGACGCACGGCAACAGCCTCCGGTCGTCGCTTCCCGTCATCCGGGAACCCCCCGACAGCATGCACGAGCGTGCTGAACACGCTGGCTGCTGTGCCCATTTACTACCCCCTTGGGCGACTGAGGACGCACCTTACCTCATCCGCCCGACTCTTTGCCACCGCAACTGAGGGATCGCCCTCCCGCGAAGTCGCCTTCACAGTCGTTGACCGGATCGCAATGGCGCGGCAATCCGGCCCCGCCAGGCTACCAAGATGGCGCGCATCGCGCGGGACGGGCTTCAGCTGCTGCTCCCGCTGAGTGTGCTTCTGCTCGCAGTGGAGGGAACCGCTGCGCCGGTTCGCCACCTGCGACCCCCGCCGCCTCGACGCGACAGGGCGCCCCGGACGGTGTCGCCACGCCGGCCACCCCGGGACGCACGATGACGCTCGAGGCTCCCCAGCTCATGGCCCGGCAGACCTCCGGCAGCGCCCAGGCCGGAGGGAGCCCAGGCGGCACCGGGGCTGGAGCCGGAGCCACCGGGCAGGACCTGAGCGGTTCGCGCTTCTCGGCGGCGCGCTGGCTGGAGCCCGACGCCACAGAGCGCTCGCCGGCTGCGGCGGCGGCCCAGGCGGGGCCGCCGGCGCGGCACCACGAGGTCTTTGGCTTCGCCCCTTACTGGACGCTCGCCGACCAGCAGAGCTTTGACTTCTCAAACCTCAGCACGATCGCCTACTTCGGCACGTACCAGCTCCTGGTCAACCCATCGTTCGGACCGCGTTACGGGACCTGGTCGGTGGCGGTCGACGGGAAGTCTCTGGGCGACTGCAACGGCTACGCGCCAACCGCCGCCAGCCCCGCCAACGCCAGTTTGATGGGCAAGCTGGCCCTCGCCGCGGGCACCCACTCGCTGACGTTCGTCGTGAACGGCAAGGACCCCCGCTCGACCGGCTACCTCGCCGGCATCGACCTGATAGCGCTGATCCCAGCCTGACCCCCTCCGGAAACCCTCCCCGCAGGGGGACCGCAGGGGAGGGAAGAATGGGGGACTTGAACCGCACTGTCTCCGGCTGGCGCGTACTGGCGGCGGGGCTTGCGCTGCAGCTGGCCTTCGGCCTCGTGTTCGCCTGGGGGGAGGTCGCACCCTACGTCCGTGCCGCGGACCACTGGCCCCCAGTTCTCCTGGGCGCCGTCTTCTCGGGCACCCCGCTCGGCTATGGCACCGGCACGCTGATCGGCGGCCGGCTGGCCGACCGGCTGCCGCCGCGAGGACTCTGCTGGGCCGGCCTGGCGCTGCTCTGCCTGGGCTTCGCGGTGGCCTTCATATTCCCCAGCGGGGTCACCTTCATCGCGTTCTATGCCTTCCTGGGACTCGGCGTCGGCGGAGGCGTTGCCGTTACCGGCGCGGTCGCCGCCCTCGTGCAGGCGTTCCCCGGGCGAGCCGGCACGGTGGGAGGTGCGGTCACGGCCGCCTACGCAGCTTCGGCGATCGTTCAAGCGCCTCTCCTTGGGGCGCTGCTCTCACATCTCTACTGGCTCGACGCCCTGCGCCTCGTCGCCGTGGGAAGCCTGGTGCCGGCGGTTGCCCTACTGCTCCTGATGCCCTCTCTACCGGCCCCGACCCATGCTTTCTCCGAGGACGCGGCCCCCGACCTGGCCGAGCTGCTCCGACGCCCAGCCCTCTGGACGGCCTGCGCTCTCGTCTTCTGTGGGGCGACCCTTGGTCCCTACGCCGCCGTGGCGCTCGCCGGCGAGGTGCTGGCGCATAACCAGGGCCCGGCGCTGGCGACCGCCGCGGTCGTCCTATTCGCGGCGGCCAACGCCGTCAGCCGCTTCACCGCCGGACTGGGATCGGATCTCATCGGAGTCGACCGCGTGGTCCTGGCAGTCCTGCTCCTGGAACTCGCTGCGGCGCTGCTCCTGGCCAGCGGCGTCACGCCCTTCACGATCATCGTCGCCGCCCTGGCCGCCGGCTTCTCGCTCGGTGGGTCCAACGGGGCCATGACGCGCATGGCGGTGGAGGCGGCTCCCGAGGTCCCCAACTCGGCTCTCGGCGTCATCTTCGCGGCCTTCGCCCTGGGCGCGGTCCTGGGGCCGCTGGCCGGCGCCCTGACCGGCGGGCCGAGAGCGTGGATGACCGTCGGAGCCCCCGCCCTTGCCGGGCTCATCGTGCTGGCCGGGCGCCGCCGCCTGACGCAGCGCCGGTAGCAGCCCGGTTACGGTAGCAATCATGTTACGGTCACTGGGTGGGCTCGCCTGAGCTGTGCGGGGACCCGTTCGACGCTCTCGGCGACCCCAACCGGCGTGCCATTGTGGAGCTGCTGGGTTCGGGCGGCCGGACTGTGCGCGAGATCGCCGACCAGCTGCCCATAAGCAGGCCGGCGGTGTCGCGTCATCTGCGCCTGCTGAAGGAGGCGGGCCTGGTCATCGACGAGGCCCGTGGAACCCGCCGTCTGTACCAGCTGCACGATCAGGGGGTGGAGGCGGTGCAGGCTTACCTGGCCGAGGTCTGGGGGGAAGCGCTGGCCCGTTTCCGGCTGCTGGCGGAGAATACCAAGCCGCCCGAGCAACGATGATCGAGCCGCTGCGCATGTCGTTCTTTGTCGAATGTCCCGTGGAGCACGCGTTCCACGTCTGGACCGCCGAGACCTCGCGCTGGTGGCCGGTGACTCACACCGTCACAGCCGAGACCGGCCTTGAGGTGGTATTCGAGGCCGGCCCGGGAGGCCGCATCTTCGAACGCACGCCGGCCGGCGTGGAGGTCGACTGGGGCGAGATCACGGTCTGGGAGCCGCCGCGGCGGCTCGGATATCTGTGGCACATACGGGCGGACCGCGCCGACGCCACCGAAGTCGAGATCGCGTTCTCCGACCACGGCGATGCAACCACCCGCGTGGAAATCGAGCACCGGGGCTGGGAGCGTCTCGGAACCCGCGGTCCGGGCTGGCGCGACGCCAACCGGTCCGGTTGGGATGGGGTGCTGCCGCACTACCTTTCGGCCTGTTCCCGCGCCGGCTCCAGCCGCCGCCCCTAGCATCGGCCTGCTAGACGTCTGGGACGCGCACCGTCCTGCGATCGTGGGTGGTCCTGCACCCAAAGAGAGTCGTAGTCTCTGACGGCTAAGATCCGTACCGAACGGTACGGCGGCTCGTTGAGCTCGGGGGTATGCAAGGCTGAGGGAAGTCGAAGACGGGGCGCTGCCCGGTGCCCTGGATGCCGGCATCGCAGACGGCGTGGAGCACCTCTACGCCGAGTACGGAGCCGTCGCCTATGGCGCGGCGATGAACGTGCTGCACGACCACAGCCGGGCCGAGGAAGCGGTGCAGGACAGCTTCATGAAGCTGTGGCGCAATTGGGACCGCTACGACCCGAGCCGGGGATCGATCAAGACCTGGGTCATGACCACGGTGCGGAACCGGTCGGTCGACTACCTGAGGGGCCGCCACGCGCACGAGAGGCGGGAGGTCGAACTGCCGACCGACACCCGCGCCACCGGGCTGGGAGCCGATCCCTGGCGGCACGTCGCCTCCCTGGTCGACCGCACGGTGCTCCGAGAGGCTCTGGACGGCCTGCCCCCCGAGCAGCGGGAGGCGATCGAGCTCGCCTACCTGCAGGGCTACCGTCATCCCGAGATCGCACGCCTGCAGGGCGTGCCGCTGAGCACGGTGAAGGGGCGCCTCAGGCTCGGAATCAAGAAGCTCCATCTCGACATCAAGGCGCGCGGCCTCGTCTTCGACGCCGCCCACGAAGCGATCCAGAACATGATCGGGCCATACCTCAGGGGAACCTGCGAGAACGGGCAGAGAGAGGTGATCGAGACGCACCTCGAGCTGTGCGCCGGCTGCCGCCAGCTGGCAAGGAGGTTCCGGCACCAGGCCAAGCGCCCCAAACACGCTGCGTAGAAACCTGCTCCCTCGCCCTCCCCGCAAGGGAGATGGAACTGTGTGAGTACGAAGGGCCGATAATCACCCACCAGGCGACCATGTCCCCGCCCACGTCATCGCACTCCACGATCGCCTCTGCGCCGCAGGCCGAAGAACCGCTCCTGGAGGCCGCCATTGCGGCCGGCCCCGAGCGGCGAGCGGTCGTGGAGCGGGCTCGCCAGCACTGGGTCTCCCGGCTCATCGACCTCTCGCGCCGAAACCGGTTGCTCTACTTCCAGCCGCTGCGCGTCCGCACGGTCGAGCTGGACGCCGGCCAGCTCGCCAGGGCCCTGCCGCTGCTCACCGGGCAGCCGGTCCCGGTGGGCCGAATCTTCCGCCAGAGCGAGCTTGTGCATCGCGACGAGGACGCCGAGCTCTTCACCGAACTGCACGAGATGGACGAGCTCGATGTGGCCGACCTGGGGGTGGCGAGGCGGCTGCGGGAGATCCAGAAGCGGGGCGACGAGGACTTCGAGGAGCGCGGGCTGGAGACGGTCCACCTCGCCTACGGCATGGCCGGCTGGAGGCCGGCGGACGAGGGACGGCCGCCCGAGGCAGCCGTGCTGCTGATGCCGCTGGCCGTGACCGGCACGGCCAACCGGCTCAGCCTGCAGCCGCGCGGCGACCTCGACGTCAACCTGGCCCTCACACACGTGCTGGAGCAGCAGTTTGGCTGTGAAGGCCTGGGCGAGCGCCTCGAGCAGCTCCTGGCGGAGAGCGACGAGCTGGAGCCGGCGGCTCGGGCCGAGAAAATCTTCGAGGAGCTGCGGGGGGCCGCCCGGACCGTGCCCGGATTCGTCCTGACGCCACGCGCAGTCATCGCCAACTTCGCCTTCCAGAAGCTGGCGATGGTCGAAGACCTGGAGCGCTGGCAGGAACACATGGCAGGCCACGACATGGTTTCTGCCATCGCCGGCGACCAGGACTCCAGGGTGGCCCTCTCGCGGCAGCGGGTGGAAGTCGACCCGCGCCGGCTCGACCTGCGAGCGCCGGACCAGGAGTTCCTGGTCCTGGACGCCGACTCGAGCCAGCTCCGGGCGATCGCGGCCACGCTGCAGGGGCAATCCGGAGTGATCATCGGACCGCCCGGCACGGGCAAGAGCCAGACCATCGCCAACCTGGTCGCAGAGCTGGTCGCCGGCGGGCAGCGGGTCCTCTTCCTGGCCGAGAAGCGAGCTGCCCTGGACGTGGTGAAGAACCGGCTCGAGGAGCGCCGTCTGGGCGACCTGGTCCTGGACATCCACGGGGCCCTGTCCAGGAAGGAGATCATGCGCCAGTTCGCCGCAGCCCTCCAGGCCGTGTCGGAGGTGATGGCGCCGAACGCGGAGGACCTGCACCGCGCCTTCGCCCGGCAGCGCGACCGGCTCAACGAGTACGAGGAGCGGCTCCACCGGCCCCGGGTCCCAAGCGGGTGGTCGGCCTACCAGCTGCTCGGCCATCTCCAGACGGTGGAGGCCTCCGGCGCCCGCAGCGGGGTGCGCTGGCGGGGGACCCAGCTGGAGGGGATGACGCGCGAGGTGCTGGGGCGCGTCGAGGGCTTGCTGGAGCGCGCCGCCGCTGAGCCATCGCTCTTCCTTCGCAGCTCCGGCTCCCCGTGGACTGACGCCGATCTCGCCGACGCTGGCGCCGTGCGGGAGGCGGTCGACCTGGCCGACCGCCTGCATCGCGTGCTCTGGCCGGAGCTGCAGCGCCAGACCGCGGACTGCGTCGCAGCCCTCTCGGTTCGCCCGCCGGACAGGCTGGACGGCTATTGGCCGCTGCAAAGCGCCCTGGAAGAGGCCAACCGCCTGGCGGAGCTCTACGGGCCCGAGATCTTCGACCAGGACCTGAAGAAGCTGGCGGCCGACCTGCGCCCGGCGGGGAGCCCGCTGGCCGCCGCCTGGGCCGCGCTGACCAGCTCGGACTACCGAGCGGCGAGGCGCACCCTCCGGTCTCTGCGCCGGGCCGCGGCGCGGACCCCGACGCTGGCGGCGGAGGCCACCGCGGCCCTCGAGCTGCGCTCGGCCTGGGCGGAGCTGGCGGAGGCCGGACGGCCAATCCCCTACGCGCATGCGGGTTCGCTGCGTGAATCCTGGAAGGCCGCCGTCGAGGCGCTGGAGCAGCTCCAGCGCTACGTCGCCACCCCGCCTGCCTCGGCGGCGCTACCCGACCTAGCGAGCCTGCTCGCACGGCTGGCCGCGGACAGCCAGGCGCCACCCCAGATTCCCTCGCTGCGCGCCTATGAGCGCGAGATCGCGGACCTCGGCGCGCGCGCCTACGTGGAAGAGCTGAAGGCGGTGCGGCCCGGCGTCGCCTCCTGGGTCCCCGACCTGCGTCACGCCTGGGTGGCGTCCTGCGTCGACCAGCTGCTGCTGGAGGAGCCGGAGCTGGCCGTCTTCAACGGCCGCGAGCACGACAAGGTGGTGCAGGAGTTCAAAGCGCTCGACCGCCGGCTGCTGGACGTCTCCATCGAGCGGGTGCGGCGCGCCTATGGGGAACGCGCCATCGAGACCGCCAACGCGCACCGCGACCAGTGGCTGCTGCTGCGACGCCAGGCCGGCCTCCGCTCGCGCCACCTGCCCTTCCGCGAGCTGATGCGGCGGGCGCCCGACGCGGTCACCGCTGTCAAGCCCTGCTGGATGGCCAGCCCGCTGGCGGTGAGCCAGATCCTGGGCGACAACCGTCAGCACTTCGATGTCGTGGTCTTCGACGAGGCCAGCCAGGTTCTCCCCGAGGACGCCATCGCGGCCATCCTCCGCGGCCGCTCCCTGGTGGTGGCGGGGGATCCCCACCAGCTGCCACCGACGCAGTTCTTCGCGGCCGACCGGGGCGAGGAGCAGGGAGCCGGTGAGGCCGAGGACACCGAGGGCTTCGAGAGCATCCTGGACGTGCTCGGCAGCTTCCTCCCCCGCTGGCAGCTCGACTGGCACTACCGGAGCCGCGACGAAAGGCTCATCGCCTTCTCCAACGAGTACGTCTACGACCGCAGGCTGGTCACCTTCCCCTCTTCCAGCTGGCAGACACCTGTGGTGAGGCACCTCCAGGTCGAGCAGGACCGGCCGGGAGGCGCCGAGGAGGAGTCCTCCTCAGCCGAGGTGCGGCATGTCGCCGATCTGGTGGCGGAGCACGCGCGCACCCGGCCGCAGGCCAGCCTCGGCGTCATCACCATGGGCATCAAGCACGCCGACCGGATCGAGTCGGAGCTGGCCCGCCGGCGGGACCAGGATCCCCAACTCGAAGAGTTCATGGACGCCGGTTCCGCCGAGAGGTTCTTCGTCAAGAACCTGGAGCGGGTGCAGGGTGACGAGCGCGACGAGATCGTGCTCTCCATCGGCTACGGCAAGGACGCCGGCGGCAGGCTCCCCTACCGCTTCGGACCGCTGCTCACGGAGGGGGGCCACCGGCGGCTCAACGTGGCCGTGACCCGCGCCCGCCAGCGCATAACGGTTGTCTCGTCCTTCGGCCACCTCGATATGGATCCGGCGCGCTCGAACAGGTGGGGCGTCGAGCTCCTCCGGCTCTACCTGCAGTACGCCGCCTCCGGCGGGCGCCTCTTCAGCCAGGAGGGTCTCCCGGCGGCGGAGCAGGACGACCTCCAGCAGCAACTGCAGGAGGCGCTGGAGGCGGCCGGCCTGCAGGCGATGCCTCGCTTCGGCGCCTCGCGCTACCGGATCGACCTGGTGGTGCGCCATCCCGGCGACGAGGGACGCTGCCTGCTGGCGATAGAGACCGACGGTGCCGGTTACCACTCGGCGGCGACGGCCCGGGACCGCGACCGGCTCCGCCAGGAGCACCTGGAAGCGCGGGGCTGGCGCTTCCTTCGCGTCTGGTCGCCGGACTGGTTCAGCCGCCGCGACCAGGAGCTCGAGCGGATCCTCCGCGCCTATCACGAGGAGCTGGCCGCCGCCCACGAGCCCGAGGCTGTCCTGCCGGCGGCCGCCGCGCTACAGCCGGGACAGGGCGACCCTGCGGGTCCGATGCGCGCCGGATCCCGGCCGAGGGTGGCCCGAAGCCAGCCGATCGACGACTACCGTGAGGCCGAGCTGCGCCGGCTGCTGGCCTGGATTCGAAGCGACGGCCGGCTACGAACCGACGACGAGCTCGTGGAGGCGATGATGGACGAGCTCGGCCTCGACCGGCACGGCCGCCGGATCGACGCACGGCTGCTGGCCTTGATCCAGGAGCCCTCAGGCTGAACGGCGAGGGTTCTCGCTGGACTGACTGGGCCTTGCTTCCACAAGGCCCACCCCGGCTTCGGCGGCCACCGGCTCCGCCTCGTAGGTCCGAGCCATGGCCGCGGCCTCGGCCGCAATCTCCTCTCTGAGCGATGCCGGCGCCTCCACCAGGCAGGCTCGGCCCCAACCCAGGATCCAGTGCCGGATCTCGGCCGGCTCCGAGACCAGCAGGCGGAGGCGAACGCCGCCGTCCGGCAGCTCCTCCAGGCGCTGGCTCGGATGCCAGACCGTCTCCCGCACCCGGCGGGCGGCGCTGGCGTCGAAGCGGAGGACGACGTCGACCGGCTGCTCGGAGGTCCAGATGCCCCAGGCATGCGCCAGATGCTTGCCGACCGAGAATCCGAGTGGAGGGTCGAAGCGCTCCTCCAGGACGGTGACCGAGGAGATCCGCTCCAGCTTGTAGCTGCGGACGGCGCGACGCTTCTGGTCCCAGGCGAGCAGATAGCAGCTGTGTCCGGTTGCGTTGGGCTCCAGGAAGAGCGGCCACACCACGCGCTCGAAGGTGTCCTCCGTCGTGTATTCGATGACCACTTTGCGGCGCTCGGCCCAGGCTGCGGTCAGGGAGGCGAGCAGCCTCATGTAGGCCGGGTCCGCGGGCCGGGCGGCCATGAGGTCGACTGCCTCCATGATCGGGGCCTTGATGGGCGGCGGGAGAACGGCGGCCACCTTCTCGTAGGCGGCGACGGCGAAGCCGTTGTAGCGGTCCGAGAACCGCAACATCAACCGCGCGCTGAGCAGCATCGCCATCGCCTCGTGGAGGCTGAAGTTGACCGGCCGGAGCCAGTACCCCTCGGGGACCTTCCAGCGGGCGCCGATCTGCACGAAAGGCACCTCCAGGTCACGCTCCAGGGACCGGATGTCGCGCTGCGCCTGACGCTGGCTGATCTCCATGCGCTCGGCCAGGTCGCGGCTGGTCAGGCCGTGAGGTATCGCCTGGAAGAGGACGAGCTCACGCGTGAGCCTGAGCACACGGTCCTGCTTGTAGAGATCGTCTGGCATGTTCGAGAACCGGTCGCGTCCGAGTTCTTAGCAGTGTACTCCTGCCCCCAAAAAAATCCCTTTCCCTTTCGGGCAGGGAGCGGGTGCGTGACAAAGGCCCAGCCGAGGTGGGCCACGCGGTGGTTCCCTCGACCCGATCTAAGGACTAAACTCCTGCACGGGTAGGCTAATACGTAGGCTGGGGCCCATCGCGTGGCTGGGCCGGGGGTGAGAGATCACGCCCGGGTTGAGTCCGAATGTACATGACACCTAGAGGGGGAGGGGGAGAAGACATGAGCCCCAACGACCATGCCACCGCCGCCTCCGCCGAGACGGGGGAGACAGCAGGCCGCGCTGCGGCCGGAAGTGGCGCCGGCGCGCCCTCGGACGGCAAAGCCGAGGTCCAGTCGTCCGGCCAGGCTCGCAGGCTCCTGTCTCGCGACGGCAACTGGTGGTGGAACGGCCGGCGCTGGATCCCGGCCACGACCGAGGACGGCCTCTGGAAATGGGACGGCGGCCGCTGGCGACCCAGCGTCAGCCTCGAGGGAAGGAGGCCGGAGGACCTGGCCGCCACCCTGGCGGTACTGGCCGAAGATCGCTACGCGGAGGCCGGCGCCTACCTCGCCATACGAATCGCCGACTGGCAACCCGAGGGCGGCCTCCGTGACCTTGCGGACCAGGCGCGCGAGGTGGGCGAGCGGCTGCGCCGGGTCGACGACGCGCTCTCCAGCGACGGCCAGGCGGCTCGTGGCGGAGGCATCCTGGGCCGGCGCGGCGTTCCCTACGGCGACCGCCGCCAGCTCGAGGAGGAGCGCGACGCCCTGCGCTCCGAGTACCGGGCGCTGACCGCGCGGGTGGGCCGAGAGGCCCCCCAGCCGAGCGTCAAGGAGGCCGACGACATCCTGGGAGCTGCCCGCAACCTGGACGAGCGGGCGGCCCTCCTCACCAACGGGCTGGCCGAGGTCGACGAGGCCGAACGGATGCGAGCGGACTCGGCAGTGGCCGCCCAGAAGGCGCTGGCCGCGGCAGAGGAGGCCAGGCTCAAGGCCCTGCAAGAGGCCCGGCGTGCGGTCGAGGCCGCCGAGGCGGGGCACGCCTGGGCGGTGGCGGAGGCGCGGGGACGCCTGCGCTCAGTGCTCACTCCCGGCTCGGGCGAGCTAAAGGCCGGCCTCGGCCTGCTCCGCCTCCACGCCACGCTCCTGGAGACGCCGAACGGGCGGCTGCCGGCGGCCGGACTGAGCGCCTATGCGGACACCGCCCCCCAGCTCTGGCGAGAGCACCGGAACACGCTCTCCGACCTGGTTTTGCTGGAGACGCCCGAGGCGGAGAACTTCCTGACCGCGCTCAGCGAGGGCAGTTCAACTCTCTTTCTGCTCATCACCGGATCGACCGGGGCCCTGCTCTGGGCTTCGCCGCCCGGACAGGAGAAGGGTGCCAAGCGGTTCGCCGCGGTGGTGACGGAGCACTCCCGGGAGGCGATAGCGGCCCGGCACGAGCGCGAGGGCAGGGCGCGGAAGGCGGAGAACGAGCTGGAGACGGTCACCCGCGACCGCTCCGGGATCGAGGGATCCGAGGCCGAGCTGGCCCGCATAGAGGCCGACGCCGGCCTGCTCGGAGAGATCGACGAAGCCAAGCAGCGGCTGGAGCGGGCTCGCGCCGACACACCGGAGCTCGGCGACGCGCGCCGCAAGGTGCAGGAGCTGGTCGGCAAGGTGACGGCCCCGCCGGAGCCGCTCCAGGTGGCTAAGTAAGGGCGCGCAGCCGGCTCAGGCGCTTGGGGATCTCGAGCCAGAAGGGGAGGATCGCGCCCGCCAGGACTGCCACGGCCGCCGCCCGCGGAGGGACCGGACCCACCTGCAGGAGCGCTTGCACGGGTGGGATCGCGACCAGGAGGACGACCAGACCCGCCGCCGTGGCCCCCCAGAGGACAAGGGCGGGGTTGGCGCGCAGATCAGCGATGGTGACGCGGCGCCGCTCCCAGCCCATCGCCACCCCCAGCGCGACGTGGCCTATCAGCCAGGTGATGAGAGCCAGGCAGCGGGCGCCCGGCAGGCCCAGCCAGGGGTAGCCGAGGAGGAACGCCCCGCCGGCCAGGCCGGCCAGCGTCAGGCCGCCGGTCAGGATGCCCGTGACCATGCGCCGGTCGAAGAAGGGCGCTCTCGGGTTCCGGGGCGGACGGTTCATCTCGTCGCCCTCCGGCGCCTGGTTGACGAAGGCGATGGCGGCGCCCAGCCCGATCAGGAGCTCGATGATCATGATGTGCAGCGGGAGGAAGGGCAGCGGCAGCCCGATCGCCGCGATCAGCAGCGAGACTGCGACCAGCGCCAGCTTGACGCCCAGGTAGTAGCGGACCGCCTTGCGCAGGTTCTCGTAGAGCCGGCGGCCCTGGCCCATGGCCCGCACCAGGGTGGCGAAGCTGTCGTCGGAAAGGACCAGATCCGCCGCCTCGCGGGCCACGTCCGCCCCGGTCCGGCCCATGGCGACGCCGATCGCGGCAGCCTCCAGCGCGGGAGCGTCGTTGACGCCGTCCCCGGTCACCGCGACGATCTCGCCCGCCCCCGCCGCCGCCCTGACGATGCGCAGCTTGTCCTCGGGCCTTGCCCGGGCGACTATGCAGCCTTCGGAGACCCACTTGGCCAGCTCCTGGTCGGTCCAGACCTTGGCCTGGGCGGCGATCAGGACCGGTCCCGACAGACCGGCGGACCGAGCGATGGAGTTGGCAGTGGCCGGTTGGTCCCCGGTGATCATCGTCACTCGCACTCCGGCGCGCTGCAGCTCTCGAACGGCGCCGGGGACCTCTGGCCGCAGCGGGTCGTCGAAGGCCATCAGACCCTCGAATGTCAGCTGTTCCTCCAGCCTGGAAGGGCCGCCAGAGGGCGGCTTGGCCAGGGAGCGGGAGGCGACCGCCAGCACCCGGGCGCCCCCCGCCGCCAGCTGCCGGGCCGAGGTCAGCACGCGACTCTTCTGCTCTGAGTCGAGGAACTCGACCCCTTGCGCGGAGTACCAGCTGGCGGACCTCACCAGCACCGCCTCAGGAGCGCCCTTGACCCCGACCAGGAAGTGGCCGTCGAGCTGGGTCAAACCGGAGGCCAGGCGGCGAGAGCTGTCAAAGCTGAAGCGTGCGATGGGGTCGGGCCAATCCCAGCTCGCCGACCGCCAGACCGCCACGTCGGTTGGATCGGCAAGCCAGGATTCTTCGGTCGGCTCGCTGGCCAGCTGCGCGAAGTGCATGACCCGCCCCAGCCGCTCCTGCTTGCCCTCCTGACCCTCGGCGGGCTCCAGCACCTCGGAGGCGGTGAGGACGCCCGTCAGGGTGACACGGTTCTCGGTCAGGGTCCCGGTCTTGTCGGTACAGATCAGAGTGGTGGAGCCGAGCGTCTCCGCCGCGCTCAGTTTGCGCACGATCGCCCCCTGGCCCGCCAAGCCTCGAGAGCCCAGGCCGAGCAGCACCATGACGAGGATCGGAAGCTCCGCCGGGACGCTCGCGAAGGTGAGGGTCAGCCCGCGGGTCAGCATCTCCGCCGGCGCCTGGCCGCGCAGTGCGCCGGAGGCCGCCACCATCACGCTCACCAGGACCGCGGCCAGGAGCAGCCGCCGACCGAGGCGCGTCATCTGGATCTGGAGCGGGGTGTCCGGCGTCTCGGCCTCGCCGATCATCGCCGCGACCTGGCCAAGCGTCGACTCCCTGCCCACGGCGGTGACCACGGCCACCCCCCAGCCGCGGACCACGCTGCTTCCGCCCAGCAGCTTCGCGTTTTCATGCGGGCCGACGCCGCGCTCCACCGGCTGCGACTCGCCGGTCAGCACCGACTCGTCGATCATCAGGTTTCGGCTCTCCACCAGCCGGCCGTCGGCCGGGACTCGGGAGCCGGATTTGAGCAGAACCATGTCGTCCATGACCAGCTCATCAGGAGCCATCTCGCGCAGCTTCGCGTCCCGCCAGACCAGTGCCCGGGGCGCCGAGAGCCGCGTCAGAGCGATGATCGCGCGGTCGGCCCGCCACCTGGTCCAGGTCTCGACGAGCACTACCGCGAGCGCCACGACCACGACCAGCAGACCGTCCGGGCCTCTGCCGAGGGCGGCGAAGCCGATGGCGACGGCCACCAGGAGCAGCACCAGCGGTTGGGTCAGCGATTGCAGGAGTTGCCTGACGAGGCGGCCCGGGGACCGTGCTCCGATCAGGTTCGAGCTGCCCTGGCGGCGGCGCTCCGCTGCCTCAGCGGTGGTCAGTCCCCTGCGCGGCGCACCGGGGCCACCGGGCGCCGGGCGCGCCTGCACAAGCCCGTCGGCCTTAGCTGCGGCCGGGGTGGCCGAAGTGACCGCGGATTGCTCGGGATGGCTCCGAACGCTCAGCTTTTGTTCTCCCTCCAAGCGCGACCAGGGCCGCGCCCCCGAAACGATATCGGTTCCAAGGCCGCGGCGCTACCCCGTCCACCACCGCCAGCCGCTCAGCCGAGGGCAGCCCCCAGGGGAATCTGAACTAGGCGTCGCCATGAAAGGCCGGATTCACTCCGGCCGTATGAGTTGTTTCTCCGACGCCCACTCCCGCGAGGAGAGGGCCTCCGTGGGGGAACCTGGGGTCCCCCCGCGATATCAAGCGTCGCCATGAACGGCCGGATTCACTCCGGCCGTATGCGTTGTTTTCTCCGACGCCCACCCCCACTCCCGCGAGGAGGGTGGGCCCGTGGGGGGAACCTGGGTTCCCCCCACGATTTCAGTCCCCTGTCTGCTCCTGACCGCGGCGGCGGACACGAACGCCTCGAACAGCGCCCGAGCCCAGTCGGTCGAGGGAGCCAGCGACTCCGGATGGCACTGCATCGTCAGCACCAGGCCATCCACCGATTCCAGGCCTTCGACCACTCCGTCAGGGCTCACCGCGTTCGGCCGCAGGCGCGGCGCCACCCGCTTGACCGCCTGGTGGTGGAAGCTGTTGACCTCGATCTCGTCGCGACCGACGATCTCCCGGAGGTAGGAGTCCGGCTCCAGGCGGATGGTGTGGGCCAGGTAGTCGCGGCCCTTCTCCAGAGGCGCCCAGTGGTCGAAGCTGCTCACTCCCTCGGCGGTGATGTCCTGGTAGAGCGTCCCGCCCAGGGCGACGTTCACCATCTGGTGACCGCGGCACACGCCCAGAATGGGCAGCCCGAGCTCCACTGCCTGCCTGACCAGGGGCAGCTCCAGCTCGTCCAGGTCGGAGTTGACGCGGCCCAGGGCCGGCGTCGGCTCCTCCCCGTAGTGGGAAGGGTCGACGTCCAGACCGCCCGGGAAGAGAACTCCGTCCAGCCTGTCCAGAATCGCCGCGGCCGCCGGCTGGCCGGCGGGCAGCAGGATGACGTCGGCACCCGCCGCGTTGAGCGCAGCCACGTACTGGCCGTTGAGGCCGAAGTAGGGCAGCCCCGTGTATTCGAGGACGGCTCCGACGGTCATCCCGACAAGGGGACGATGTTGAGTGCTCGGTGTCATGTTTCCTGAGACCGTCCAGGCGCGCGACGGTATTCCAAGCCTAGCAGCCGCCACCCTGCGGCCCGTCCGGGTAACCTCAGCACGTGAAGCGCGACGGCTGGGTGAGACCGGCGGTCGGCTGGCTTGGGGTGGCCGCGACGCTGGGGATGTTCCTCGTCCTGGTCATGGGGGCGACCGTGACCACCACCGGTTCCGCAGAGGGCTGCGGACGGGACTGGCCACTCTGTCACGGCCGTTTCATCCCGGATTTCGCGCTCGCCACGGCCATCGAGTTCAGCCACCGGGCGGTGACCGGAGTGGAAGGCATCCTGATCCTGGCGCTGACGGTCGCCGTGCTCGCGCTGTTCCGGGAGCAGAGGCCGGTCTGGCTGCTGGCGCCGCTCATGCTGGGATCGCTGCTGCTGCAGGCTGGGATGGGCGCCTGGGCGGTCAAGTACCCCCAGCAGCCCGTGGTGCTGGCCCTCCACTTCGGCATCTCGCTGATCGCGCTCGCCTCCGTGGCGCTGACCACCGTCTACATATGGCGGCAGGGGGAGATGCGGTCGGGATCGCCGCTCTGGGGAGGTCTCCGGCTGGCCACCTGGGGGGTCACCGCGTACCTCTACCTGCTCGTCTACAGCGGGGCCTACATCCGCCACGCCGGCGCCGCCGGAGCCTGCGCCGGCTGGCCGGCGTGTCCCTCAGGAGGTAGCTGGACCGGCGTCGCAGTCAACCTGGCCCACCGGGGTGCCGCGCTGGCGGCCCTCCTGCTCGCCCTCGCGCTGCTCATCGCCTACCGCCGTCTCGAGCCGGACCGGCGCGATCTGTCGACCGGGGCCTGTCTCCTGATCGGGATGCTGCTCCTGCAGGGAGCCGCGGGCGCCTTCCTTGTGCTCTCCCGCTACTCGCTGAGCGGTGAGCTGTTGCACGCGGCTCTGACCGGCGTGGTGTTCACCTCCGCCGCCTTCCTCTGCCTGGCGGTGTCGCTGGCCGCGCCGCGCGGTGAATCGGCGCTGCCGCCCCGACGGAGGCCTCGACTTCGGGCCGAAGGGGTGCCGCCTTCGTCGCCTCTCTGACGCGGACCAGGACCGCGCTGGCCGCCGCGCTGGCCGGTCTGAGCCTCGTCGCCGCCCTGCTGCCGTCGCCGGGGGTGGCCGCAGACACGGCCGCCTCGCTGCAGGAGGTCGGCCATGACGACCTGGGCGCCCGGGGCCTCAACTCAGCCCTGGCGCTGGCCGACCACTGTGCCTACGTGGGCAGCCGGGGGCAGGGCGCGGTCGAGATCGTGGACGTCTCCGACCCGACGCACCCACGCACCGCGGGCGCCATCCCGGGACGGGCGGCCACCACCTCCCGAGAGCTCCGGACGGTGGCCGCCCGCAAGCTGCTCGTCGTGCTCAGCTACTCACTGGGCCGCGGCGGCGTGAACCGCCTCGACCTCTATCGCTGGGAAGGCGACTGCACCCAGCCTACGGCCGTCGGCAGCTACGACTTCGGGAGCCGAGCACCGCACGAGTTCTACCTCTGGCAGCAGCCGGACGGCGACCGCCTCCTCCTCTTCACGACGATGTTCAGCGGCCGGGCAGGCGACCTCCAGATCATCGATGCCAGCGATCCGGCCGCGCCGCGGCTGGCGGGCAGCTGGTCGCCGCCCCTCGGACTCCTGCACTCGATCGCGCTGAGCGACGACGGCCGCCGCGCCTTTCTCTCGCTGTGGACGGGAGGAATGCTTGTGGCCGACGCCAGCCAGTTCACCACAGGGCAGCCGAACCCCCAGCTCAACCTGTTCACGCCGCCCTCGGCCGTCCTCCGCCCGGCCGCGGGCGGTAACGTGCACAGCGCCGTCCCCGTGCCAGGCCGGGACCTTGTGATCGTGACGGACGAACGCTACCCGCCAGCCTGCCACGGGCCAGCCAGGCTGGTGGACGTCTCCAACCCGGCCCAGCCCCGCGAGGTGAGCACGCTCGCCGTGCCGGAGGAGGCTGGCGCCGGTTGCGCGAGCCCGGTCGCGACCTACACCAGCCACAACCCGACAATCGTCGGCGACCTGGCGCTGGTCAGCTGGTACTCGAACGGGCTCCAGGTCTTCGACCTCTCCAACCCCTCCCAGCCGGTCCGCCTTGCTCAGTTCAGGCCCCAGGCCGTCGATCCCGGGGCCCGCGACCCACAGCTGGGGGCCACAGCGACACTGACCTGGAGCTACCCCATCATCCGCGACGGCCTGATCTACGTCGCCGACATAAACCAGGGCCTCTCGGTGCTCCGCTACCAGGGCCCGCACCAGGAGCAGCTGGAGCAGACGGCCTTCGCCGAGGGCAACAGCAACCTCGCCCGCCTTCGTCCGGCTCCGAGCCCAAGCTCGAGTCCCACGCCGACGGCCAGGCCCAGCTCGAGCGCCCGCGCAGCTCCTTCGGCCTCCCCCGCCGCGAGCCGCCTGGGCTCAGTCCCGGCGATACCGCTGATCGTCGGCGCTTTGGTCGCCCTCCTGCTGCTCGGGGCGGCCGCCTACCTCTGGCGATCTCGAAGGCCTCGCCGCCCGGTGCGTTAGCATGTACTAATCTGAGGGTTAGTGGATACTCACAGAGGGCTTGGTAGGGAGTCGATTCGTTGAGCCAGACGACGGTGGCGATCCTGGGGGGCCTGGCCGGCCTCACGATATTCCTGGGGCTGCCCGTGGCCCGGGTGCGGGGCCTGAAGGTCTCGATCCAGGGCTTTCTGAACGCGGTGGCCACCGGCGTCCTCATCTTCCTGCTGATCGACATCCTGACCAAGGCGGGCGAGCCGGTCAGAGCCGCCCTGGAGAAGGTCCACCAGGGCCAGTTCGCGGGCTTTGCCGGCCTGACCGGGGTCTACGTCGGCGGACTTGCGGTGGGACTGCTCGGCCTGACCTGGTTCAACCGGCAGTTCGGGAGCCGCCTGGCACGCCGGGAGCCTCGAGGCCCGGGCGCAGCCGTGGCGGCCAAGTCACCGGCGCTGCCCTCCGCCCGCGCGCTGGCCGTCATGATCGCCACCGGCCTGGGCCTGCACAACTTCAGCGAGGGGCTGGCCATCGGCCAGTCGGCGGCGGCCGGCGCGCTGGCCTTCACAGGCGTGCTCGTGATCGGCTTCGGTCTTCACAACATCACCGAGGGACTGGGCGTGGCAGCGCCTCTGGCCTCCCGGGAGGAGCGGCCCAGCTGGGCCTTCCTGGGCCTGGCCGGCCTGATCGGCGGCGGCCCCACCTTCCTCGGGACCGTCCTCGGCTTCAACTTCGTCTCGCCCTACGCCTTCGTGCTCTTCCTCGCCCTCGCGGGCGGGGCGCTGATCTACGTGATCAACGAGATGTTCGGGGTCTGCAAGCGGCTGAACACGCCTCGCGCGCTGGCCACAGGCGTCCTCGCCGGCTTCCTGGCCGGCTTCACCACCGACCTCCTACTCACCTACCTGGGCGGCTAGAGGCTGGTTCGACCTCCCCGCAATGGGAAGGGAGATGCGTGATTGCCGGCGCTAGCATGGTCGTGTGAGGATCGCGCTGGGTCAGTTCGGCGCTTCCGTCGACAAGGCGGCCAACCTGCGGCGGATCGTCTCGATGACGCGAGAGGCCAGGGCGATGGGGGCTGAGCTGGTCCTGTTTCCCGAAGGCGCCATGGTCAGCTTCGAGCCCCTCCGGAGCCTGGCCCCCGACGGCGAGCCTCTCGACGGCCCCTTCGTCGACGGGCTCTCCAGGGCCGCCAGGGAGAACGGACTGACGGTGGTCGCCGGCATCTTCGAGTCGGTACCGGGCAGCGACCGCGTCTACAACACGATCGTGGTGCTGGGCGCAGACGGCGTCCTGATCGGCTGCTACCGGAAGATCCACCTCTTCGACGCCTTCGGCCATATGGAGTCGGAGCGCATCGAGCCGGGCTCCGGCGACACGCTGGTCTTCCGGCAGAACGATCTCAGCTTCGGGGTCCAGACCTGCTATGACGTCCGCTTTCCAGAGCTGTCCGGCAGGCTCGCCGCCGAGGGCGCCGACGCGATCCTGCTGCCCGCCGCCTGGGTCCACGGGCTGCTCAAGGAATCTCAGTGGGAGGTCCTGGTCAGGGCAAGGGCGATCGAGAACACTGTCTATCTGGCGGCCGCCGACCAGGTCGGCGCCGGTTACTCGGGCTCCAGCATGCTGGTCGACCCCATGGGCGTCACGGTGGCCAGGGCAGGCGAGACCGAGCAGGTGATCGCCGGGGAGATCGATCCCCAACGCGTCCAGGCTGTACGGCAGAAGCTGCCCAGCCGCAAGCACGTCCGTCCCGACGTGTATCGCCGCTGGGCGCTGGTGGCGCGCTAGCCGCGGCGGAGCCAAAGCCGGGCGGCCGGACCACTGGGACACGGCGCCTGGGGAGCCGAAGCCTCGCACCGATCCTTTTGCTCTGTGCGGCCGCGGCCTGCGTGCTGGTGGCCGCCGGCGCCATCTCTCGCTTCCGAACCGCCGGCGAGCTTGCCCCGCCGGCCGGATCGATACTCAACGACACGGGCGCCATGGTCACGGTCGGTCCCTGTCGGGCACCCTGCACGACCATGCTGGTCCGCTTCGAACTATCGCCCGGCAAGAGCGTGCGAACAGGACCCGCGCAAACCTCAGAACGCTGGCTTTTGCTCGATGCGGCGGGCAACCGGCTCGGATGCCTGGAGGTGCACTCCAGCGCCGGCCCGACGACGGTCCGCGTGTCCGACGCCATCAGCTGCTGAAACCGACGCTTGGGCGCAAACGAGAATGGAACCATGAGCGGCACGTACGTACACGGCTATCACCCGCGGGAGAACGAGCGCCTGCAGGACCAAGCCGGAACACTGGTCGATCTACTGCACACCGACACCGCATACCCAGCCGGCAGCATGGTGCTGGAGGTTGGCTGTGGCGTAGGCGCCCAGACGGTCACCCTCGCTCAGCGGAGTCCGGATGCCCGGTTCACGTCGGTTGATATCTCCGCGGATTCGGTCGCGGAAGCCAGGCGAAGGGTCGACCAGGCTGAACTTGGCAACGTGGAGTTCCTGCAGGCGGACATCTTCGCCCTGCCGTTCAAAGCTGAGTCGTTCGACCACGCTTTCGTCTGTTTCGTCCTGGAGCACCTCTCGCGGCCCGTTGAGGCCTTGACAATTCTCAGGGGGCTGCTAAAGCCCGGCGGCACAATCACCATTATCGAGGGTGATCATGGGTCGACTTACTTCTTCCCCGATAGCCGGGATGCACACGCGGCAATCCAGTGCCTGGTCCAGAAGCAGCGGGAGGCGGGCGGCAACGCACTGATCGGACGGCAGCTCTACCCCTTGATGGTGGAGGCGCGCTTCGACGCGGTCCGAGTCTCTCCTCGGATGGTATATGTGGATTCGAGCCGGCCTGATCTGGTGGATGGTTTCACGAGGAAGACGTTCACCGCGATGATCGAGGGCATCCGCGAGTCCGCGATTGCAGCTGAACTGATTGAGCCGGAAAGCTTTGATGCAGGTGTCCAGGACCTCCACCGAACGACCGAGGCGGGTGGCGTGTTCTGCTATACGTTCTTCAAGGGCGTCGGCGAGAAGAGCCGGCCTGATCGACATGCGGAGCGATAGTAGGAGGATCTCGAGCCACGTTCTGGCGCTGGAAGCTGCTCTGGCGGAGCGCCGCGATAGAGGACGCGCAGAGCCCCCGAAAGTACAGCGGCAGAAAGGTCAGTCCATGAGCGCCCGGACTGTGGTGCTACCGGCTCGATCGCGAGCGGCCGGTGGTGGGTGGTGCGCTCAGCAATGGCGGCAACATCTATCGGTTGACAGGACAAGGCTGGAGCGAGAGATCGCACGGGCAAGCCGGTAGCCGCGGGCAAAGATCGCGAAGCCTCAGCCAGGGGGGCGGCCATCTGCGCTCTGGAGCACCTGGGTCTGCTCGACGAATCTCAGCTGCAGCCTCACCTTGGGAGAACCCTTGCTCCCGACCCGCCGGCCACCAAGACCTACGTGCGTCAACTCACAAAGCAGGAGAATCTGGACCGCCTGCTGACCGCAGAGCAGGGTCCGGGGCCGCACCCGGCAACCCAACAGCTCGCTGACAATACGCCCTCCACCCGCATCGCGGGGGGAGGGCTGGGAGGGGGGCCTTAACGGCCTGGTGGCCTGGCAGTGCGGCTGCGCCACTCTGCCGTTCTGGCTCCCAGCGCCGCGGCAAAGAGGGCGGGCAGGATCCAGAACATCGCCTGATACCCGACCAGGGCGGCCA